>JBPCQO010000202.1:0-53835 GCA_050998035.1 Gemmatimonadaceae bacterium | reverse complement strand
TGAGCCCAGAGTTCCATCATGTGAGCGAGGCAGAACTCGCCTCGCTCCCCGGCTTCGCACTCGGGCTACCTGATGCGACGGCGGCCGATGCGATCAGGCGCCTGCGTGCCCTGTACTGCTCCACGCTAGGGTTCGAGTTCGAGCATCTCGGGTCGGCGGCCGAGCGACAGTGGCTGCGTGAGGCGGTGGAGAGCGGAAGCTATCAGCAGCCGCTCACGGTGGACGAGCAGAAGAACATTCTGCGCCGTCTCACCGAAGTCGATGCGCTGGAACGCTTCCTCGGCCGTGCGTACCAGGGATACAAGCGCTTTTCCATAGAGGGGAGCGATGCGCTGGTAGTAATGCTGGACGAGCTGATCGCACTTGCCGCATTGAGCGGAGCGCGCGATGTCGCGCTCGCCATGGCGCACCGCGGGCGCATCAACGTGCTGGCGCACATACTCGGTATGCCCTACTCCAAGATCTTCGATGAATTCGAGGGACGGCACTCCGAGGGGAGCGCGGTAGACAGTAGTGGCGACGTCAAGTACCACCTGGGTTACGACGGTACGCGCGACATTGGCGGCCGCCCGATCGCGCTCACGCTGGTCCCCAATCCGAGTCATCTGGAGTTCGTGAACCCAGTGTTGGAGGGCGTCGCCCGAGCCAAGCAGCGCGACGGCAACGGAGGCAGTGACGCGAGTGCGGTGATTCCGGTGTGTGTGCACGGCGACGCAGCCTTCCCGGGCGAGGGCATTGTATCCGAGACGCTCAACCTGGCCTTGCTCCCTGGTTTCGGGACGGGCGGAACGGTGCACATCATCGTGAACAATCAGGTTGGCTTCACCACCGATCCGCGGGACGGGCGCTCGACGCGCTACGCCAGCGACCCGGCAAAGGGATTCGACATTCCGATCGTGCACGTGAACGGCGATGATGCGCAGGCGTGCGTGCAGGCGGTGCGCTTCGCCGCTGCATACCGCGCAACGTTCGGCAAGGATGCGCTGATCGATCTGGTGAGCTACCGTCGCCATGGTCACAACGAGACGGATGAGCCTGCGTTCACGCAGCCGCTTCTGTATCACAAGATCCGCGCGCACAAGACACCGCGCGAGGTATGGGGCGACCGGCTGATCGTGGCGGGCGTTTCGACCTCAGATGAAGTGCAGGGCGTCGAGCGCGAAATCATGGGCAAGTTGGAGCAGATCCAGCAGAGCGCGCGGCCGGATACGACTGACGGAGCCGCGGTCCCAGCTGATATTGCAACCGCGTCCGTTAACATCGGCGTGGCTGCAGACGTTCTCAGCGAGATCAACGAGGGGATGCTTGCCTGGCCCGCCGGATTCAAGGCGAACAGTCGCGTCGCACGTACTCTGGCCCGGCGGCGTGATGCCATGGGTGACAAGGGGGGTATCGACTGGGGACATGCAGAGGCGCTCGCGCTGGGCTCGCTGCTGAAGGAGGGCAAATCGGTGCGCATGACCGGACAGGACGCGGAGCGCGGAACGTTCTCGCATCGGCAGGCTGTGCTGCACGATTCCGAGACCGGTGACATCTTCGTTCCGCTGCAACACGTTGCGGGCGCGACCGGTACGTTCAACGTGTTCAACTCGCCGCTGTCGGAGACCGCGGTACTGGGCTTTGAATACGGCTTCAGCGTGATCGCGACGGACACGCTCGTTCTGTGGGAAGCGCAGTACGGCGACTTCGCCAACGTCGCGCAGCCGATCATGGATCAGTTCATCTCATCGGGGCGGTTGAAGTGGGGGCAGGAGTGCTCGCTAGCGATGTTGCTGCCGCACGGCTACGAAGGGGGCGGTCCGGAGCATTCGAGCGCGCGGCTGGAGCGATATCTACAGCTCTGTGCTGAGGGCAACATGCGTGTGGCGTACCCAACCACGCCGGCTCAGTACTTCCACGTCCTTCGGCGTCAGGCAATGTCGCCAGAGCGTCGCCCTTTAATTCTGATGCAGCCCAAGAGCCTGCTGCGTCTCCCCGAGGCCGCCTCTCGCCTGTCCGATCTCACGTCGTCCACCTTCCAGCCAGTGCTGGATGATGCCAGCGCCGCTCCGCAGCGTGAGCGCGTGAAGCGCGTGGTGTTCTGCACCGGGAAGATCTACTATGATCTGCTTGATAAGAGCCGCGATGCTGTTCCCGAAGTCGCACTCGTGCGGGTTGAGGAGCTGTATCCCTGGCCGCACGATCAGGTGGCGCGCATTGTGGACTCGTACCCCGCCATCGAAGAAGTGGTATGGGCCCAGGAAGAGCCAAAGAACATGGGTGCCTGGACGTACGTGTGGCCGCGGCTGCGCGTCTCGACTGGCAACGCGATAGCGATTCGCTACATCGGCCGGCCAGAGCGCGCGAGCACGGCCGAAGGTTACGCCGAAGCGCACAAGGTTGAACAGGAACGGATCGTGAGTGAGGTGTTTGCATTGCCGCAGCCTGCACAGGGCGGGCGGGCGCGGGCGGCCACACGATAGCACGGAGACGCATTACGCGCGCTGCAATCGGCGCCGGTATCATAGCCGCAGCGGCGGGTGTCTCGGTGCCGCGTTTCATAGGAGCCCAGGAGCGCGGCATCGTCGCGTTGGCGGAGGCGAGAGCAGCCGCTGGCGTGAACAACCGCGTTCTGGTGATCGGTGCGCATCCGGACGACGAGGACACGCAGCTCATCGCATGGCTCGCTCGCGGTCATCGTGCTGAGACTGCCTATCTATCTCTCACGCGTGGCGATGGCGGACAGAACCTCATCGGAAACGAGTTGGGTGAAGCACTCGGCGTTATACGCACGGAAGAACTGCTCGCGGCGCGGAAAATAGACGGTGCACATCAGTACTTCACGCGCGCATACGACTTTGGGTTTTCTAAGACGGCGGCCGAGAGCTTCGAGCACTGGCCGCACGATTCGCTGTTGGGTGATGTTGTAAAAGTGGTGCGTGCGTTCCGGCCGCAGGTGATCGTGTCCGTGTTCTCGGGTACTCCACGCGATGGACATGGTCAGCATCAGGTTGCCGGAATTTTAGCGCGCGAAGCGTACGATCTGGCTGGCGATACAGTGCGCTTTCCAGCGCGGATCTACGGAGCGCCATGGACGCCGCTCAAGTTCTATCGCGGCGCGCGCTTCTCACCGGAGTCGGGTACTCTCGCCATCAACGTGGGAGAGTACGATCCAATTCTCGGGAAGTCGTACGCCGAGATAGCGGCGGAGAGCCGGAGCCAGCACAAATCGCAAGGGTTCGGGACCGCGCCGCGGAAGGGCGTGTCGATGGATTATCTGAGACGCGAGGCGAGCCACGTCAATGCGTCAACGCCCGCTCAATCGGAACGGTCGCTGTTCGATGGAATCGACACCACACGCACTGTTACCGCGGCCGACCGTGATCGCATCGCGTTGGCGGAAGCGCAGGTCGCCACCGAAGCTGTTGCGGAGCGTGCGCGCGTTGCGCTGGACGACAGCGTCGCCGTTCGCGTGAGCGTGTACCGACGTGGCGTGCTCGACAGCGCAGCATCGCACACAGTGTACGTTCAAGGCAGGCGCATTACCCAGCCGTACTGGCTCGCCCGTCCACGAGTGGGGGACCTGTTTGCGTTTGCATCTGATTCGATCTCCGACGATGAACGAATGAAGGACTCGTGGCTCCCGGTCCAGGTGCCAATCCCCGGTCGTGCACCGATCGTGGTGCGCACGCCGCCGCTATATCGCTATGCAGATCCCGTTCGCGGTGAAGTGCAGCGTCCGTTGGCGACGGCGCCCGGAGTCTCTGTGACATTCAACCGCGATATCGAGATGGCGCGTGCCGGAACGCCGCTGGACCGCGCGTTCGAGGTCACGCTACGCTCGTCCTGGCCCGCGGCGCATACGGTGTCTGTCGCGCTGGAGACACCTGCCTCGATTCGGGTGGATTCCGCGCAACGCACTGTTGTGTTGGCTCCCGGTGCCACGCGTACGGTCATCTTCAGAACCGTGGGGACGCTCACGCCAGGCGTACATCACGTGCGCGCGATCGTGCGAGATGGCGCGCTCACGGATACTAGCGGCTTCGTTCCGATCGATTACGAGCACATCGCGCCGCAACGGATATATCGTGCGGCGGATGTCGCCATTCGTGCGTTGGACGTGAAGCTGCCGCAGGGAGTGAACGTCGGGTATGTCCAAGGGGTGGGCGACAACGTCGCCGATGCGCTGCGCGACCTGGGTGTGCCAGTAACCATGCTCGACCCCGTCGAGCTGCCCATCGCAAATCTTTCGCGGTTCACGACCATCGTGATCGGTCCGCGTGCATATCAGGCGAGCCAGACGTTGATCGACAACAACGCGTACCTGCTGGATTGGACGCGGCGGGGTGGGAATCTGGTGGTGCAGTATGGTCAGAACGAGATGCAGCAGCGTGGGGTCATGCCGTATCCCGTGACGTTGACGCGCCCAGCCGCGCGCGTCACCGAGGAGAACGCCCCCGTAACGATCCTTGATCCATCCGGCGCCATACTCAACCTCCCGAATCGCATAACGGAGCGCGACTTCGTGGGGTGGGTGCAGGAGCGCGCGACGTATATGCCGAGCACGTTCGATGCGCACTATCAGTCCGTGCTGGCGATGAACGATCCGGGCGAGCAGCCAAATCGCGCCGGCATTCTCACCACGCCGTATGGCAAGGGCCACTACACGTATGTGACACTGGCCCTGTTTCGGCAGTTGCCGGCGGCGGTGCCTGGCGGTGCGCGTATCTTTGCAAACCTGCTGCGTTGATGATTAAACATGCCGCAAGTGTGCTGTGTCGCGTGCTCGCGCTTGCGGTACTGGGGTCGTGCGTTCGGGACAACCGGACCGTGCTCACTGTGTATTCGCCGCACGGTCCGGACCTGCTCAAGTACTACGAAGCGGAGTTCGAGAAGGCGTATCCCAGGATAGATGTACAGTGGGTGGACATGGGATCGCAGGAGGTGCTCGACCGCGTGCGTGGCGAGAGTGTGAACCCGCAGGCTGACGTCTGGTTCGGCGCACCGGCGGAGTCATTCGAGCGAGCGGCCAAGGAGCATCTGCTGGACGCGTATCGACCCACGTGGAGCGGTGCCGTTCCCGCGGACGCGCACGATCCGCAAGATCTGTGGTACGGAACGTTTCTCACGCCAGAAGTGATCGCGTACAACACAGCCGTGATCCCGCGCGACAGCGCTCCGCAGGATTGGAACGATGTGCTGAATCCGAAGTGGCGCGGGAAGGTCATCATCCGCGACCCCATCGCTTCCGGGACAATGCGCGCGATCTTCGGCGCGATCATCGCGCGCAGCGTGACGACTACAGGCTCGCCGCAGAGTGGCTACGACTGGCTCAAGCGGCTGGACGCGAACACCAAGGAATATGTGCTCAACCCAACCATCCTGTACCAGAAGCTCAAGAGCAGGGAAGGGTTGATCACGCTGTGGGACATGCCCGACGTGGCGACGATGCGCGACAGAGTCGGGATTCCGATTGACTACGTGATCCCCAAGAGTGGTACGCCGCTGCTGGTGGACGCGATTGCCATCGTGCACGGCACCAGCCACCCGCGCGAGGCTCGGCTGTACTATGAGTTCGTGACGAGCAAACAGGCTGAGATAGCTTCTGCACGCAAGTTCCTGCGCATTCCGGTGCGGACCGACATTGCGGCGGACTCGCTTCCCAACTGGATCCAGGTAGCGCGCACGCAGATCCGGCCAATGC
Organism: Gemmatimonadaceae bacterium; assembly: GCA_050998035.1. GTDB lineage: Bacteria > Gemmatimonadota > Gemmatimonadetes > Gemmatimonadales > Gemmatimonadaceae > Fen-1247. The sequence goes on along the minus strand of JBPCQO010000202.1, from coordinate 48,152 downwards.
CGGTGGATCGCACGTTGCTGGCTGCGCACCTGAACGAGTGGATGCGTTACTGGGACGCCCACATACGAAAGCGTGGATGATCCAAACGTGAGCAGCACGTGAGCAGCTCTGTAGATCAAGCTGAATCCGGGCTCGTCGTCGAACAGTTGACGCGCATATTCGAAACCCAGCACGCGGTTGACGGTGTATCGTTCCAGGTTGCGCCGGGCGAGCTGGTAGCACTGGTGGGCGCTTCGGGATCGGGAAAGACGACCACGCTGCGGATTGTGGCGGGGTACGAGCGGCCGGATTCGGGGCGGGTGCTGTTCAACGGCACCGACATCACCAAACTCCCGCCCGCGAAGCGCGGCTTCGGCATGGTCTTCCAGCAATACGCGCTCTTCCCGCATATGTCCATCACCGACAATGTTGCGTTTGGACTGGAGGCGCGCGGCGTGCCGCGTGCGGAGCGCCGCCGCCAGGCGGTTCGCGCTCTGGACGGTGTGGGGCTCGCGAGCAAGGGCGACCGGATGGTGCAGCAGCTCTCGGGCGGCGAGCAGCAGCGCGTGGCACTCGCACGTGCCGTGGTGATCGAGCCGCGTCTATTGCTCCTGGATGAGCCGCTATCAAACCTCGACCCGACGTTGCGACAGAGCACGCGTGATGAACTGAGAGCTGCACTCAAGGAAACGGGCGCCCCCGCGCTATTTGTCACGCACGATCAGGACGATGCGTTCGCAATAGCAGATAGAATTGTGTTGTTGTCCGAAGGGCGCGTGCTCCAGATTGGCACGCCAGAAGAGCTGTACGCGCGGCCAGCCTCGCGCGCGGCGGCACTCTTCATCGGGCACGCCACACTGATACCCGCGTATGCCGATGGTGAGTACGCAACCGTGACGATTGGTGACATCACTCGCGAGCTCAGGATCACACGGCCGACCGATGCTGTCAGATCACGGGACGAGGACGGGGCCGAGCCTGAGGGTGCGGTGGTGCTACGCCCTGAGATCCTCACGCTCGACGTGGATCGCGGAGCTGATGGTTGGGACGGCGTTATCGCTGCGCGGCGCTTCGCGGGCGCGACCTATGTGTACCACATCAGGATTGCCGATGGAATGTCAGCTACCAGCGGCGGTGACGGGATGGATGGTGTTGATGGCGCCACAGTGGATGGCGCCGCCGGGGGTGGCGCCACGGTGCAGGTCGCCTCACACCAACGAGCCAACGTTGGCGACGTTGTCAAAGTAAGGGTGGACGGAGCGGTGCCTTTCGTACCGTGACGGGAGCGCTAACATGACGGCGTCGCGCACGCTTCCGGTGCCCCGTTCGCGGGCACAATGGTACGCCACACTGGCCGCCCTTCCGTTGCTGGCGATCCTCGTGTGGACGGTGGTCTATCCCAATGGCTCGGTTGTCGCCGGGAGTATCGGGCACTGGCGCGAGTTTGCGGAGTCCCCGTCCGACGTGGAATCACTTCGGAACAGCATCGTCATCGCTGTCGCCTCCGTCGTCGCCGCGCTTGGAATTGGGGTGCCGCTCGCCTTTCTGCTCACCCGGTTCGACTTTCCTGGGCGCACCCTGCTGCGCGCGGCGGCCACGCTGCCGGCGGCTCTACCGCCGTTGGTGGGAGTGATCTCGTTTCTCTTTTTGTACGGCGATACCGGCGTCGTCACGCGTGTCGTTCAATCGGTATTGATGCTGAAGGAAGTGCCATGGCATCTATCGGGGATCGGCGCGATTGTCTTCATCCACGCGTACACCATGTACGTGTACGTGTACCTCTTTGTCTCGGCCGGTCTGGAGCGCTACGACACCACCCTGGACGAAGCGGCGGTGGGGCTGGGCGCATCACCACTGCGCCGCCTCAGAGTGATAACGCTTCCGCTCCTCACACCGGCCATAGCCGGCTCGGCGCTGCTGGTCTTCATGAACGCGCTCGGCTCCTTCTCGGCGCCGTACGTCTTTGGCGGCGGCACCCGCGTGTTATCCACGCAGATCCTCAATTCCAAGCTGAACGACGCAATTGGCCTCGCGTACGTTGAGACGTCCGTGCTCGCGCTGAGCGCCATCGCCGGGCTGCTGCTGTTCAGATGGCTGGAAGGGAAGCGTGCATACGTCGCGTCGAGCAAGGGTGCAGCGACGCGGCGCGTGGTGCAGTCGCGTGGCGCCCGAATCTCACTCGCGGCGTTGGCCGCCGTGATTGTGCTGATACTCGTGTTGCCGCACCTGATGGTGCTGCTCGTCTCCTTCGCAAAGGACGGCGCCTGGACCACGCAGGTTCTGCCACCCGTGTACACACTCGAAAACTATAGCGGGCTCTTCTCGGAGAATCAGCTGTGGACCCCGATCGCCAACAGCATCACGATGGCGCTAATGGCCACCGCGGCGAATGTTGTATTCTGCGCGGCGGCGGCGTATCTCGTTGTCATGCGCACCTTTGCTGGTCGCAAGATGCTGGAGATCCTCGTCGCATTGCCGTGGGCAATACCAGGAACGGCGGTCGCGCTCGGCCTGCTGGCGACGTTCAATCGGAACGACCTATCCACCGGCAAGGTGCTCCTCGTTGGCACGTTCTGGATCCTGCCGCTCGCGTACTTTGTGCGCGACATACCGCTGGTAGCGTCTGCAATCGAGGGCTCACTCAGACAGATGGACCCGTCGCTCGAGCCCGCTGCGCGCGGCCTTGGCGCCTCGTGGTGGCTGGCCATGAGGCGGGTAGTCATCCCCGCGGCCAGACCTGGCATAGTTGCTGGCGCCCTACTCGCCGCGGTTACGGCTGTTGGCGAGTTCGTTGCAAGCGTGGTGCTGTACACGCACGGCAACCGCCCCATCTCGATCGAAATCCTGGCTCAGCTGCGCGCGTACGCATTCGGGACCGCGGCCGCGTACAGTGCGCTGCTGATTCTTCTGGTCCTGATAATGACTTTGCTAGCTCGTGTCGCGGAATCACGCATGCGTTAGTTCATAGTCTCACAGTTCCATACCGGCCGGTGGTGCCCAGGTAGATGTCGACACGTCCACGCGTAGTGATCATCGGTGCAGGGTTCGGCGGCTTGACAGCGGCGCGCAAGCTTGGGCGCGCCAACGTCGACCTCACTGTTGTCGACCGGACCAACCATCACCTCTTCCAGCCGCTCCTGTACCAGGTGGCCACCGCCGCGCTCGCGCCCAGTGACATAGCCGGCGCCATCCGCCACATCCTCAGGCATCAGGCCAACACCACCGTCGTGCTCGGCCAGGTTACAGACATCGATGTGAATGCGCAGGTCGTGCGATGCGCCGATCCCTCGGGCGAGGAGCCCGGGCTGTCGCTCCCGTACGATTATCTCATCGTGGCGGCCGGCACGCGACACTCGTACTTCAGTCACCCGGAGTGGGAACAGCTCGCGCCGGGCCTCAAAACGATCGAAGATGCGATAGAGATACGCGGGCGATTTCTATCCGCGTTCGAGGAGGCGGAACGCGCCAGGACCCCTGAGGAGAGGAACGTCTGGCTCACCTTCGTTATCGTTGGCGGAGGCCCCACCGGGTGCGAGCTGGCGGGAGTGATGCAGGACATTGCGGTCGCGATGCGCAGGGACTTCAGGCACGTGGACACGCGCGACACGGCGGTCATCCTGCTCGAAGCCGGCCCCCGCATTTTGCCATCGTTTCCCGAATCGCTCGCGGCCGACGCCTCACGTGATCTGACGGAGCTGCGCGTCGACGTGCGCACGTCGTCCGCCGTGACCAACATCACCGCCGATGCTGTGTACGTGGGCGACCACGCCATAAAAACGCACACCGTATTCTGGGCGGCTGGCAATACCGCCGCGCCCATCTCCAAGTCACTCGGCGTGCCGCTCACCAGATCGGGACAGGTGATAGTCGAGCGCGATCTCTCCATCCCCGGTCATCCAAACGTGCTCGTCATCGGTGATCTTGCGTACGCGCTACAGAACAATGGCGAGCCCGCACCGGGCGTGGCTCAGGTCGCGATGCAGGAAGGCCGCGTGGCCGCGAAGAACATCATGGCCAGCATGACGCGCCAGCCGCGCAAGGACTTCGATTACCTCAACAAGGGCGACCTTGCCACGATCGGGCGAGGCAAAGCCATCGCCAATCTGTTCGGCGGAAGAGTCAAGCTGTCCGGCCGCCCAGCGTGGTGGATGTGGCTGGGCATCCACATCACGTACCTGATCGGGTTCCGCAACCGGCTCAGCGTCCTGCTACAGTGGGCGTACGCGTACCTAACCTATCAGCGCGGAGTGCGGTTGATTACAAAAGGTGCGTTCAGAGGCAAGGGCTGATCGGCATCAGCAATTGCCAAGTACGGCTACCCCGCTTTCCTGCCGCATGTAACGCAGAATCCCCACGAAGTATCCATCTCGGCGCCGCACGCCGGGCAGCGCTTGGTGTGGAGGTTCTCACCGCAATGTGGGCAGTAGTTCGCGTCGCGCCCTTCGGGGAGCGTGCCGCCGCAGAATCGGCATCCTGTGGGCATTTCGATATTGGATAGAGAAGAGAGGAGCGACGGCACCTGTGCTTCGGATGCGACCGCGGTGGAAGTGGCAGAAGGTTGAGCGTCGGCTGTCTGAGCGGGCGCGGATTGAGCGGGCGCGGATTGAGCGGGCGCGGATTGAGCGGGCGCAGATTGAGCGGGCGCAGATTGAACCGGCGCAGACTGAACCGGCGCAGACTGAACCGGCGGTGCGGCGTCTCTGGCTACAGGCGCGTTGGGCGAGGCAGGTGCAGGTGCAGCAGACGGCGCGCTCGCCATCGTGGCGGGTACACCCTCTACCGGTGTCTGCATCCCAGCTACGCCAACTCCGGCCGCCGGAGTTCGCGCGTCGCTGGCGGCGGGGGTGAGCGACACCGTGGCATCGCCGTGATCCTTGAAAACGCCCGGGTCCCCCGTCTGCGCCGCCAGCTCTCGCCGCAGCTGCTCCTGCATGGCGGGATCACCCTGCAGGTAGCCACGCTCGCCCGAGAGGAGCCGAGCGACCGCGACCTCGTAATCGTCGTTGGTATCGATCCCGAGCTCGCGGCGATTGTGACGATAGGGGATGATCTGCTCGTACAGCTCGCGAACGGTGAATGGGATCTGCAGGTATTCCGGCCTGTTCGCGCGGATGTTGTGTACCAGCCGGCGGTAGAGGCGGTCTAGATCGTCCATGCTCGGTGCTTCCCCTTGAACGTTTCGTGGGTTGGAAACGGGGTGACTGACTGCTTCGCCAGTCCGGTCCCGTTGTGTTGTGCATGCCATGCGCCAAAGCTGGACGGCACCAGCCCCCCGGACGAGCCCTGAGCCGCCGCGGCGCGGGTGGCGAGGTGGTTGGCGTACTCGTTCTGCGGCTGCCCGTTGTGACCGCGCACCCAGCGCCACTCGCAGTGGTGCTGGCCCAGTGCGCGCAGCGCTTCCTTCCACAGCTCCAGATTCTCGATGGGACCGGCCTTGCGCGTCCAGCCGCGCGCGGCCCAGCCGTGTACCCAGGATGTCATTCCGTCCACGATGTAGCGCGAGTCTGTGGTGAACACTACTCTGAACGTCCCGCGCTTGGACGAAATTCCGCGGAACGCCTCGATCACTGAGCGGAGAGCCATTCTGTTGTTGGTAGTTGCCGGCTCGCTGATCCAGTAGTCCCAGCGAACCAGTTCCTCGGTCTTCGGATTCAACCACTCGACCACTCCCCCAGCCGCCCCGGCGTTGTCGCCTTGCTTCCCGTTACCGAGGCACGACTCGTCGGCGTAGACCGCGATCAGATCCGGCTTGAGGTCCGGCTGCGGCTCAGTCACCGACCACCTCGAAATCATCCATGTCGTCGATGTATATCGTCATTCTGTCACCCGTGGCCGGCTGCACCGTCTCGATCGCTTCGCGGCCGGCCCGCAGTCCGAGCGACTCCGGACGCACGATGAACTCCGATCCACGGCGATACACAACGATGCGGCGCCCGTCAGTCACGGCCCGCTCCAACAGGTTGTACTGCCTGCTGTTTAACTGCATCTACTTAGCTGTATTTAGCTGCATGCGCTTGGTTGACTCTGAAACCCATTGCACCACGTGCTGATGAAGCGCTCCAGTACCCGCGTGGCGTCGTGGATCTGCTGCACCGGAACCCATTCCGTGCTCGAATGCGCCAGCGCAATATCGCCTGGTCCGAAGCATATCGCCGGTATGCCAGCCTCGTTCAGGAGTGCCGCATCGGTCCACGCGCTCAAACCTTCGATGCGGATCGGGATGTTCTCCTCCTTCAGTGCACGTTCCAGCTCGGCTAGAACCGGCGCGTCGAGCGGCACATCACTGGGGAGTTGTGACGTGGTGACCTGAATGCTTACGTCCAGCGTTGGGTTGGAGCTCCGGACGATGTGACAGGACTCGTTCAGCTCTTGCAGAAAGGTCGCCTCCGTTTCGCCTGGTATCGTCCGCCGCTCGATTTTCACGGTACACCGGTCGGGATAGGTAGACAGGCCGGTGCCGCCGGCAATGGTGGACGCGTGTAGCGATGGGCGCCCGAGTAGCGGGTGAGATCTCCGGTGCAGCACGTCGAGCTGCAGGCGATGCAGCTCAGCGATCACAAGTGCGGCGTGGGTAATGGCGTCCACACCCAGGTCGTAGCGGCTGCCGTGCGCTGCGCGGCCACGGAAGTCCAACCGGGCCCATACAAAGCCGCGATGAGCCGGGCACATGGCCAGCCCAGTTGGCTCGGTGATGATCGCCGCATCGGTCCGGACACCAGAGCTCACGAGGGCGCGAGTGCCAAGGCTCTCGTATTCCTCGTCGATCACCGCGGCGATGACGATCTGGCCGGCTATCCCACGCTGGAGCGCGTCGCGGGCCGCCACGCACATGGCGGCAATTCCGCCTTTCATATCCGCTGACCCACGACCATACAGCAGTCCGTCAACGATGCTGGGGACGAACGGCGGGTGCGTCATGTCGTCCGTTCCGACGATGTCCAGGTGCCCGTTGAGCATCAGCGTCCGTGCTCCAGCCGTCGCGGCACCGGCGCGCGCAATCAGGTTGCAGCGGCCATCAGCAACGTCCACCAGCTCGGTCCGGAAGCCCCAATCGTCAAGCACGCGGCCGAGGAAACAAGCGACCCCTCGTTCGCCCGTAGAACTGGAGACGAGCGAGGGGTTGCGGGAGTCGAACTGGACCAGCGCCGCCGTCAACTCGACGGCGTTCATTTCTGCTTGGCGGTCCCCTTCTTGGCAGCCGGAGCGGACGCGCCCTTCTTGGCTGCGGGCTTCTCATCCTTCGCGGCAGTCTTGGACTTGGTGGCCGCTCCAGTCTTGCTGGCCGCTGGGTGCTTTGCGGCGGTCTTGTGGGCAGAACCGGCAGCAGCTTCGGCGCCCGTCTCCGAGTCGGCTGAGCCGCTGTCCATGTCCCCGGACTCCACAGACTCCTCGTCCGACACCTCGAGCACGTCGTCCTCTTCCTCAACGTCGGCGTCGTTCGCGGCGAGCACTGCTGCGAATGACGACGGGGCACTGGAGCCGGTGCTCCCCCGATTGGCCTGTGCCTCTTCGGCCTGGCGAATGAGCTTGTCCGCCTCGTCCTGCGTCATCTGACCGCGCCGGACCATATACTGTGCCAGATCGCGAGCGCTTTCCAGAACGAAACCGGTGATGCCCGCCGCAGCATTAATCACGTCCTTCATGGCGGCAGCCATCTTGCTGCCGGCCTCAAGGCTTATCTCGTGGGCTTTGGCGGTCATTTCGGCGACCGTGTCCTTTACATCTGCTCCACGGTGGCCAGGGCTGCGTTTGGGAGGAACAACGGGCGTCGCCGGCGGAGCGGCCGGGTCCTCCGGCGTCACCTCAGGCGTCGCTGACTTATCGACCATGGTCGGCGGGTTGAGGGTAGGTGGGGTATGAATGGCGCTAAGTATATGATTTTTCTACACTTTCGCAAGCGGGGCCGGGCTGTCTTACGGCTCAGATTGCGCTAAAATCGCGCCATAATCACATCGGGGTGGCGCGTCCCCGAGCAATAGTGGATATTATGCCCGGAATAATGGAAATGAACTCCTCCTCGCCCCACCAGTAACCGCACGGAACATCTGTGACTGCTCCAACCGTTCAGGTCGATCAGGCTGACCTCGACCAGGAGATCATCCGGCGGGTAATGAACGGGTCGAGAGACGCGTTCGAAGTCTTGATCGTCCGGTACAGTGACCCCTTGTACCGGCACGCGCTCGGGATGACCGGCAGCCCGGACGTTGCCGAGGATATTCTCCAGCAGTCGTTCATCAAAGCATACCAGCATCTTGGCGAGGTGCGCGGGCGTTTTGATGCATGGGTCTTTCGCATCGTGGCGAACGCATGCAAGGACTGGCTCAAGAACATCCGCCGTACTCATGTCAGTTACGAAGAGGACGATCAGCCGTCCTCCTACACGACGCCTGAAGAGGAGCTCGATCGCAACGAGTTGCGATCAGACCTCGAGGTGGCGCTCGCCGCGCTTGCTCCGTCTCTCCGGAAGGCTTTCATGATGAGGCAGGCGGAGGGGCGATCCTACGAAGAAATGGCCGAATTGCTGAGTACAACAGTTGGGGCTCTTAAAATGCGTGTTCACAGAGCGCGTGAGGCGCTCCAGCACCTGCTTGAGGAGAAATACGCGTGATGTACGACGATCTTCATCCGGAAGAGGCCCACGGAGAGCTGGGCTTCGATCCATCCCCGACGCCATCACCATCCATGGTACCGGGGGTGCCTGCCTCCGATCGCGAGGTTCCGCTGCCACCCGGATCGCCGGCGCTGCTGCATCAGTGGCTCGATGGCGATATCAAGTTGGCGGTGATGCGAGCGACCCCTGGCGGTAACGACACTGTCGATCTGTGGACCAAGATCCACGACGAGGCAGAAACGCTCCGGAGCCGCACCACTCCGCTGTACGTACACAAGCGGATAATGGAGTCGCTCCCTGACGACGCCTACAAGCTGCAGCAGCCCTGGTACCGGCGAGGGGTGTCGATGAATCCGGCGATGCTGCTGGCGGCCGCTGTGGCACTGGTGGTGGCGGGTGCAGTTGCCGCGCATGTTGCCTTCCGGTAGCTCAGCGGCCCGTTAGTTGCGAACCACGAGGGGTTGCGCACTGTTGCGCGTGAATCCCCCTCTGGAGGCGAAATATGAAAGTCCGCTCACTGGCCGCCCTTGCGGCTCTATGTTGTTCCGCAGCACCTGCGTTCGCGCAGAACCTTTCCCGCGTCCAGACCATCGCCCTGCAGCAGCAGCTGCGCGACGACGGTTGCGGCGTGTCGCACATCACCGGCCACGTTGATGCGATGACCCGTAGCGCAGTGAAGAAGTGCGGTTCCAAGTACAATGCAGCTGGCGCAGGGCCGGCGGCCCTCCTGGATGCCATGCACATCGGCTTCAGCTCTGGCACGCCTGCTCCGTCCATGTCTGAAGCACGTTCTGGGTCAGCGATGTCTTCTGGCATGTCTTCGGGCATGTCGTCCGGCTCGATGATGAATGGTGACAGCTCCATGAACGGCAGCCGTCGAGGCATGCGCCGCGGCCGGACTGGTGCGACGGGTCGGGGCATGCGTAATGGCATGCGCGGCGACTCCACGATGAACGGTGGCATGCGTAATGGCATGATGGGGGACAGCACCATGATGCACGGCGACTCCACGATGGGCCGTGGCACGCGTAACGGTATGCGCAATGGCGCCCGCCCAATGCGGAGAGGCGCGCGTAATGGCATGATGCGCGATAGCACCATGATGCGTGATAGCGGCATGATGAAGAACGGTATGATGAAGAACGGTATGATGCGCGACTCATCGATGATGAAGCATGACTCGTCGATGATGAAGCATGACTCATCGATGATGAAGCATGACAGCTCCACGACGCCGATGAATCCAACGACGCCGCGCAGCTGAAATTACTGATTGCTGGAGGGGCCGCGGTTATTGCCGCGGCCCTCGTCTTTTTTTCTACCCGATCACCTGGGCCCGGACTGGATCCGGACGGGATGGCCTACATCGGGGTAGCCACCTCGCTCATTCGACGCGGGGAGTTGCGAGTCCCTACAGGTGTATGGAACCGCCCTGACTCCACCTCCGCGCTCTCACTCTGGCCGCCAGGGTACCCGATGCTGATGGCCGGCCCTATCTGGGCGGGAGCATCACCGATTCAGAGTGCCAGGTGGGTCAATATCGTCGCCGCGAGCGTCACCGCTGCGACGATCGTACTGCTAGTGGGGAGCGCCGCAGGAACCGGAGCCGGTGCGGTTGCGGCGCTCGTCGTTTTTGCCACACAATCCGTCTTCGATGTGCACCTGTCGGTTCTGAGCGAGCCGGTCTTTCTGGCGTTGATCGTGGGTACTCTGGCTGCTATGACCGTGGCTCGGGACCGTCTCCTGCTCCTGGGACTCCTCGCCACCGCAGCCGTGATGGTGCGTTATGCCGGTGCCGCCGTTCCAGCGGCCGTAGTCACGTGGACGCTATTGGATGAGCGATACGACTACGGCCGCCGCTTTCGTCGCGCCATGGTGGTCGCGCTGGTGCCTGCGGTAGTGATTGCCGGCTGGCTCTTCCGTACAGCGCTCGCCCATGATAGACACGCCACTCCGGAGCTTTCAGTTTACGGAGGGTGGAGCACCACGGTACACCAGGCTGGCGACACCGCGCTGAACTGGCTGGCTCCAGGGCTGAACAATTCAGCGCTGCAGATTGCCATCGCCATCTTGGCGGCGGTAGCGATCGTTGTGTACATCACTGCCACTGTCCGCGAGACAGCAGGCAGCCGTCGCCGGCAGCTTCGCCAGGGACGCGTGGGGATGCTCATCGGAGCGGCGATGATGCTCTCGTTCTGGTATGTCGCCATGCTCGTGGGCTCACGCACTTTTGTGGGTGGTACGATCCCTTTCGACGGGCGGATCCTGGCCCCGCTCATGATGTTGGTTGAGATAGCGACGGTCACCGGCATCGCGTACTGGTGGCGCGCCTACCACCGGCCGATGCGGCTTGCGATCGGGCTGCTCGGCGCGGTGTGGCTGGTGGCAGCCGCGCTCGTGACGGAGAACGATGCGGTTTACGCGGTCACCGAAGGGAGCGACTTCGCCTCGGGCTCGTGGCGGAACTCGCCGCTGGTGGGGTGGGTCCGCGCACACGGTAACGGCCGTATTCTTTATTCAAACTGGCCACCGGCGGTGTACTTCCACGCAGGGCGCATCGCTCGGCAGCTACCAGATAGCTCCGACCCCGGTGACATGGCTGGATTCCTGAAAGCGTTGCGCGCCAACGGGGGCTACGTGGTTGGCTTCGACGCACACAGTCCCGATGTCATCGCGCCCGCGGAGCTAGCAAGACGGTTGTCGCTGCACGAGGTCGCAAGGACGACTGATGGCGCAGTCTGGGACGCCGCCGGTAATTCCGGACAGCAGTGATTCTGTCCGCGCTGGAATGGCCGATTTCATGCGCAAGGGCTTATCCACACGTTTGGGGTTGAATCCATGAAGAGCGAAGAACGTCCAGAGCGTCTATCCGACATTGCCATCCAGAGAGGGCTGGGTTCGTTACCCGGCTGGTCGCGCAAGGGCGACATGTTGAGCAAGACATTTCAATTCGACAGCTTTCCAGACGCGATTGGCTTCGTTGACCGGGTGGCAGAAGCCGCCGAGGCTGCGCAGCACCACCCTGATATCGACATTCGCTATACCAAGATCAGCTGCATGCTCACGACGCATGATGCGGGTGGCGTTACGCAGAAGGATCTGAACATGGCAAACGAGATAGAGTTCGCAGCGACGAGGTGAGCGGTGCGTGATGCTGTACCACTCACCTCGTACTGATGGCTACAGTTGGCTACAGTTCGTCAGGGAAACCCTGGCCAGCCAGCGCAACCGTGCGCGCACGCGCTACCCGAGCTGAGCAGGTGACCTGCGCTGTCCCTTGCAGTGACGTTCACGCGATCCAGAAGCGTTGGACCCGGTAGGTCTCCAATGAGTGAATCAGGGGGGCCTGAGATTTCACCACGGAGCACTGGCGTGGATGCAGCGAGGGTAAAGAGCCGGTTGGTGTGGTTTAGCTCGAAGAAAGTCGCTTCGTAACGCGTTGCATTGGTAACCGGCTCCGCCGTCACTCGGTACTTGGCCGTACACACTTTGCTGACCAGACTCACCTGACCCTGCTCGAGAGTGATCTCCTGTCGTACCATGCAGTTGTCGCCGTTCCATGGTGCGGGTCTCTCCGACAGGAACGTGGGCGGCGGACCAGTGGGTATTCCCGGTACCGAAGAGGCGCTCGTTCCAGAAATCGGTGTCCACCTGGCGGACAACGACTCCGCCACCACCACGGGCAGGGGAGCGGGTTCAACTTCCACAGCGACGGTCGAGGTTACCGTGGACGTGCTCGCGCGCGCAGCTGTTCCGCCCACATACAACGCTCGCACCCGCCCGTCGGGAAGTACGGACACTGCTCGCTGTAAATCGTCGCCCGAATCGCCCTTCCAGGTAACCGCTCGGCTGCCATCCAGAGGATCGGCGTTGAGGTCCAGCAGCGTGGTAGAGAAAGTACGGGAAGCGCCGGTGGGGAGGACCATTCGCTGTGGTGTCACGGTAATTTCGCCGAGTGCGCACGACTTGTAGGAGTGGACCAGCGCCTCCTGGATACGTGTCCGGATCGGCTCCGGATTGAGGTAGCCGCCTGTGAGCTCGTGGATGCGTACTGCCCAACGAATAGTGAGCGCGCCGGCAAGTCCGCGTACCTGGCTAAGCCGGCGCCACTGTCCAAGCTGGCTGTCGGCGGAGTCGCCGAGTGGCGTGCGCACCTGGGGAAAGTGGTTGCTACCCAGTGCGAGAATCGCGTCGTGGGCCGCGACTATTCCGGTGAGGTGACGCGAGCTGATGGGCCAGTTAGCGCTCGTCGGGGCTGCGAGCGGTACGGCACCGATGCAGGTGGTATCAGTTGCCGGATGATACAGTCCTTTCCGCGCCAGAATGTTGATGCCCTGCTGGACCATCAGATTCCCCTGGGAGTGCGGCACGAAGACGACGTGACGTCCCGCAGCCATCCAACGCGCGGTGATGGCGGCAACGCTGTCCGCGTCAGCCGGGTGGGGAAGCGGCAAGCCGGTGATAATATTGCTGAGCTGGATCCCAGCTTCAGCGAAGTCAGCGAGCTTTGCGAGCATATCGGATGTGTTGGTCGTGGGCGACGTTCCTTTCTCGCACTCGGTGACGTATTGTGGAAGCGTATTGATGCCCAGTCCCTGGCTGTTCCTTGCCAACTCGATCACACAGCGGTCGTTTGGATCGGTTCCGTCGCTGGTGGCTGTGCTGTTGTAGATGAGTCTCACCTCGAAAGGGACCGCGACACTCCAGGTGCTGGCCCGTGCCATTCGCGCGACAGCATCGGCGTTGAAGAGCGCTCCATATGGCGACGTGAGTACTCCATTCACGTACGCAATTGTGAGCGGCTCATAGCGGCTCCTCGTCATGATTCCCACGCTTCGGCTGGGGACCAGCCTGGGTTGCGCCGCGGGTCCGGGAAGAAGGTTGTCGGCCACGATGCCACCGCCGCTGCCCGGAGGTGGTGCAACTACCGGCGCGGCAACTCCGATTCCGCTACCGGCATAGAAGGAGTGGCCGGCGAGTGCGAGGTCGAGCGAGCGCAGCGCCCCGGGGTTGGCCTGGACAAGGACCCGTTCCACGCGTGCGAGGCGCGCGACGAGATTGGTTGTGTCTCGTGTAGCGGCGATGTCGTCGAGAAATTGCTGCGCTGCCTGTACTGGCCTGGCGGAGCGCAGCAGAGCGCGCCCTTCCCGGACTATCCATTCATCGCCATACGCTACCGATGCATCTCGATCCGCCGATGCAACGAGTACGTGTGCGCGGTTCATGGTGATCCTGCCTCGCCGCGGTAGATATTCCTGATCCACCGTGACCAGCACGTTGGTGTAGCCCGAGTCCGCCTCGAACTGGTACGATACGCGCTCACCATGCCGATGCACGGCGCTGCCGGTGACGAGTGACCCATGCACGCCCGGCTCGGCAAACACTGTGAGCAGCTCGGGCGGCATGAAGATCTGGAACTGTATGTTCAGCGCGTGTCGGGGCGTCAGAAATGCAAACCGCGCGGTGTCGCTCGCTGGAGGGCGGTAGCCGGCCGGTACCACTCTGGCGTCGGTGTAGCCGACGGTTGTATCACCGAGTGCCACAACAATGCGGTACGCCGCGGACGTGTCGGCGGAGATTGTGGAGAGATCCCACGTTGCGATATACGCCTTGCCGGTGAGTCGCACCCGCTGTTCGGCTGTGGCACCTTGGTCGGAGGTGAAGTGTGCCAGGGTGTCAGAGGTGCAACTGTCTCCGTTGAGCCTGCAGATTGTGACCGTCGGCGCCAGGGTGGTATCAAGCTCGCCTTTTGGGGCACGTCGCGGACCGAGCGGAGCGAGGAAGGATATCTCCGGCGCACCCGAATCTCCGGGTGTATTGACCGCGGGTGACACGTTCACATTGTGTGCGGTAGGCGCTGTGGGTGTGTCTCGACACGCAGCTTCAGCGGTCAACACCGCCACCGTGGCGATGAGGGCGAGTCGCGGGAAGCGCACTCGGCATTTGGACATGGTCGGCTCCTGAGGGATGGGCCGCCACGATAGGCTGAACGGGTGGTGGTGCGGCGTAGCGCGAACACGCCGCTGTCATCACCTCGCTGCCGTCAGGGTGCACTCACGTTGCCGCCACCGTGCACTCACGGTACGGTAGTGGTGCACTCTCGTTGCTACGGGCTCGCGGGCGGGGCACCGGCGCAGGCACTATCTTTCGCGCATGCCAGAGCGCATTCGCACCCGGTTCCTGGTGGTCGGGAGCGGCGTTGCAGGACTACATACAGCGTGGCGAGGGTCCGTTGCGGGGGATGTGACTGTCCTCACCAAGCGCACGCTCTTCGACAGTGCAACCGCTTACGCGCAGGGCGGAATTGCCGCGGCGCTGGGCGCTGGTGATTCTCCCGAGTTGCACCGGCGCGACACGCTGGCCGCTGGCGCAGCTCTGTGCGACGCCGCCGCGGTGGAGGTGTTGGTGGAGGAAGGACCGGCCCGCGTGCGTGAACTCGTCACCGCTGGTGCACACTTCGATCGCGACCTTAAGGGGAAACTCATGCTCGGGCGCGAGGCTGCGCATTCGCGCCGGCGCATAGTGCACGCGCAGGGCGATCAGACGGGGGCGGAGGTGGCGCGCACGCTAATCGAGCGTGTGCGTGAGACTCCGGCCATCCGGGTGTCGGAGAAAACGCGAGTGCTCGACCTGTTGGTGGACAACGGCGAGTGCGTGGGAGTGTGCGCGACCGTTTCCGGACGACCAACGGAGTTCATCGCCGATGTCACCGTGCTCGCGACCGGCGGGTGTGGGCAGGTGTACCGCTACACCACCAATCCAGTGGTAGCGACTGGAGACGGATACGCGATTGCGCACCGTGCGGGGGTGAAGCTGGCCGACATGGAGTTCGTGCAGTTTCATCCCACCGCGCTGGACACGCCGGAGAACCCGCTGGCCCTCATCTCCGAGGCGGTCCGGGGTGAAGGTGCGGTGCTGGTCAACGAGCGCGGCGACCGGTTCATGCTGAAGCTGCACAAGCTGGCCGAGCTGGCACCGCGCGACATCGTGGCCCGTGCCATCTTCCGGGAGCAGCGCGAGGGGCGTCGTGTGTTCCTCGATGCGCGCCGGCTCGGCCGCCCGTTCGTCGAGCGCTTCCCCGGGATATACGCGCTGTGCCGCGCACGAGGGATCGATCCACAGACTGATCTGATTCCGGTGACGCCGGCCGCGCACTACATGATGGGTGGGATAGTGACGGATCTCGCTGGACGTGCAAGCATCCCGCGGCTGTACGCGTGTGGCGAGGTCGCCAGTACCGGAGTGCACGGCGCCAATCGGCTTGCGTCCAACTCACTACTGGAGGGGCTGGTGTTCGCCGAGCGTGTGGCACTGGACATGGTAAGTGTTGGGCCGCTAGAGCGGGAGCCGGAGAGGAGCGACTGGACCGCACCGCCGCTGATGGATCGCGGCGCGGCACAGGTCGCGGCTGATGACATCAGGCGGGTGGTGTGGGAAAATGCGGGGATAGACCGTAACGCCGACGGCCTGCGCGAATGCCTTGAGCTGCTGGACGGTATCGCGGGACGTCTCCCCGCCGGCGCCACGGAAGAGGCAAACATGATCGATACTTCCCGGCTGATTGCCGAAGCGGCACTCATGCGGCAGGAGAGTCGTGGCGGTCACTACAGGAGCGACTTCCCGCGGCCGAAGAGAAAATGGCGAGACCGACATATTGAGTGGTGAGCGGTGATTCTCTCCGTCCCCGATTCTTTTACTACAATGCTTGAAACAATAGCCCATTCCGATAGCACGGCTGCGCTCCAGGACCGCATCAGGTCGTTAGCGCGTGAGCGAGACGCAGTGATACTCGCACACAACTATGAGCGTCCGGAGGTGCAGGACGTTGCAGATTTCGTTGGTGACTCGCTCGGCCTGAGTCGTGAAGCGGCGAGCACGAGCGCGCAGGTGATCGTGTTCTGTGGCGTGCACTTCATGGCGGAAACAGCGGCGATCCTGTCGCCTGGGAAAACGGTTCTTCTGCCAGACATGGCGGCCGGGTGCTCACTGGCGTCAACCATCGATGCGGCGCAGCTTCGCGAGTGGAAGGCAGAGCATCCTGGTGCCATCGTCGTTAGCTACGTGAATACGACGGCGGAAGTAAAGGGTGAGAGCGATTACTGCTGCACGTCGGGAAATGCGGTGGAGATAGTGAACTCCGTTCCGGCGGATCGTGAGATTCTCTTTCTTCCCGACATGTTTCTTGGTGCGCACGTGCGTCGTGTGACGGGGCGCGAGAACATCCACGTGTGGATGGGTGAATGTCATGTGCATGCCGGGATCGATCCGGAGCACATCACGCTCCAGCGTGCCGCGCATCCTAATGCGGAGTTTCTGATCCACCCAGAATGTGGCTGCGCCACGAGCGCGGTGGAAGCGGTATCGGCAGGTGCAATTGATCCGGCTGGAGTTCAGATCCTTTCCACCGAAGGGATGATCAGACGGCCGTCGATCTCTGACGCGGACGAATTCATCGTCGCGACCGAAGTTGGTATTCTGCACCGGCTCCGGCGCGACAATCCGACCAAACGCTTCATTCCGGCCAACGATCGCGCGGTGTGCGCTTACATGAAAGTCACCACGTTGCCAAAGGTGCTGCGTGCTCTCGAGAAAATGCAGTACCCCGTAACTGTTGCGCCTGCGATTGCTGCCAGAGCGCGTCTGGCCATCGAGCGAATGGTGGCCGTCGGCGGTGGCAACACGACGCCGTTGTCTCTCGACCCGTCAACGGCGGAGGATCCCGGAGAATGAGCGATCAGAGTGCCGATGGCGGCAATACCGAAGCTTCGGCGCAGCGAGGCGCGGTGCCTTTACCTGCCCCTCTACCTGCACCTTCAGCCGCACACCTGGCGGAGCGTGGCTTCACTCCTGATGGGCCGCTGACGCTCCCGTTGAGCGACATGGAGCGGCAACGCGTGGTGGGTGACGCGTTGGAGGAGGATCGGGCTGACGATGACATCACCACTCGCGCTACGATCTTACAAGGCACGCAGGCGCGCGCCGTGCTCGTGGCGAGGCGCTCGGGAGTGGTATGTGGCAGCGTGCTCGCGATGGAGGCGTTCAGGCAGCGCGACAGCTCGGTGGCGATCCGTATCGATGCACCGGATGGTCGCGCGGTCGACCGTGGTCACACCGTGCTCGCCATCACGGGCGAAGCGACCGCTCTGCTCAGCGCGGAGCGCGTCGCTTTGAACTTCATGCAGCGGCTGTCCGGAATCGCGACTTTCACCGCGCAGTATGTGAACGCGGTGCGTGGTACCGGGGCCAGCATACTGGACACGCGGAAAACGACGCCCGGGTGGCGCCGGCTGGAAAAGTACGCAGTGCGCTGCGGTGGCGGCATGAACCATCGCTCCGATCTGGCAGCCGCTGTGCTGATCAAGGACAACCATCTGGCGGCGGTGGATCACAATATCGCGCTGGCTGTTGAACGCGCGAGGACCGTGGCTCCGAGCGGAACGCGTGTGGAGGTTGAGTGTGAGAACATCGCCGACGTGGCTGCCGCGTTGAAGGCGGGTGCCGACATCATCATGCTCGACAACATGGGGCTGCACGACATGCGTGAGGCGGTGCAGATGATCGGCGGCCGCGCCGTTGTGGAAGCCTCGGGCGGGGTGAATTTACAGACGGTGCGCGGTATTGCGGAGACGGGCGTGGACTGGATATCGGTGGGTGCGTTGACGCATTCACCGCCATCCCTCGATCTGGCGCTGGACTTCGAGACATGAGTGATGGTGCGGGAACGGTCTGGACGATTGGTCATTCCACGCACCCCATGGATGAGTTCGTGAGCATCTTGCAGACCCACGGCATCACGCGAGTCGCCGACGTTCGCCGCTTTGCCGGGTCCCGGAAATATCCGCACTTCGCTCCCGATTCAATGGAGCGCGTACTGGGTGAGGTTGGCATAGGCTACACATCGATGCCGTCGCTGGGCGGTCGGCGCAAGCCGCTTCCAGATTCACCCCACTCGGTATGGCGCAACGAAGCCTTTCGCGGTTACGCCGACTACATGGACACCGCTGAGTTCGAGGCCGCCGCGGCAGATCTCATGGCGCTAGCACATGTGGACAGGGTGGCGATGATGTGCGCCGAAGGCGTGTGGTGGCGGTGTCATCGATCCATGATATCGGACTATTTCAAGGCGCGAGGATGGACCGTTCTCCACATACTCGGGCCGGCCGAACCGAAGGAGCATCCGTACACGCCAGTGGCGAGACTGGTTGATGGCGAGCTGACGTACTGAGGTTTGGTTAGGCTGTGGCTTAACTGACGCTCAATTGGGTTCAGTGTACGGTCTCAGGCTGTCCGAGCTTGCCGAGCGGAGCGCCGCTTTCCGTCCGCATGATCGCCTGAAACACAATGTCTCCGAGGGCGTTGTAGTCGCCATCGAAGTGGTGCTCGCCTTCTCGCATGATGGTGGTCATCAGGCCGCTGGGTGCCGTGCGGCAGAGTGATTCCTTTTCCTTGCGGCCGTAGATGCAGACCAGCGGGACGCTGCGAAGCTGTTCCAGCTCCGGGAGCACGGGCGTGTCATCCTTGCCAGATGTGGTGCGCCACAGATCGGAGAAGTGATACACGAAGCTGGCGCGCTCGAGCAGCGTGAGCATCACGATGACGGTGAGGCGTTGCTTCTCGTCTGGCGCCATGTGAGTCGCGGCGAACGGTGCCAGGTCCGAGCCGCGGGAGTAGCCGACCAGCGCGACGTCCTTGCGCTGCCATAGCGCCGTGTAGCGACGGGCTATTCGCGAGATATCCGCACCGATGCTGGCCGGCGAGCGATGGCCGCCGCGCAGATAGCTCCGCATGTCCAAGCCCACCACGTCCACGCCGCGTGCCTGGAGACGCTTGCCGACCTGCTCATCGATGTCGGCCCATCCGCCATCACCGGAGAGGATGATGGCGACGGTATTGGACTGAGGATGTGCTGCCCGCAACTCAATTATGGGGAGGTCGCGGACGTTGGTCGTGGTGTCGGTGGGCAGCGATGCGGCTGCACTGAGGAGCGAGATGAGGACTGGGAGCAGCATCAATGGATGAGACGCGGTGGTTGGGTCATGTTTTACGGCGACAGCGTTACAGAACGTGAATGTTACAGATCGACAGCGTTATAGATCCGGGCGAAGCTCTTCTGCTCCGTTCAGATACACATGGCGAACCACTGCGCGGGAAGGGAGCTCGAGGTGGAGCAGAACGCGAACGACGTGCTCCATCGCGCCAGGCACGGGGATCTCCACGCTGCACAACATTGCGGTATCGGTCCAGCCCAGATCGCGTGCCGCGCGAGCGGGGAACTCGCTCGTCAGATCCGGCGTGACGGTGAAGATGGCGCTCACCACCTGTCCGGGGGTTGCGGAGTTGCGGTCGAGCAACGCGGTCAGAAGCTCACCTGTGGCGCTCAGGATCTCATCAGAGACATCGTGTGGCACGCGGGTCGCGCCGCGCACGCCGCGCATACGTGTCGCACCCACCTGTGTGTTATCACACATCCCTATTTCAGCGTCCATTCAGCGGAGGATCGGGTCGGGCATGGTGTAGCTCCCGGCGTTCCGAACGGAGCTCGCGATCGAGCGACGCGCGTTGTCCAGATCGTCCTCCCGACCGTCAAGAGCGATGCGTGCAGCGCGGAACCGGCGACCGGACTCCACCGCGAAGAGCTGGCACAGCTCCAGAGCGCGCGCGCATTCCTCCTCCTCACCGGTCTCCAGCAGCAGTTGCGTTCGCGAGATGACGCACGCGGTGGCGAACAGTTCTATCGCCATGTTGGCCAGCCGCTCCACCACCATCTGACGGTCCACGATCTCCTTGCGATACCGTCTTACCGACCGCTCGGCGGCTGTGCGCAGCTCGGCCACGTGCTTCTCGAAATATTCCTTGTGTACGAGCAATCGCTGGTCGATCTGCACGTCGAGTGTTGCCGTTGCACCCAGCACGCTCCTGAAGCGCGTGGCAGCAGCCTCGCTCAGTAATCCGAAGTGTTTGATCGGCTCGCGTAGCGCCGTGCGTACTCCCTTCAGTTCGCCCGAGAGCGTCTGCAGCCCATTCAGTGCGACGAAAAGCCGGAGGATCTCATTGGCGCCCTCGAAGATCCTGTTGATGCGGCTGTCGCGCAGATATCGCTCGTACGGATAGGGGCGGACGAAGCCACGCCCGCCGGCGATCTGCACCATCTCATCTGCCGTGCGCCAGACAAGCTCGCTGGCGAACACCTTGTCGATTGCTGCTTCGAGCGACCAGTCTGCCTCGTCACGCGTGGCGAGATTGACGAGCACGCCGAGCATCGCGTCGGCGGCGTAAATCTCGGATGCGATGGAGGCAAGCTTCCGTTGCGTGATCTCGAAGGCCGCGAGCGGGCTGCCGAACTGCTCTCGTCGTTCCGCGTATCGCGCCATCTCCTCGAAAATGTGCTTGGTCCCACCCGTGCAGCCCGCGGCGAGGGACAGACGTCCAGCGTTGAGCACATTGACGGCCACCGCGAACCCTCTACCGACTTCGCCCAGAACGTTGTCGACTGGCACGCGTAAGTTGTGGTACTCCAGCTCTGCCTGGGTCGACCCTCTGATGCCGAGTTTGTGTACCGTTTCGACAACACGAAAGCCGGGCATCGTGGGCTCGATGAGAAACGCAGTGGGCCGCATGACCATCGCTCCCTTGCGCTCCACTTCGGTCTGCGCGAAGGTCGCGATGACGGCGGCGCGGTGGCCGTTCCCGATCCAGAGCTTACGTCCGTTGAGCGTCCAGTGGGAACCGTCATCGCTCAACAACGCGGTTGTACGTATGTGCTGCGCATCAGAGCCTACGGCGGGTTCGGTGAGTGCATACGCGGCCAGAATGTCGCCCCGGGCGAGACCCGGTAGCCAACGCGCTTTCTGGTCTTCGGTGCCGTACAGCACGATCGCCTTGGAGCCGAGGCCGCAGTGAACGCCGATGAAGACACCGAGCGACGGATCCGCGCCAGCGACCGCCTCGAAGACCCGAGCGTACGCGGTTGCCGAGAGCTCCAGGCCGCCGAAGCGCTTGGGGATGGTCATACCCAGAAAGCCGTGTTCGCCGAGCGCGGCGATGACGTCGTCGCCGATGGTTTCTTCGCGATCGAACCGTGCCGAGTCGATGAGTCCGCCGAGTTTACCGTTGATGAGCGCGACGAGGCGTTGGACGATCGCAGCCTCGTCCGGATTGCTCACGTTCAGCGGCTGCGGATACGGAAAGATGAGACTGCCGTATATCTTGCCGGCGAAGACGCCGCGCGTGAACGACTCGCGCTGAACGGTCACAGCGCTGCGGTCTCCGCGGACGCGCGTGCGAGGTCCAACGCCGCAGGGGATGGCATGTCACAGTAATCGCCGTGACACGCGAACGTTGCTGCGTACTCCGCGTCACCCAGCAGGTGACCGAACGCAGACGGGTAGCGAGCCACCATCGGTGTAAGGGATCTCATCACCTTGTGTGCGCGCGCGCGGTACGCCTCGTGCCCGTCGTAGTCGGCCAGGCGGAGCAGCAGCTCCACGGCGAGCGATGTACCGGACGGCATGGCGTTGTCGGTGACGTCCCGCGGTCGACTCACGAGCTTCTCGGCATCGCGTGCAGTGTCGAAAAAGACTTCCAGGTTCGTGTCCCAGAAGTCCTCGTTCATCACCTGCGCGATGGTGCGCGCCGCGTCGATCCAGCGCGTCTCGGGGGACTGCTCGAACATGGCGAGCATCCCAAGCCCGACGGCTGCCTGGTCTTCGAGAAAGCCGCGGATGCGGGTCACGCCATCCTTGTGCGTGCGCATCACACGTCCGTCCTGCATCATCTGGTTGAGGAGGAAGTCTGCGTTTCTGGCGGCAAGTTGCGCGAAGTCGGTGCGTGCAAACGTACGTGCTGCCTCGGCGACGCCACGGAGAGCGAGTCCGTTCCAGGAGGCAAGGACCTTCTCGTCGCGTCCCGGCCAGACGCGTTTTGCACGCACATCGTACAGCGCTCGCTTGGCGCGAGCGATGGCTTCGGCGTAGTGGTCGACATCCACGTTGGCGCGCGTGGCTGCGACCTTGAGGGAAGTGGGGACGTGAAGGATGTTATGTCCCTCGAAATTGCCACCGCTCGTCACGCCATAGTAAGTCTTCACCGCCTCTGCGTCCTCACCCAGCACTGTATCCATCTCGGCCGAGTCCCAGACGTAGAATTTCCCCTCTTCGCCCTCGGAATCGGCGTCAAATGAGGAATAGAATCCCCCGGCGGGCGACGTCATCTCGCGAGCCAGCCATTCGACAGTTTCTTCGGTAACACGGCGGACATCTTCATCTCTGGTCGCCTGAAAGAGATGCGCACCGAACCGGATGAGCAGCGCATTATCGTACAGCATCTTTTCGAAGTGGGGGACCAGCCAGCGCTCGTCCACGGAGTAGCGGGCGAAGCCGCCGCCGATCTGATCGTAGATGCCGCCGCGAGCCATCTTCACACAGGTGTCGTGTGCCATCTGGAGTGCGGGCGCCTCGCCCGTGCGTGCCCAGTGTCGGAGCAGGAAGTCCAGAACCATGGTCGGCGGGAATTTGGGCGCGCTACCCAGACCGCCGTTGCGCGCGTCGTACTGTCGTTCGATGCCGTGGTACGCTGACTCCAGCGCCCGCTCGTCCAGTGTGGTCTCGCCGGTGGCCTCACCCGTCGGCTCGGGGAGCGCGTCGTCGTAAATGCGGCGGACGGAATCCACGCTCGCGGAGATGCTGTCTCTCCGGCTTCTGTATGATTCGTCAACCGCATGGAGTACGCGGGTGAACGATGGCATTCCCTGCCGGTCGGCCGGCGGGAAGTAGGTGCCGCCGTAGAAGGGATCGCCATTGGGGGTGAGGAACACTGTCATCGGCCAGCCGCCGTGTCCCGTCATCGCCTGGACCGCGCGCATGTACACCGAGTCCAGATCGGGACGCTCCTCGCGGTCCACCTTGATGTTGACGAAGTTCTCGTTCATCACCGCGGCCGTCGCGGGGTCCTCGAACGACTCGTGCGCCATAACGTGGCACCAGTGGCAGGCTGCGTAACCAATGGAGAGGAGGATGGGTTTGTCCTCACTCTTCGCACGCGCGAGCGCCTCCTCGCCCCACGGGTACCATTCGACGGGGTTGCCGGCGTGCTGCAGCAGGTAGGGCGAGGTCTCGCCCGAGAGATGGTTGGGCATGTGACGTAAATTAGTGTGGCGGGCACCGGACACGGGGCGAGGTCTCCCGCTGAACGTTAAATTGCAGTCATGCCAATGATCGCCAAAGACCTGGACGAGTTCCTCACGCGGCACGAGTCGCGCATTGAGGAAGAGCTGTTCGACTTTCTGCGCATCCCGAGCGTGAGTGCGCAACCAACGCATGACTCCGATACTCGTGTGGCCGCCGAGTGGGTGAAGGGCTCGCTTGAGCGCGCCGGCCTGGTGGCCAGCGTGCACGATACGCCCGGTCATCCGGTGGTGATCGGCGAGTGGCGTGGCGCCGGTGAGAGTGCACCGACGGTGCTGGTGTACGGGCATTACGACGTGCAGCCGCCCGAACCGCTCGATCTGTGGAGCTCTCCGCCGTTCGAGCCGGAGTTGCGTGACGGACGTATCTATGCGCGCGGCTCGGTGGATGACAAGGGTCAGCTTTTTCTGCACATCAAGGCGCTGGAAGCGCACCTCGCCACGCGCCGCGTTCTGCCGTGCAACATCGTGGTGCTCGCTGAAGGCGAGGAGGAGGTTGGGAGCACCAACCTGGAAGCGTTCATCGACAAACATCGTGAGCTGCTCGCTTGTGATGCAGTGGTCATCTCCGACTCCGCGATGTTCGCGGAAGGAATACCGTCGATTCTGTCCTCTTTGCGCGGGCTATCGTACTTCCAGATCGACGTGCAGGGGCCGTCTGGCGATCTGCATTCTGGGATGTACGGCGGCGCGGTGGTGAATCCGGCCGCGGCACTCGCGCGCATCATCGCGTCATTGCACGATGACAACGGTCGTGTGACGATCGACGGCTTCTACGACGACGTGAGCCCGTTCGACCCGAAGGTGATCGACGGAATGCGGCAGCTTCCATTTTCCGATGACCAGCTCAGGAAGGAAGTCGGCGCTACGGCACTTGGTGGCGAGCAGGGGTTCACGTCGCTGGAAAAGCTGTGGACGCGCCCCACATGCGAGGTGAACGGGATGCTCTCCGGCTACACGGGAGCGGGAGCGAAAACAGTGCTGCCGGCCAAGGCTATGGCCAAGGTGAGCTGCAGACTGGTGCCGAACCAGGACCCGGCGAAGATCGCCAAACAGTTCGAGGCGCACGTGACCAAGGTGACGCCCGCCGGAGTTACGGCGACAGTCACTTACCTGCACGGCGGTCGACCGTGGCGCGCGGACCTGAGCGGGCCCATCTTCGACGCCGCGCGTCACGCGTTGGAGGCTGCTTTCGGTCGCGAGCCTGTAATCGTTGGAGAAGGCGGATCCATTCCAGTAGTTGGCGACTTTCAGCGAATTCTGGAAGCGCCGGTGCTGCTGGTCGGATTCGGACTTCCGGGTGAGAACGCGCACGCACCGGACGAGTGGATGAGTGTAGAGAATTTCCGGCTCGGTACCAAGGCAATGGCGGCGTTGTGGGATGAGTACGCGGCGGAATTGCTGTAATTCTGTCGTTCTACACCGCTACCGAGTGATTCAGAATGCCCGAAGGTCAGGAGGTCGAGCTGGAGTCGCTGCACGAGCAAATCCACGAAGCGGTTGAGCACGAAGGCGGCCGATTTCTCAAGATGATCGCCCTCACCACTGCGTTACTCGCTGCACTCGCGGCGATCGGTTCGCTGCAGGCGGGAGCAACGGTCAATGAAGCGCTACTGTTGAAGACCGAATCAACACAGCTACAGAGTAGGGCGTCGGATCAGTGGTCGTACTACCAGGCCAAGGGTGTGAAGGGTGCAATCGCGCTGGGTGCCGCGAACGCGTGGCAAGCAGCCGGCAAGCCAGTACCTGCCGCGCTGACGGCCACGACCGTGCGATACACCAGCGAACAGCGCGATATTTCCAAACAAGCCACAGAGCTCGAGCACGAGCGCGACGCTAAATCGGTGGAGGCTGACCATCTGCTGCACCGGCACCACGGATTCGCGAACGCTGTCGCATTGTTCCAGGTAGCGATCGCGCTCGGCGCAATCACGGCGCTTACGCGCTCACGTCCTGTATTTGCCGGTTCGTTGTTACTCGGCGCAGCGGGGCTCGCATTGCTGGCATGGCAGTACATGCAGTAGTGCGATGAGAGCGTAGGCTGGTTACGTCAATACTTTGATACTGACGAGTCGACATCGTCGCTCCATCGCAAGATCCCCCCAACCAGATTGGCCACTCGCGTGAAACCGGCCGCTGAAAGTTGCCGTGCAGCGGCGGCGCTGCGACCGCCTACCTTGCAGTGCACCACGATGTCGCGATTCGGATCCAGCGTTCCTATGGCCTGGGAAAGCGTCGCGAGGGGAATGAGCCGCGCTCCATTGATGCGCGCTATCTCCCACTCGAACGGCTCTCGCACGTCGATCAGATCGAAGTCGTCGCCTCGCGCAATCTTGGCCGCCAGCTCGCGCGGTGTTATCTCCGCCATCTCTTGTGCGTGTCCTGCGTTCGACGCGGGGCTGGTGCTCGGTCGTGCTCCGCAGAACATCTCGTAATCGATGAGCTCCCGGAGCTCGTGCGTGCCGCACGCGGGGCACGTCGGGTCCTTGCGTACTTTTACGGTACGAAAGCTCATCTCCAGCGTGTCGATCAGCAGCAAGCGACCGATTAGTGGCTCACCCATGCCGAGGATGAGCTTGATTGTCTCGGTCGCCTGAATGGTCCCGACCAGACCCGGCAGTACGCCCAGCACTCCTCCCTCAGCGCAGCTCGGCACCAGTCCTGGCGGTGGCGGCTCGCGGAAGAGGCAACGGTAGCACGGGCCCTCGTTGGTTGCAAATACCGATGCCTGTCCCTCGAAGCGAAAGATGCTGCCATACACGTTCGGCTTGCCGAGGAGTACCGATGTGTCGTTCACTAGATAACGAGTAGCGAAGTTGTCAGTACCATCGACAACGATGTCATAGTCTTTCGCGATCTCGAGTGCGTTGGCGGAAGTGAGCGGCGTATCGTACGTCTCCAGATGGACGTGCGGGTTGATGTCGTGGATACTGTCGCGTGCCGACGCTGTCTTCAGTCGCCCGATGTCGTTAGTACCGTGAATGATCTGGCGCTGCAAGTTGGTGACGTCCACCACGTCGAAGTCGACGAGCCCAAGCGTGCCGACGCCGGCGGCGGCGAGATACATCGCTGTCGGGGAGCCGAGCCCGCCTGCACCGATCAGGAGGACCCGCGCGTGCTTGAGCCGGCGCTGGCCATCAACACCGACATCGGGAAGCAGAAGGTGACGACTGTACCGGAGCAGCTCGTCATGCGTGAGCGACGGGAGCTCGTCCGACGCGGTGGCACTGGACCTCATCTCGGCCGCTTGCAACGTCATCGTCGTCAACCCCCGGCGATCGCGGGCACGATGATGATCTCGTCACCGTCGCGCACCGTTGCGGAGAAGCCGCCGTTGAAGCGGATGTCGTCGTCGTTCAGGTAGAACGTGACAAACGGATAGGGGTTGCCATTGCCATCGCGCAGGCGCGGTTCGAGCTCCGGGTACTGCGCTACGACATCATCAACGACGTCGCCCATGGTATCACCCCGGGAGTCGATCGTCTTGCTGCCGTTGGCGAGCTTGGCCAGAACTGTGGGGAGACTGAGTGT
Source organism: Gemmatimonadaceae bacterium (assembly GCA_050998035.1). Lineage (GTDB taxonomy): Bacteria > Gemmatimonadota > Gemmatimonadetes > Gemmatimonadales > Gemmatimonadaceae > Fen-1247. The sequence goes on along the minus strand of JBPCQO010000202.1, from coordinate 20,850 downwards.
GACAGACATGGCTGATTTGGTTGATTGTGAATGACTGGTCGAAGCAGCGGCGTTCATCGTCCTTCGACGAGCGCGCGAACTTCGCGCAGTCGCGGTGCTATTACAGGTGCGTCTGACAGCACGGGGCGCACGGCTTCGATCGTCTTGAGACCGTTGCCCGTAATGCAGAGCACAACCTCGTCGGTCGGAAGAAAGCGCCCCTGTTCGGCCAACTGAATTGCCGCGGACACGGTCACGCCACCCGCCGTTTCTGTGAAGATGCCGGCTTCCTGAGCCAGCGTGCAGATACCCTGGACCAGTGCATCTTCGCTAACCGCCGCCGCCCAACCGCCGGTTTCTACGATAGCGCGCTTGGCGAACAGCCCATCCGCGGGATTCCCAATCGCGATCGAGCGGGCGATTGTGTGTGGCACCACAGGTTCGATCTGATCGCCATCGCTCTGCACCAGATTGACTATCGGTGAGCATCCGGCCGCCTGCGCGCCGTAGATCCGCGGAGCTGCTCCCGCAACCAATCCTGCTTCCGTGAACTCGCGGAATCCCTTCCGTAACTTGGTCACCAGCGATCCGCCAGCCATCGGTGCGACCACTGCGGTTGGCAGGCGCCAGCCCAGCTGTTCAGCGATCTCGAACGCCATCGTCTTGGATCCTTCGCCGTAGTAGCCGCGCAGGTTTACGTTCACGATTCCCCACCCGAAATGGTCCGCGACCTGTGCACAGAGCCGGTTCACGTCGTCATAGTGACCGCGCACTCGCACGAGATTGGGCCCGTATATCTGGGTGCCGATCACCTTGCCGACTTCCAGATCCTCGGGGATGAAGATCCACGCCTTCATCCCCGCGCGCGCCGCGTGCGCCGCAACCGCATTGGCGAGATTACCGGTGGACGCGCAGCCAACAGTGTCGAGCCCGAACGCGGCGGCCGCATTTATCGCGGTCGCAACGACACGATCCTTGAACGAGAGCGATGGGTGCGACACGCTGTCGTTCTTGATCCATGCTCGGGCCACGCCCAAACGCGCGGCGATGCGCGGCGCCTCAACCAGCGGCGTGAAGCCGGTATCGAGTGACAGCGTGGGCTCACCGTCAAACGGGAGCCACTCCTTGTAGCGCCAGAGCGAGGGCGCGCGTGCCGCGATCGTCGCAGCGTCGGGGAGTACCCGATCTGGATTCGGCACCGGATCGAGTGGGCCCAGGCAGTTCTCGCAGATGGCGGTCGGAGCTGCATCGTACTGCGTGTGGCAGGCGCGGCAGACGAGCGGTCGGGGACGCAGCTTTGGTGAATCGGATTGTGACGTGGACTGCTCGGCGGGCTCAAGCGAAGTGGTCATGTGGCACTCTGTTGGGGCTGTGTTGGGATGGTGTTGGCGCCGCTACCGTTGGCGCTGTTACTATTTGCGCTGTGACTGATGATAGCTCTGAATAGTACCGAAAGTGACAGTCTCGGATCTCCGCTTCCTGGGCTGGATCGATTGGATAACAGTGCTCAGGAGCGGGGAAGACAGCACCGCGCACCTCTTCGGCGTACGCACGAAATACACTCTCGACCTGGGTGCCGATCCGGGCATATTGCTTGGCGAACCGGGGCGCGATGTCACCCACGAAATTGCCGAGGATGTCATGCGAGATGACGAGCTGCCCATCAACGTGCGGTCCGGCACCAATCCCGTACACCAGGACGTCAACCCGCTCGCGCACATAGGCCGCCGTGACGGCTGGCATCGCCTCCAGCAGCACCGCGAACGCGCCAGCTTCCTGCAGCGCGAGCGCGTCGTCGACCAGCCTGTCAGCCGCCGCGCGAGACTTCCCCTGAACACGATAACCACTGAGCTGACCAATACTCTGCGGTGTGAGCCCGAGGTGGCCCATGACGTTGATGCCGGCATCCACCATCGCGCGCACTCGCGGTGCGATACGCGCCCCACCCTCGCACTTCACCGCGTCGCATCCGGTCGCGACGAAGCGGCCGGCGTTGAGCACCGCAAGTTCGTCAGACGGCTGGTACGACAGGAACGGCAGGTCGCCGACGACGAAGGTATGTCTGGCCGCGCGGCACACGCTCCGCACGAACACCATCATCTCGTCCATCCCGATCCCGAGCGTGTTTGGAAATCCCATCATCGTCATCGCCGCGGAGTCGCCAACGAGGATCATGTCCACGCCGGCCCGCTCGGCGAACGTCGCCGTCGGGAAATCGTACGCGGTGACGAAGACCGCCGGCTGGCTTCGTTCGCGAAGCGTTGTGAGCGTGCGGAGCGTGACTTTGGTGGCCATACTGGGACTCCGGCGGACGAAGTGGTACTGTCCCGACCGAGTGCATTTGCAACGTGTTGCATCGACGTCAAACCAATCGATGGAGACCATCTCCTCTGGAAAACACAAAGCCCGCGGCTGGCCGCGGGCTACATGCTTTTTAGCGATTTGTTTAACGTGGCTGCAATAGGCGGCAAATCACCACGGGACAACGATTGTATTGGGAGGTTACGCTATGATGGCGGCGGTGTCAAGGTCAGCGTGGAGACAGACAGGCACTGCCGCAGTTGTGATGTCAGGATGTCGCTCAGCAGCGCTTCCTCAGTACCGCCACTCGCGCACCAGGAACAATCCGAACGCGCTGGTAGTCTGCGGAGTCTGCACCGGCTGAAGCGTCGGCTCCGTCAGCAGGTAACGTGGCTCGAAGCTGGCCTCGATCCTGTAACCGGCGCGAGGGTTGAAGCGATGCACCAGCTGGAACCCGGGGCGCGGCAACGATGCCGGGTCCGGTCGCACCTGGAGTTGCAGGAATGTCCGAGTCTGGAGATACTTGCCGAACTCGACCTGGGTGCCGCGCAGGAAGCTCCCCGCGTCCAGCGACACATCAGCCGGTGCGAGATTGAAGTAGTCGGCCCCGAGAGAGCGGGCCGCATTGCCGGAGATCTGATCCGTGACAGCGCCGAGCGCGGCAGCGCCGACCTGCTTGGCCGCAAAGGCCGCCCCTGCACCCACGAGATTTCCTGAGCCGCCGCCGCCGGTCGTCAGCCCGCTCCCCCCCTGCTGCAGCAGCGACGACGACGAGCGCCCGAACGCGAGATAGCTGAGCAGCTCGGTCTGCGATAACGGCGGCTGTGCATCGCTCTCCAGCGCGATCTTCGGTTGGTCCAGCGTTCCAGAGATGATTATGCGGATCGTGACCGCGGGAACCTGGATGTTGTACTGACCTGTAACCTGCAGAATCGGATTGAGAGTGGGACTGTTGGTGAAGACCGCCGAGCCGCGGTCGATCTGGAACCGGCGCCCCTGGAACCTGTACTCGCCGCGGTCGCTCAGAAGAACGCCGTCGAGAGCTAACGAGTTCTGGGCACGATTGACGCTCACTCGGAGCGGGCCGTCGGTATACAGCTCGATATTCGCGTCCTTGGACCTCACGAACACGTCGCGACTCACCGCTACCGCCACCTGCATGCGCAGATTTGCCAACAGCGGCGACTGGGTGGGGAACAGCTGCTGCTCACTGGTGATGGCGGTATCGATGACGCTGTACAGCGCCGGATCTCCGGCCCCAACAAGCGTCTTGCCCGTGGGTTCCGCGATGTACACCACACCCTTGATAATTCGTGTACTACCAGTGACATCAACATTGTTATACGGGCCCTGTACCGCGATATCAGCCCGGGCGTGGATGTCTCCCATCTCGTTGTCGACCACTTCCGCATTGCGCGCAGTGAGCTTGAGCGCGAACGATGGCTGTGCCAGCGTCCTGATTCCAACGCCTCCACTGATGTGAATGGGGCCATCGCTCGTCGCGACCAGCGAGTCGATCACCACAGTATCGCGCAACAGTCTCACATTCCCGGCCATGTTCGCCAGCGTGATCCCGAGCGGCACCACTCTCATGCGCCCATCCCGCAGCGCCAATCGGCCGTTGACGATCGGATTGTTGACCGTCCCGGCAACGGTGAAGTTGGCCAGCGCCGTTCCCGTAAGATTGGTAACAGAGGTGGAAAGCTCTGGCACCAAGTTGAGCGGGAGCGAATCCGTGTTGATTCTCACATCGATCGCGCGATCCCTTGGGACGCGTGATCCCGTCACACCCGAAAATGCGAGATTCACCGGGACCGTTCCGCGCGCTCTGACGATGGCACCCTCGCCCTCGCGATTCGCCTCGGTATTGGTGCGGAGCGTCTGATTCTGGTAGTCGACGGTCCCGTGCAGCTCGGGCGTTGAACGTCCACCGTAGCTGAAGCGCGTGAGCCCGAATGCGCCGCTGAATGCCGGGTTGGCCCGTGTGCCCTGCGCGTGCAAATCGACGGAAACCAGTCCGCGTGCGGCAATGTCGCTCTGGAGCAACGCGACAATGTTTCCCACGTCAAACTGCGTGATGTGGATCGAGAGATCGGCGTTCCCGTTCGTGGGAACACTCCCATCCACGTACAGACGTCCTCCCTGGGGACTCGTCAGCTCGAAGTGGTCCACTTCCACGCCAGCAGAACCGAAATGGATGAGCGATGGCTGGGTGGTCACGTACACCGTGGTGTCGAACCGCAGCTTCATGTTGTCGAGCCGCAGGTCGTTGCGGACCTTGTTCAAAGCGTACGCGGCTCCCACCGTGTACACCCGGCTGGAATCCTGGTGGATGACCAGGCTGACAGTACCGTTCGGCTTCTGATATCCGGCCGTCAGCGCCACGGTGTCGAGCGCGAACCCGGCAGCGAACACGTTCGTGGCGTTCAGGTTAAGCGATACGTGTGACTGCGGCGAGAATGCGGTATTCCATGCGTACTTCGCGTTTGCGGCGCCCACAGAGCTTCCAAACGCAACGATGTTCTTCCCGCTCGCGGTGCCGTTAAGATTGAAGGTGTGAATGTTACCGGTGGCGGTTCCCTCAGCGCGTACCGAGCCAGCAAACGTGCTCCGCGCAATTGCAGCCGGCGTGTCCACCACGGTTCGCGGCATGCGCTTTCCCGTAACGGCGCGCTCCACTTCCGTCGCCTGCGCCACTCTGAGCGAATCAGCCCGCGCACGTGATACGCGTTGCGACAGTATCCCCGGACGCGGCGGTACCGCACCGGTATCGCTGGGATTGGCAAGAAAGCGGGAGAAGCGCCCCAGAGAGTCCACGGCGGCGACGTAATGAAGCGTCCCTACGTGCGCCCCCGTCAACCCGAACTCCCCGCTAACATTGGCGTAGCCGCCTGGCACATTTGCCACCAGTGTGTCGACAGTTACGATTCCGTTGGCAGCCGCCACTCGCACGATCGCGGAGTCGACAGCGACACTATCATAACGTGACGTGGTGACATGCGCGGTCGCGACCGTGCGCAGAGTGGCGGGATCGAAGCCGGCGCCGCGGGCCGTTACATCGGCGCTTATGGAAGTGCTGGGCGCCTTGGTGCTGATGGAGCTAGCGTTGAACAGATTCGCGCTCATCGCCAGGTCGTAACCCTTCTGCTGTGCCACCAGATCCAACGTGCCGTGCGCCGCTATGGACCCGCCGTCAGTAGTGCTCAGGTTAGCGGTGAGCGCCAGATTGCGCATCGGCCCGGACAGCTTGACTGGCCCTGTCACAGTTCCCTGCAACCCGGTGGCGGGTGCGAATCGGGCCACTGTCGCCAGTGACAGGGGAAGAAATCTCAGGTTCGCATTGACCAGCGGTACCGGCTTGCCAGCGCCGTACACGGCCGACCCCACCACGCGGGAGCGACCGGTTGTGGCGTCGTGCGTGATGTCGCCACTTACAGCGAGCTTCGAGTCCGAGCTGCCGTTGAGAATCGCATTGCCCGTGATCGTTCCACCGACGGGAAGCGTAGGCGCGACGCTGTGCACCAGCGCCACCTGGAACGGCTCCAGCGTCAGGTGCAGGTCACTGGCGCGCAGTACTCCCAGGCTCGCCCCTACCGTTCCAAGCGCGACCACGCGCGTTCTGCCAGTGCGTGGATCGTCGAACGCGACGTCACCATCCACGTGCATTGCGCCGAAGCCGCCTGTCACGGCCATTCGCCCGGTGAGGTATCCCGGTGTTGGCGATTTCACCGTTGGAAAGAGCTGCTGGATGGTGCGCGTGTCCAAGTGCGTGAACCGCATATCGGTGTTGTGGAACGCGAGCGTATCGGTGACCATGATGCCGAGCTTGCCGCTCAGCGTCGCACCGGCAACGGCCATCGTGGCGTTGGTCGCCTGATAATCGCTCGTCTTCCCAACCCAGTCGAGCGCGAAGTCGAGTTTACCGGTACCGTTCTGCGGTATGGTGGGGTCGATCCAGAGCAGATCGTTGGTCGCGACGGTATCGGCGTGCAGCCGCAATCTCAGGTTGTCATTGCTGAACCTGTAGCGGCCGCTTCCAGACAGACGCGAGCTGGCCAGTGCGGCGTCGATGCCTGAGAAGTACAGCGAATCGTCCAGCACGAGAAAGCGCCCGCGCAGATCGGTGACTCTCACCTCGGGCGGCTTCAACGGCTCGGCGGTCATCCGGAGCGTGGCGACGTCAAAGATCTGCCGCTTGTTGTTCGGGTCCTCGATGCGCAGCAGCGGCATCTTGCCGTAGATGTCGCGGAAGTCGGATACCTTCTGAAAGCCGGTATCAGCACGCACCACATTCAGTCGCGATTTTGTGCCAGGACCGAGCACGAACTTGATGGCGCTGTCACGCTGAGTTGGCGTGAGAGTGTCTGATGCCACCCACGGCGATTTGACGGTGACGTGGCCGCTGACAATCGTGAGGTTGCGCAGCGTCACCCACGAGCCCAGGCTCGGCGGCGGCGCAGGGACGTGCTTCACAGTGTCGCGCGGAAATATCCGGTCGTAGTTCCATATCCCGCCGGTCTTGCGGCTGATGACGACGGTTGGATTTACCAGCCGGACGTCGTTCAGATAGATGCGCTTGTGCAGGAGATTGGACAGACTGTACGACGCCGAGACGCTGTCGGCCTTGATGAACGACGCGCCGCTGCTGTCGGTGATTGTGACGTCCGTGAACGTCGCGCCGTTCAGGATGTTCCCGCTGACGCCGCCGATGCTCACCTGGCCGTGCGCCAGCTTGCTGAGCTGCGACACCGCAAGGCGCCGCACGCGCTCGTGTCCCAAGTCTGTCCGCGTCAGTACAAGGACCGCCCCGACCACGATGATCACCAAACCGGCGATCGTCGACAGTCCAACAATGGCGGCAGTCCTGCGGCGCATTCTAGTATGCCTCTCCGATTGAGAGATGCAGCGACAGGCGCGACAGAATGGAGCCAATCCCGCTCCCGCCAACCGGTGAGTACGGGCGAGCCGTGTCCAGCCGTACGAGGCTGCCGTTCTTGGGTACTACGTCCTGGGTCACCACTGGCAGGTCTTCACTGGTGGACGGATTGATTCCAACGTCCACGCGAACCGGGCCGACCAGCGACTTGTATCTCACGCCAAAGCCCGGGGTAACTGCCGCCTTGCTCTTGGGAAGTGCGGGGCTCGTGTTCTGCGACAGGTACGCGCCATCGACGAATACCGCGCCGAGGAAGTCTCCGTATACGGGGAAACGAAACTCAACGCTCCCCTCCAGCAGGCGATTGCCACCGAGAGGACGCGGTGTGAAATCGCGATAAGGAGAAGCGCTCGGGTTGCAATGCACTATATCTGCCTGGCACGCCGCGCTGCTATCGTTAGCCTGGAGCCGTGCCGCGGGAATCGTGAGCACGCGTGGCCCCAGCTGACCCTCGCCGTAGCCGCGCACCGACTGGGAGCCGCCGGCATAGAACCGTGTACGCGGATGCAGGATGTTGCGCGACCCCGTAAAGTTGGTGTCCGCGCCTACAGCGACGACAGTACTCGCGAGCGCATTCACGTAGCCCACACGGATGTGGCCGGCAAGCACCGACCTGGTGCGCACGGGAAGGAACATGGCGAGATCACCCATCGCACGATTGTATCGGAAGTCCGACAAGGTCAGCGCCGACGCATGCTCGAGCGACGCCTGCGTGCGGTATCCGTGACGCGGCTCGAACGGATTGTCCGTCTTATCCAGCGTCAGCGTCAGCGCGAGAGGCGAGAGCTTCTGATTTCCGCGCAGCGCCGACAGCGTGGGCTTGTCGCACACGCCATAGTTCACGCAAAAATACACGTCGCCCGCGTCCACATTGGTTATCTCGTACCGATAGCTGGCGCTGAGCGGACCGCGCTCGGTCAGCAGCCGGGTAAATGTTGCCGACGCCCCGTAACCCTGATCCACGTAGATCCCCGGTGCGCTCCGGCGATGGGCAAATACACCGAGTGCAGCCTCGTTGTTCGGCGAGCCGAACCATGGATAGCGGAACTCCGCACTGGCGTTGTACGTGGGAGAGAAATACTTGCTGGCCGATCCACCCACGACGGTCTTTCCGATATCATAGAAGATCCCGTTTCCGTTGAGCTGTTGCGCGAAGAGATTGCCCACGGCAGCATCGAGGGTCAGCCGCTTGGCACCTCCCAGCCAGTTGTAGTTGACGTAGCGCCCCTGCACCTCAATGAAATCGATGGTGTTGAAGCCGGCGCTCACGCGCGCAGTCCGCGGCGGCGCCTCCTGCACCGCGATTAGCACGTGCTTGAGCGAATCGTCCCGCTCGGGAACCTCGATCGAGGCTCGGCGGAACAGATTGGACTCGTACAGAGAGCGCTGACTATTCAGCACATCCGAGCGGCGATAGACGTCGCCCGGCTTAAACGAGAGCGACTTGCGAATGGTGCGCGGCGAAACGCCCTTCTCCCCCTGCACGTCGATGCTCGCGACCTTCGCTGTCCAGCGGGGATTGATGTTGATCGTGACGGCCGCGGTATGGGTGGCCTTGTCCACCACGAGCGCGGTGTCGACGATCGCATCGGAATGACCCCGGTCCCATAGCTTGTTTCGCAGCAGCACCTTGGTCGAGTCGAGCGCCAGCAGGCTGAGAGCATCGCCCTTCTTCAGCACCGAACGACCTGCTATGTCGCGCCTCGAGAGCACAGTGTCGGTCTGCACCACGTTGAAGGAGCTTACCACCGTTGGCGGACCCTCGACGAAGCGCATCGTGACGTGCACGTCGGCGTGACCGATCGGAGTCACGGTGGTATCCACCTGCGTGTCCCTGTAGCCACGCTTGAAGTAGAACACCCGCGCGCGCAGCACGTCGCGCGCAAGCTCGTCATGGTCCAGATATACACGCTTGAAGAACAGCGGTGACTTGCTCACCAGGCAGAGCGGCTTGAGCACGAGCGAGACGCAGTGCGACTGACCGATCGCCATGTTGCTGCGAAGCACGCCCTCGTCCACCGACTTGACCCCTTTGATCGTCAGCTCGGTGACCTCCGGATGCGCAACCGTCTTGCTGGCGCTGGCGGTGCTATTTGTGCCCTGCGCGCACAACAAAGTTGGCGTTGCCCATAAAAAGGCAGCGCCAACGACCACGGAGGCCCAATGCCGCCGGAGAATCGAAGGGAACATGCCCGCGAAAGAGCAAACACCGGGCCGGCGGCTGGCCGATCCGGTGTTTGCCTGATTTCTGCGAAGTAGGATCACCAGCACCGCGGGAATCTGGACAGTTAACGGCCCAAAATCTACAGCCCCGACAGTAACGCGTCGTTGTTGGGAGTTCCGGCGATACGCTTGATCAGCCACTCCATCGCGGAACTTGACGGCATCTGCTGCAGCCCGCGCCGCAAGGTATAGACGTGCTCGATCTGCTCCGGCGCGAACAGCTTGTCCTCGCGCCTCGTCCCGCTCACGCCAATATCTACCGCGGGGAAGATCCGCTTCTCTGCCAGACTGCGGTCCAGCTTGATCTCGCAGTTCCCCGTTCCCTTGAACTCTTCGAAGATCACGTCGTCCATGCGCGAACCGGTCTCCACCAGTGCGGTCGCGATGATCGTGAGTGAGCCGCCACCGTGCTCCGGCGCGACCGCGCGAGCGGAGCCGAAGAATGCCTTCGGTTTGGCCATCGCCGAGGAGTCGAGTCCACCGCTCAGCGTGCGCCCGGTGCCGCGTTCAACTGTGTTGTAGGCCCGCGCGAGGCGGGTGATGGAGTCCAGCACGATGACCACGTCCTGGCCCAGCTCCACCAGTCGGCGTGCACGCTCTAGCGTCATTTCGGCCACGTCGGTGTGCCGCGCGGCAGGCATGTCGAAGCTGGACGCGACCACTTCGCCGTATCCCAGCGTGATCATGTCGCTCACCTCTTCGGGCCGCTCATCCACGAGCAGCACGAACAGATGCGCCTGTGGATGATTTATCGCCACCCCTTCGATCACAGCCTGAAGGAGCATGGTCTTCCCGGCACGCGCGGGAGCCACGATCAGCGCACGCTGGCCATAGCCGATCGGTGCGATCAGATCGATCGCGCGGCGCGTCAGCTCGGGTCCGCCCTTGGCCGGCTTGCCGGTCTCCAGCGTCAGCTTACGGTCGGGATAAGAAGCCGTGAGGGACTGAAACTCCGGTCTCCGCAGCGCTGTCTCAGGATCGGAACCATTCACCGACGTCAACTCGGCTGCCACCACTCTGCCGCGCTGATCGTGCCCTACAGCTGCTGTAACCAGATCGCCGCGGCGCAGTCCCGCCTGCCGTGTGAGCTGGAGCGGGATGAGCGGATCCTTGGGATCGGCCAGGTAACTGTAGGTAGCCTTGCGGAGAAATCCAGCGTCCCGCTGCAGATCGAATAGCCCGGTTGCCTCTCCATCGACCACAACCGGTCCTATCGGTCCAGCGGGCCCGCGCGGCGCCTGCTGCTGCTCGTTTGGCCTGCCGTTACGCCTGCTGTTGCGCCGACCGCCGCCCACGCTTTGCTGGCTGTTAGAGTTCCCGTTGGAATTTCCGTTGTTGCTCTGCGGGCGTTGCTGCTGATGTTGCGGCCGCGACTGTTGCCCCGGCTGGCCCGTTTGACCACCCTGGCCGTTATTACCTCCTCCCTTCCGCTGGCGGAACCTGCGATGACGTCCCCGTGGCTGACCCGCCGTGCCGCCACGCTCATCGTCCTGAAACGCCTCGCCGTCGTTCCCCGTTTCGTTGCCGGATACGTCCAGAGAGAGATCGGTTGTCGACGACCGTGGTCCAGCATCGCGAGCATCGCGAGAACTGTCTCGGACGATGGGCTCGCTCGGAACGATTGATATCATAGGCGCGGACTCGGCGTGTGGCCGCTCCGCGACCGGAGCCGCGGGTGCCTCCAGATAAGGGTTTGCGTCGGCCGATGCATCATTGGATGTATCGTTGGACGCGGCCTCATCGGAGCGCTGGCTCCGGCCCCGACGGGAAGGACGTCGGCGTTCAGTCATGTGGATGGAATTCGGGTACACGGGGCGCCGGCGACACTCGCCGCAAGCGCATAACGCAACGGGCGCTTAGCGCCCTCGTCGCGGTCACACATTATTTCTGGTTGTCGGGAGCATTTCTCGGAGCGCGGGGTCAACTCACGCGGCGCACCCGGAAACCGTACCCTTCAAGTTGCGCGCCGTATCGCGCGCACTCCTATTGTACTTCAATCCTACTTCACTCAATCGTACTTCCGTACTTCACTTCATTCCTGCTGCCCTAAACGCTAGCACCGGCCTCGGCCATTGTCCAGAGGGATACATTTCGCCGCATGGATGATCTTTCTCTCCCAACTGTGGCCGAGCTGGAGCGCGACGTCGCCAAATCGCCCAACGACGCCCAGGCGCTGGTGCGCCTGGCCAACGCGTACTGGCTCGAAGGACGCGGTCCCGACGTCGTCGGCGACATAGCCGAGCGAGCGCGGAGTATGGATCGGAACAACCGTGGCGCATGGCACCTGTGGGCGCTCGCGGAAGCTAGTCCGCGTGCCCGAACCGAGCGCTGGCGCCAGGTCTCGGAACAGTTCCCAACCGACGAACTGGCCCGCGCAAACCTGGCTGATAATGCCGCGGCGCTCGCCGGCGCCGAGCACGATCGTGAGGCCCTGGACCTCGCGATCCGCACCTACGAACAGTTGCTGAGTACCGCTTCCCACGTCCCGCAACGCCTCGCGCTGGAGACAGCGTTGGAGACATTGCGTGGGTGGAAAATATAAAGACGGGTTGCGATTGCGGAAAAACATCGCGCTCCGTCGCTGCGCGGACCCGCCGTGCCTTTCGTAGGGGCGACCGGCGGTCGCCCCTACGAACGAGTGTTTATTTGCCAGCGACGAATCTGGTGTTCGTCTTGTCCAGATTGGCTAACGCCTGCGAGATTCCGTTTCCGATCGCTTCGACGCGTGTGACGTGATGCGGGTCGAACTGCGGGTCGTACGGACTGCGCGTCGGGCCGCCGCTCACTTCCATTACCGTATCGAAGTTGTAGCTGTGGGTCGTGCCCGTCTTCGGATCGGTCCACGAGCCATGCCAAGCGAGTGACTTGTTCTTGGGCCAGATGCCGTATGGCAGTGCCATCGTACGAATCTTGTACCCCGGCACGGCGGAATCGATGCCCATCGCGTTCCGTGCGATCTGCTCCTGTACCACTGCGTCCGAGTACTTGTTGAGCATCGCGTGCCAGAGGGTATGGTCGCACAGCTCGAAGCCATTGTCGGCCAGCCACTTCACCTTTTGGAAGCGCCACGCCTTCTGCTGACCCTCGAACTTGGGACCGTCGCCGAAAAAGTTGTGGCCCGCCGCGCCACCATTGAGCATGCAGAACACGGCCCGGTTCTTCCATCCCGGATGCGACTTGGCAAAGTCGAGCCAGATCCCGATGCCGCTGGTGGGATCTATCTGGAGTTGGCCGCCGTGGTCGATGTAGCGAAACTGTGACGGTGAGGCATCATCGAAGACCACGACCACGGGCGACATGCCGCCGGGCACATCGCTAAAATCCTTGGCCAGCATCTGCGACATGTTGATGGGACGATAGCCGCGGCGGTACGCGTCCTCCAGGTCGGCGCGGAAGTGCTCCCGGGTGCGGCTGTATAGCGCGTCGTGGTCGCCGATCACGTGATGTCCCAAAACCAGAATCCGGCCGAGCTTGTTGGGCGCGCGCGCCTGGCCTGCCTGCGAAGAGCTCTCGTTGGGAGCGCTGGATGCAGTACCGGACGCAGTGCCCGACGAGTTGCTTGTCGTTTCGACGGCTTTGGGGGTATTAGCGTCCGCTGCTGACGGGGGCCGGGCTTCGCCCTTGGAGCAGGCGAGGGATGCTGTCGCGGCGAGTGCTGCGAGGGCTTTAGAAACTGAACGATACATTTTTGGCATGAACCTACGGTTCGACAGGATTGGCAGGAAGCAATATATACTCGCGGCGCTGGTGGTCCTCAGCGTCGCCGTGTACGCTTTTGACTTCTGGTTGGGGACGTGCGGTGGCGGCGGTTGCCCGACCGCGGCAGACATAAGATCGTTTCATCCGGACGAGGGCGGACGGGTCCTCGATCGCGACGGCCAGTTCATCTCACACCTCGCCGTGGTTCGGCGTGTGAATGTACCGCTGTCGGCGGTTCCGGTTCCCGTGCGCGAAGCATTCGTCGCCACCGAGGACCGGCGCTTCTATCAGCACAACGGCATTGACTGGCACGCACTCGTCCGCGCAACATTGCGCAACGTGCGCGCGGGCGGAGTGCGCGAGGGTTTCTCCACCATAACGATGCAGGTGGTGAGAAACACCTTTGTCGTGCGCCGCTACAAGGGGCGCTCCTTCAAGCAGAAGCTGCTGGAGATGCGGCTCTCCCGTCTGCTCGAGCGCAATCTCACCAAGGACCAGATCCTCGAGCTGTACCTCAACGTCATCTACCTCGGCAACGGGGTCTACGGCGTGGAGGCAGCCAGCCGCGATCTCTTCGACAAGCACGTCAGCAACCTCACCGTTCCCGAAGGCGCCATGCTCGCCGCGCTCCCCAAGGGGCCGTCCGCCTACACCCCGCGCCGAGCTCCGATGCGTGCGATTACGAGGCGCAACCTGGTGCTGTCGCTCATGGCCAGGGAAGGCTACATCTCCGACCAGCAGGCCGCCCGCTTCCGCGACACCCCGCTCCGCATCGCTCGGCAGGAGTGGCGACCCGATCTCGCCGGCGACTCATACGCAATTGATGCAGTGCGCGATGTTGTCGATTCGGTGCTCAAGAGCGGCTCGCTCGACGTCAACGATCTTACCGTCTATACCACGCTCGACGCGCGAGCACAGGCGGCGGCCGACAGGGCGGTGCGCAAGCAGACCGCGGTGATCCAGACAGAATCGTACAGTCGAGGCGAGCACGTCGAGGGCGCGATGGTGGCGCTGGACCCGCGCACCGGCGACATCAGAGCGCTTGTGGGTGGCAGACGGTATCAGCGCGGCAGCTTTAACCGCGCGCTGCTGGCGCACCGGCAGCCGGGCTCCGCCTTTAAGCCGTTCGTCTACGCCACCGCTTTAAACGCTGGATATACGCCTGCGAGCGAAGTCAGCGATGACCCGGTCCATGTGCATGTCGGGCGAACCGTATGGTCTCCACAGAATTACAACGGCGAGTACGAGGGACGCATAACCTTTCGGCGCGCGCTGATCCGATCGGACAATACCGCGACAGTGCGCGTCAGTGAGATGGTGGGCATCCCCGCTATACTCGCGACCGCTCACCGAAACGGCATCACGAGCGAGCTCCCCGATGTCCCCTCAGCCGCGCTCGGTGCGCTCGAAGTCACGCCAATGGAAATCGTGCGGGCTTACGCGCCGTTCGCGAACGGAGGGTGGCGCGTGACGCCGCGCCTCGTGCGCCGCTTCGAGACAGTCGACGGCAACGTGCTCTGGAGCAGCGACAACCAGCGCGTCCGAGTGATGCAGCCACAGGATGTGTATCAGCTCACGTCGATGCTGCAGTCGGTAGTGAATTACGGTACCGGTAACGTGGTCCGCGACTACGGTGTCAAGGGGCTGGTCGCGGGAAAGACCGGCACCACCAATGACGGCACCGACGTCTGGTTCATCGGCTACACGCCGACCATCGTCGCTGGATTCTGGTTCGGCTACGACACGCCGCGCCCCATCAGCAGCAACGCATCGGGCGGGCGGCTTGCAGCGCCCGCGTGGGCCGACTTCTATCTCAGTGGCTGGAACGAGCCAGCGCCCGCGGGCTCGTGGCGCCCGCCTCCCGGAATGTCGGAAGTGATAATAGATGCAAAGACCGGATATCTGGCCAACGAGTGGTGTCCGGTGACGCAGCCTGACTACTACAAACCCGGAACTGAGCCGACTGATCCGTGCCCCGTGCACGGCGCGCCGGAGCCACCGCCGCAGGATACTGTTGCGCAGCCGCCCCAGGACCAGGTGCCCCAGGCGGTGAAAAAGATCGGGAAGGGGATTGGTGGCTTCTTCAAGCGGGTATTCAGGTGGTAGCCAGCGGTGATAGCTCCTACTGGTAGCTCCTAGTGGTTGCCACCAGTATGAGCTACCACCAGGTCACACCAGCCCAAGCCAATCGTGTGACCCACCCGCGTACCCCGGGAAGATCTTTTCCACCCGAGTTGCACCCAGGTGCTTGACGGCGACCTCGCTGAACACGGTTCGGAAGTCGGTGGTGAGCTTCAGATCGCGCCCTTCATTCAGCTGCTCCGGCTCGAGTCCCGGCCATTTGCCGTACACCTTGCCGCCCTTCACCCCGCCGCCCAGAACGAAGAACGCCGTCGCGTGACCGTGGTCGGTGCCGCGGTTGCCATTCTCGTGCGCGGTGCGCCCGAACTCCGACATCGTCAGAACCATCACGTCATTCATCTGGTCGCCCATATCCACCACGAATGCCGCGACTGATTTAGAGAAATCGTCCAGCCGTGCCGCGAGTTGACCAGTACCGCCGCCCTGATTCACGTGCGTGTCCCATCCGCCCACATCCGCGAACGCCACCTCCAGCCCCACGTTGGACTTGATGAGCTGCGCAATCTGCATCAGTCGCTGACCGAATTGCGAACGCGGATACTGCGCACCGTTTCGTGGCGCGTACTGTTGCGGATTGGCGGAGCGCATCAGCTTCACCGCATCGAACATCTCCTGGCCGGCACCGTGCACCAGATCGGCGCTCCCGGTGCGATACAACGCTTCCAGCCGCTGAGCCTCGCTCCCGGTGGTGCGTACCGAGAACTCTCCCAGCGAATTCATCGCGATGGTCTCGGACCGCCCTTCAAGAATTCGGGGCGTCTGTGGCGTCATTGCGATTGCCCGAAACGCGGACGAAGCAGCGGACGGTGTCGCGCACTGCTGGCACGTGCCTTCCACGGCGAGCAGACGGTTGAGCCAACCGTCGGGCGTTCCCTTCACGTCGGGTGTTCCCGTCTCCATGAAGTCCTGCGCGTCGAAGTGCGAGCGCGATGAGCTTGGGCTCCCGACTGCATGAATCGGCGCGAGCAGCTTCTGATCCCACAGTGGCTTGAGCGGTGCGAGCGACGGGTGCAGGCCGAAGAACCCATCCAGATCGATCGCTGAATTTGCCCCGGCTCCAGGTCGCGCCACGGCGATCGTGGGACGCAGATCGTAGTATGCCTTCTCTCCGTGTGGCACCAGCACGTTCAGGCCATCAGCCGCGCCACGTTGAAAGAGGCATACCAGTGTCTTTCCCTTTGGCACGTTCTTGAAATCCATTCCGTACGCCATGCGGCGCAGGAAGCTGGGACTGAGTCCAAGTGTGACCAGCGCCAGTGCGCCGGACTTTACGAATGCTCTGCGTTCCATGATCGGCTCTTGTTGATGGTACTGATTCCCTGGGGCGCGGCTGAAGCCGCGCCCCATTGCGCCGCGCCCTCGTTATCGGCGCTGGAACTCGGGTGAGCCGAGTGCCAGTCCAACTACCTGCGCGAAACCCGTGAGCTGCGGCGGCGCGCCTACAATTCCCGCGCGCCCGGCGCCGCGCACGCCCAGGTTGATTCCCCCCCCCTGCTTACCCGCTCCCTTCACGCGGGTAGCCGCATCTGTATTTGCGCTCATGCCGGCGTTCATGGCGTCTGCGCCAGCAGTCGCAGTCATGTCGACCGTGCTTGCAGCCGTCGCCTGCTGAGAAGCCTTTTGTGCCGCGCTCTCCGCCAACGGATGCTCGCCGCTGAGGAGGATCTTGCGTGTGTCTGGCGAGACGGCGCCGCCGAGGATACTCGCCACGACGGCATCCACCTGCTGACTGCGTGGTGCGCGTGCGAGAGAGTCGGCGCCGGGAAGGTTCTGCAGACTAGCACCGGGTAGCCGGTTGGCCGCAACCGCCATTCCGAAGTTGATTCTGTTCAGGATCGCGCCCGTATTCATCCACGACTCTCCAGTCTCGGGCCATCCGTCCGGTGCCTGGTGTCCATATATCTGCTCGCCCAGATATGCCACCGCGATGGCCGTCCTCGGCGTCGTATCTGGCTGCGAGTCCAATGCGCGAGCCGCGCTCACCGCCACTTCAAAAGGAGACTTAACCTTGGAGTGGTACGCGCTTGCAGCGAAGAACTCCGGCGAGGTTACGATGGTGCGCACAACTTCGCGAATGTCGCCGTCAGTGGTGAGAAATGTCTGCGCGGCTCGGTTCACCAGCGCAGTGGATGGCGAGTCGCTCACAAAGCGCTGCGCCAATCTCAGCGCTATAAAGTGAGCCGTGGCCGGGCTGCGCGCCACGATGTCGAGGATCGCATCACCGTCTTCTTCCCCGCGACCAGCCGGCAGCTGGTGGCCCATGAAGGTCTTCGACGCGGCGTCGTGCCACTCCGGTCGGAACACGAAGCCGCCGCCCTGAGCCGGGAGACGCACACTCCACCCCGTCAGCGCGCGCGCTGCCTCAATCACATCCTGTTGGCTGTAGCCACCGTCCACGCCCAGCGTGTGCAGCTCCAGCAGCTCGCGACCATAGTTCTCGTTCAGGCCGCCATTTTTCTTCTTGGCGTTTGCCGCGAATTGGCGCAACCGCATCGCCTGCGCTGGATCCAGCTGTCTGCGTGGGGTTACGTCGCTCACGCCGATCGCTCTGCCGCCCCGCGCGAGCACCATACCTTGCGAACGCTGAGCTGGCAGCGTCGGCTGTCCCGGATTCGCCCGGCTCTGCGCGTTGTCCAGGTACACCAGCATTGCCGGCGAATGCGCGACCGCCCCAAGCAGATCGCGAAACTTGCCGAAGGCGTGTTCCCGGATCGTGTGATCGTAATCCGCGAGATAGTACGGTTCGATCGCATTCTTCCGCACGTACACATTGAAGTGGTTTTCCCAGAAGTCAGTCATGACCTCGAGCAGCTGCCGATTGCTCGCGACTGCACGCGCCACACGCACCGACGAAATTTCCCCGACTAGCTGCGCGCGCTGCTTCTGGATCTGCTTCAGCCCGTCCGGGTCAGCAACGTTCACGTTCGTAACGTTCACGCCAGCGACGTTCGCCGCCACCTGCTGCGTAGTATCAACTGTTGCAGCATCCTTCTTGGTAGTATCACTCTCGACCCGCTTGAGCCGACGGCGCTCGCGTTGTGCTTGCGTGTACTGGGCCGCAAGTTCGGCTTGGCTCTGGTTCAGGAGCGGATATCGGGCAACCATCTGGTCGATGGCAGAGTCGTCGACCTGCTCGGGGTGCAGCTGCTGTTCTGTCCAGTGGTCTATGCCCATCTTGCGCACCTCAGCAGGCTCGCCGGGTCGGGGACCAAAGGCGAGGCGGTTGAGCACCTGCATCACCTGCTGATCCGCCGTCTGCTCCCTTATAGAAGGTCCAGCCGACGGTACGGTCGCCGTTGTGGCGGATCCGGCACTGCTCTTGGGGTGCTGCGATAGCGCCAATGACGGGGCGACCAACGGGGCGGTGATACAGGCGCACGCCCAGCACCATGCGTAACGAGGCATTTGATTGTTTGTCCGAGGTGATCGCACGGTAGACGAACCAGATCGCCCAGGTGTTAATGCCAGCTGATTAACTGAGCATTTCCGTCTGGCGGTATCGTACGAACCGGCGTACTTTCGACGCCACTCACCTGACCCGTCGCTGCACGGTCGAATCCAGCAGACCGACTGTCGGGTGCAGCGTTCCGGTTCCATTGAGTTTTGGTACCCGGAAAGCAGTTCTGTCCGTCGTTCTCCACCTCCACTCGGATGTGTGTAAATGAGTACAAGCCAGGTTCGGCACATCGTGTATGCGGTGCTCGCCCCCATCATGCTAATGACCATTGGCGTCAGCGTCGCGGTCGCCCAGTCCACGACCATTACCGGTCGAGTTACCGGAGAGGGTGGCGCCGCGCTCCCCGATACCCGTGTAACACTTGTCGGCACTAACCTCATCACCGGGACAAATGCGACCGGGCAGTACACTCTCCGGAACGTACCGGCCGGAGCTGCCACGGTTCGCGTGATCCGGGTCGGATACCAGGAACAGAAGAAGGGCGTCATGGTCACCACCGGCCAGTCGGCGACGCTTGACTTCCAGCTAACCGCCACGTCGGTGCAGTTGTCGGCCGTGGTAACCACAGCCACTGGTGAGCAGCGGCGGGTAGAGCAGGGTAATGCTATCTCCACTATCAATGCCGCCCAACGGGCACAACAGGCGCCGGTCACCGATCTCGCCAGCCTGGTCGCGGCGCAGGCGCCCGGCGTGGTGGTGGAGCCCGGAAACACGACTGGAACTGGGGCCAACATCCGCATTCGCGGCACCAATTCCCTCAGTCTGGTGAACGATCCGATCTACATCATCGACGGGGTTCGCATGACGAGCTCTAACGGATCGATCAGCGGCAACATCTTCACTGGCGGCGCTGCTCAGAGCCGAGCGCAGGACATCAATCCCGACGAGATCGAGAGTATCGAGATTGTGAAGGGTCCTTCCGCGGCGACGCTGTATGGAACGGATGCGGCGAATGGCGTGATCGTCATCACCACCAAACGGGGGCACGCGGGGGATACCCGCTATTCCGTTTTTGGCGAGACGGGACTCATCCAGGACCGGAACCAGTATCCCACCGCCTATACGATCTTCGCCCACGCACCCGCCGGGAGCACAACCAATTGCAGCAAGGCGAGCGTGACGTCGGTATCGACCGGAGCATGCATCCAGGATAGCCTGAGCAAGTTCAACCTGTTCGAGAATCCGAACACGACGCCGCTCGGTAACGGCTACCGCAGGAATGCTGGCCTGCAGATCCAGGGCGGCTCAGAGATCGTACGCTTCTTCACATCCGGCGAGTACACCCATGAGACGGGGATATTCAAGATTCCGAATTTTGATATCCAGCGGTTGGACACGCTTGGCATCGCGATCCTTCCCGAGTGGCGGACGCCGAACGACTTGGCCCGCGGAAGCGCGCGTGCCAACGTGACCATCTCACCGTCGCCCAAGTTCGATGCGCAGGTGTCGACCAACTACATAACCTTACGCAGCCGCCTGCCGCAGTCCGATAACAACGCCTTCGGAGTGCTCTCCAACGGTTTCGGCGGCCCTGGTTACGAGAACAACGGCCTGAGCTCAATTGGGTTTCCGCTGCACGGTTATAGCAGGGACACTCCGGCGGAAAGCTTTCAGGACGTATCCACGCAGTTCATCAACCGCTACATCGGCAGCACGAATCTGACCTACAGGCCGGCGAGCTGGCTATCCGCGCGGGCGGACGGCGGCCTCGACTACACCGCGAGGACCGACCAACAGCTCTGCCGTCGCGGTAACTGCGGCAACATCGGAACCGCGCGACTGGGCTTCGCGACCGACGATCGCGCCTCCATCCGTACCACGACGGTGAACGGAGTGGCCACGGCGACGTTCAATCCGCGGAGATGGCTCAACTCGAGAACCTCCCTCGGCACGCAGTGGGTGAGCAACGCATTTTACCGTAACGGTGCGCAGGGACTGACGCTCCCACCTGGCGCAACGACTGTGGATGCGGGAGCCACCCAACTGGTCACGTCAGATCACAATGATTCCAAGACATTCGGTGTCTTCATCGAACAATTATTCGGAATCAGGGACCGAGTGTTCCTGACGGGTGCACTTCGCTCGGACCAGAACAGTGCCTTCGGAACCAACT
>JBPCQO010000157.1:0-9694 GCA_050998035.1 Gemmatimonadaceae bacterium | reverse complement strand
CCACGTTTGGCCGGCATCGGTGGACCGCCCCGCCATCAGCAGGGCGCTGCTATCTGGACGCACGTGCCACCAGGCACCGTAAACATCCTGCCCCATGGCCGACGCGCGGAACGATCCGGGGCACGCGTCCGCCGGCACGCTGGCCACCGCCGGCATTGGTCGCTCCAGCTGAGGCTTCTTCCCGGGGTAGACAACCTCGCCCCACTGCACAGCCGGAGAGGAGCATGCAATAGGCGCACATACCGCGACCCCGATGGCAGTGGCCAGCCCCATCCGCATATGTGCACGTGCATGTGCACGTGCATGTGCATCGCGACGTTTCATCACTTGCTAATTTACAGGCATGTCCGCATTCAATGGCACTCGTCGCGTCCCGCCGCCGGTCAACGAGCCGGTGAAGAACTATGCACCCGGCTCACCCGAGCGCGCCGAGCTGAAGGCCAGGCTCGCGTCCATGGCGGCCGAGCGCATTGATATCCCCGTAGTGATTGGCGGCAAGGAGCTGCGCAGCGGCAACACCGCACAGTCGGTGATGCCGCACAATCATCGTCACGTGCTGGCCGACTGGCACATGGCCACGCCTGAGATGGTGCAGAGCGCGGTCGCCGCGTCGGAAGAGGCGCGGAAGGAGTGGAGCTCGTGGGCCTGGGCCGATCGCGCCGCGGTGTTCCTCAAGGCCGCCGAGCTGCTCACCACCACCTGGCGCCAGACCCTCAACGCCGCGACCATGCTGGGCCAGTCCAAGACCGCGTTCCAGGCCGAGGTGGACGCGTCGTGTGAGCTGATCGACTTCTGGCGCTTCAATCCGTATTACGCGGAGATGCTCTACGGCGAGCAGCCGCTGAGCGACCACAGCATGTGGAACCAGATGGATTATCGCGGCCTGGAAGGCTTTGTGTACGCCGTCACTCCGTTCAACTTCACGTCCATCGCCGGCAATCTTCCCACCGCGCCGGCGATGATGGGCAACACCGTGATCTGGAAGCCCGCGGCCAGCGCGGTGCTGAGTGCGTGGTATCTGTACAAGCTGCTGGAGGAAGCGGGGCTTCCGCCCGGCGTCATCAACTTCGTCCCCGGCGATCCGGTGGCGATGTCCGACGCGCTGCTGTCCAACCCCGCGCTTGCCGGCGTGCACTTCACCGGCAGCACCAGCGTCTTCAACAACATGTGGAAGACGATCGGCGCCAACATGTCCTCGTACCGTTCATATCCACGCATCGTGGGCGAAACGGGCGGCAAGGACTTCATCGTCGCGCACCCATCGGCAAACGTGGATGCGCTCGCGGTGGCGATCGCGCGCGGTGGCTTCGAGTACCAGGGCCAGAAGTGTTCCGCCGCGAGCCGGGTGTACATCCCTGAGAGCCTCTGGCCACAGGTGAAGGAGCGAGTGGTCGGCATTATGGATGAGCTGCGCATGGGCGACGTCACCGACTTCCGCAACTTCACCGGCGCGGTGATCGACAAGCGCGCGTTCGGTCGCATCAGCGAGTACCTGGAGCATGGACACGCCAACGCGACAGTGGTGCACGGCGGCGTCGCCAAGGGCGAGGACGGCTACTTCATCCAGCCAACGCTGGTGGAGACGCGCGACCCCGCGTATAAGCTGTTATGCGAAGAGATCTTTGGCCCGATCGTCACGGCGCACGTGTACAGGGACAACCAGTTCGAAGAGACCCTTCGCATCGTGGACAAAACGTCTCCCTACGCGCTGACGGGTGCGATCTTCTCGACGGACCGTGCCGCCATCCGCACCGCAATGCGCGTGTTACGCGACAGCGCTGGCAACTTCTACATCAACGACAAGCCGACGGGAGCGGTGGTAGGCCAGCAACCCTTTGGCGGCGCGCGTGGGTCGGGCACCAACGACAAGGCAGGCTCACAGCTAAACCTGGTGCGCTGGGTATCGGCCCGCGCGGTGAAGGAGACGTTCTCGCCACCGCAGGATTACCGGTATCCGTTCATGGCCGAGGAGTAGAGGCGCGACGGAGATCGAGGCGTTGGCCAACATTAGCGAGGCCATTCGGGAGTACCTATCGGCGCGTGATGACATGCTGCGAGAGAGTGAAGTACGCGAGGTAGCAGGTGCGCTCGCACATCCAGCTCAGTAGTGATATCGAGCTTGTAAGAACTCCACGCGATCGTCGAACACTTCGTACACGAGGCGATCGGCCTCGTTGACGCGGCGGGACCAGACATTCCCGCCCACGTGCTTCAGGTGTTCAGGTTTCCCGGTCCCGGTGTACGGGTCACGGAGCACCGCCTCCACCAGATCGAGCACCCGAAGCGCCGTCTTCCGATTTGTGTCCACCCAGTAGCGCAGGTCCTCACGACACTCGTCCTGGATGACGGCCACGCGTCTCTTGCTGCCGGCCACGATTGACTCTCGTCCGGCTAGCGGTCAGTACCTTCCCGGAGACCCAACTCCATTCGGAGCGCGCCCAGCTCCTGTGGGCTGGTCTTGCCGCGACGTGCACGTGTAAGGGCAGCCAGGAGACGCGCAGCATTCGCCGGAGAGCGTAGCAGGTACGCCGTCTCCCTCAGGCTGGCCAGCTCATTAGCTGGGATCAGTGCCATATCCTCGTGGCCGCGTCGCTGGATCACAGCCACCTCACGCGTGTCTTCGACCTCGTTCCAGATTTCAGCCAGATGCTCGCGGGCATGACTGTAACTCACATTTACTGACATCCAAAGCTCCGCTAATATGTACAGATACACTGTACAAGTATTCAGCGTCTGTCAAGGGCCGATCACATGATCATGTTGCGATCGGATCCAGCGTTCATCCAGCGGTCAACGGCCACACCAAGCCAGTGCGACGCAGTTAGCAGGCAGTAGCGCACAGCCATCCCGCCTCGCATTATGCAGTCTCCGGCCGCGAATGTCCGCGCCCGAAAGCCTCCTCGACAAGCATGTTGCTCCACGCACGGATTACTTCTGGAGCCCTGGCCACGATCATCGCCATGCCCAGCGGCGCACCGTCAGCCGTACACAGAGCCGTACACAATGTCACGCATGAAGTTGCCGCGCAGTCAGCGCCGCATGATACGGCTTCGCGCCCATCACTCGCTGAGCCAAGTCTCTCGCCCGACGGTAGCGAGATTGCGTTCGTGTCCGGCGGCGACATCTGGACCGTTCCGGCGCGCGGCGGCTCGGCGCGGCTCCTCGTATCGCACGAGGCGAACGAATCCAGGCCACTGTACTCGCCCGACGGTTCGCGCCTCGCCTTCGTTTCGACGCGTACCGGCAATGGCGATGTGTATGTGCTGACGCTCGCCACCGGCCAACTGCGTCGCGTCACATTCGACGATCAACCGGAGCAGCTGGACGCGTGGTCGCACGACGGTGCGTGGCTGTACTTCTCATCCAGCCGGGACGACATCTCCGGGATGAGCGATGAGTACCGCGTTCATTCCGATGGCGGCACTCCGATGCCCGTCGCCGCGGATCGGTATGCAGCCGAGTACTGGGGCGCACCGTCGCCGGACGGGGCGACGCTCGCGATTACCGCGCGCGGTGTTTCGCGCGGGCAGTGGTGGCGTAAGGGACACAGTCACCTCGATGAGAGCGAGATCGATCTCGTGCGCGACGCGGGCGGCGTGCCCACGTACGCGCCCATCGTCCCCATGGGCGCGAAGAGCGGCTGGCCCATGTGGAGTGCGGACGGGGGCACCATCTATTTCGTGTCCGATCGCGGCGGTGCGCCGAACCTGTGGTCGCAGCCAGTAGCTAGTAACGCAAGTGGTGCGGTGCAGCAACTGACAAAGTTCACCAACGGACGCGTACTCTGGCCCGCGATATCAGCTGACGGCAGGGCAATCGTCTTCGAACGCGACTTCGGGATCTGGCGCTACGACATCGGCACGCGACAGGCATCTGCCGTGCCCATCGAGCTCGTCGGAGCGCCTTCCGCGCCCGGTACCGAGCACACCACCATCACCAACGGGATCAAGCAGTTAGCGCTCTCGCCTGACGGCAGGAAGGTAGCGTTCCTGGTACACGGCGAGCTGTTCGCCACGTCTGCCAAGGACGGCGGCGCCGCCATCCGCGTGACGAACACACCGGCGGCGGAGCAGCAGCTCGCTTGGGCTCCAGACAGTCGGCGCATTGCGTACATGAGTGACCGCGACGGATCGTGGCACATCTTCATGTATGACTTCGGTACCAGAACGGAGACGCAACTCACGCGCGGTAGTTCGACCGACGTGTCGCCACACTGGTCGCCCGACGGGAAGCAGATCGCGTACGCACGCGACGCACATGAAGTTCGTGTGATCGGCCTGACTAACCACGCCGACCGTCTGCTCGCCACTGGCGCGCTCGGCCGGCCGCCGTTTCTCGGCTTGCACAACATGGCCTTCTCGCCAGACGGCCGCTGGCTCGCGTATCTGCCAGACGCCGGCCCGCGCGGCTTCCAGAACGCGCACGTGGTAAGCACTAACGGAATCACCAACCCGAACAGCACCGGTGGTGATGGTCGCCCGGTGAGTTTCCTCGCGAATGCAAACGCCAACACCGTCGCCTGGAGTCGGGACGGTACATATCTCCTGCTCGAGACGGGACAGCGGACCGAGACCAACCAGCTCGCGCGCATCGACCTCGTTCCGCGCACGCCGCACTTTCGCGAGGACCAGTTCCGCGATCTCTTCCGCGAGGAAACACCGCCGAGTATCGCGCCACAGTCGCCGCAGCAGCGGCAGACACGGCCGCGACGTCAGCAATCGGCGCGCACGCCCGATTCGACCGCTGCCGCGCCGGACTCACAGGCCACCGACAGTAACCTGTTCAAGTCCGCATCGGAACGCCGGATGGACCGCACGCCGAAGCCTGTTAACATCGTCTTCGATCACATACGCGACCGCCTCTCGCTGCTCCCCGTCGAGGTGGATGTATCGGATATCTCCGTCAGCCCTGACGGTAAGCACGCACTGCTCACGGCCGGTGCGGCGGGCCAGACCAATCTTTACGTGTACCCGCTGGACGAGACTCTCAAGGACGCACCCGTTGCGCGCCAACTGACATCCACGCCAGGACCCAAGGGCGATGCACAGTGGTCTCCGGACGGCAAGGAAGTGTTCTATCTGGAGGACGGGAAGATTAACGTCGTGACGGTCGAGTCGCGTGCGACGCGTCCGCTCGCGGTTTCGGCAGAGATGGACGTGGACTTCGCGCGCGAGAAGATGGAAGTCTTCGCGGAGGCGTGGAGCTATCTGCGCGACAACTTCTTCAATCCGACGATGAACGGCGTCGACTGGAACGGAACGCGCACCGAGTACGCGGCGCAGATCGAGGGCGCCAGAACGCCGGATGAGATGCGACGCGATCTCTCGCTCATGGTGGGCGAGCTCAACTCATCACACTCTGGAATCGGCGCACCACCAGCGGAGCAACCGTACACCGGACGTATCGGACTTCGTTTCGATCGCGCCGAGTACGAGCGGACGGGGCGCTTTCGCATCATTGAAGTCGTGCCACTGTCACCGGCGGCGGTCGCGGGAATTACCGTGGGCCAGTACCTCACGAGCATCAACGGCACACCGCTTTCCGCACACACTAACCTGGATGAGCTACTCGCCTACACCATCGGTCACCAGGTACTACTCGGCGTCGCCACCACGCCGGCCGTGAGAGGGCGCAACATTGCGGTGCGCCCCGTAAACGCGACCACCGAGAAGGGACTGCTGTACCGCGCGTGGGTGGAACAGCGGCGTGCGTATGTGGCCAAGGCCAGCGGCGGAAGGCTTGGCTACGTTCACATGTTCGACATGTCGCAGAACGCGCTCAATCAGTTGTATGTGGATCTGGATGCCGAGAACATGACACGTGACGGCGTGGTGATCGACGTGCGCAACAACAACGGTGGCTTTGTTAACGTGTACGCTCTGGACGTGCTCTCGCGCCGTCCGTACCTCACAATGCATGGGCGCGACCGCCCCGCTGTATCGGCGCGCACGCAGCTGGGCCAGCGATCGCTGGAGCGGCCGACGGTGCTCGTCACCAATCAGCACACGCTGAGCGATGGCGAGGACTTCACGGAAGGGTATCGCACGCTCAAGCTGGGCAAGGTTGTGGGCGAGCCCACCGGCGGCTGGATCGTCTTCACCTCCGGCGCAACGCTGATCGACGGAACGACAGTGCGTCTCCCCTCAACGCGCATCACCGGCGCCGACGGAACCGACATGGAGATGCACCCGCGTCCGGTGGACGTCGAGGTTATGCGTGCGATGGGTGAGAGCTATCGCGGGACCGATTCGCAGCTGGACGCGGCGGTACGGCAACTGCTCGGGCAGATCGGCTCGCGCTGAGTGTGAGTTTGACTGGGCGTTAGTCGGGAGCTATCACAGCGTTAGCTAATCCGTCATGGAAAGATGCATCCTTTCCGAATCGTCAGCAGCCGCGTTTTGCCTGGTACGTCAGCTCGTTCTCCGCGTCGTCGCACACCATGCGGTTCACCCACTCCACGCCCTGCGCGACCGAGTGGTCCATGTTCCCCACCTCGTAACGCCACGCACCAAAGCGGCCGCGTGAGTAGATGCCGAGCGATTCGAGATATGGATGGATCGTGGCGAGTGCGGCATCGCGCTCCAGCGACGGAGTTGGATAGGTGTAGTCGCGCTCGATCACGTGCGTGTCAACGATGTCGGCTACCTCGTCCTCCTGGAGGATGTGCGTGTTCACCATCCCCTCGATCGTTCGCTGCACCACCGTGTCGCGGTCTTCTGGCTTGAACTCCGAGTGCGATATCTCGGCTAGCAACGAGTACTGCCGGGTGTGGTCCGGGACCACTTCGGGGCTGTAGTTGGACAGGTACGTGAGCCGATAGTACGGCGCGTTGTCCTCCGGGAAGTACATCCAGCACTTCTGCGACGGCGTCGGACGATTAACACCGATGCCGACGATATACGATCCCGAGTGGCGCAGACGGCCGGCTGCTTCGCGTACAGCGTCTGGCGTATCTCCGTCCAACTGTTGTACCAACTTGTCCATTGGCATCGTTGACAGAAGCACGTCGTAGTGTTCGCGCGTTCCGTCCTGCAGCACCACTTCGGAATTCACAGTATCCACGCTCGCGACCGGTGCATTCAGGCGCAGGTTGTCCGCCACATACGGACGCATGCGCTCGAACAGACCACCGGTGCCACCGTACAGCGGATACTTGAAGGTGGAATTTGGGCCCCACCCCGCGTCGTCGCGATCGAAGACCACATTGGCGAGCACACGCTGCACGTCCACCACCGACACGCGCTCGCCGATCCACTCCTTGTTCATCATGCTGGGCGGGTGCGCCCAGACCTTGAAGTTGTACGGCATCATGAAGTGCTTCGCGATGCCGGCACCGAACACACCGTAGATGAGCTCCTCGAAGTTGCCGAAGCGCGTCATGTCGAGCGGCTGCTTCTGCGCTTCAATCAACCCCATCAGGCACTCGAGCACGGTCTGCTTGCTGAGGTGCCGGATGTTGTTCTGGAACGGGTACGGAAGAAAGCGATCCTCCATCCAAACCCACGACTCTCGCAGCAGCTCCTGATACTCGTCGCCCATGAGCTTGTCGAAGAGCGCATCGAAGTACGGGTAGTGCGAGAACAGCACGTGCCCGCCAATGTCATATGTGAAACCATTGGGACTTCTTTCACTGGACGCGAGGCCGCCAACCTTGCCGCTCGCCTCGAGCATCACGAAGTTGTCGTACCCCAGCTCACGCAGCCTGTACCCAGCTCCGAGTCCGGTCGGACCCGCACCTATGATGACTATGCGCGGCGAACTGGATTTGACCGTTCCGGGAAAACTCACGCAGTTGCGCGGGACGCCGCCACACTGATCCCCGGCATGCGCTCGCCCACCACTCGTTCGGCGGATCTTTCTGCAGTCCGTTCGCTGCGCATCTTGGGAATCTCCACCTGTCCAGACAGCGAGCTGAGGAGCAGGTCGTTCATCGACGACACGATGGACTCCCAGGAAGACGCACGCGCCATCGAGATGCCTTCCGCTATGAACGCCGCGTCGGGCTGCTTCGCATCCGAAGCTACGGCCTGAACGAACTCATCAACCGTCGATGCTACGTTCACGACCGGCGTGAAGTTGTGCACCACATCAGCCACCGCCGTTGACACGATCGGCTTGCCCGCCGCCATGTATTCCAGCGTCTTGGTAGGATTGATGAACTCCGTCGCATCGTTCAGCGCGAACGGCATCAAGCAGACATCGAACGCTCTCACGTAATTGGGGAGCACGTCGTACGAACGTGAGCCGAGCCAGTGAATGTTGGGCGCCTTCGGCAGGTCGCGCGGATCGACCTTGACCACGGGACCAACCATCACTACCTGGATCGAACGATCACTCGCTGCGAGTCGTGCGATGAGATCGTAGTCCAGGCGTTCGTCAATCACGCCATAGTACCCAGCGATCACGCCGTCGATGTGAGCGACGTCGTTCGGGATCTCGGTCCGTGGATCGCGCGCCTTGGCAAAGTGATCAGAGTCAACGCCGCACCCGAAGTAGTGAACGTTGGGGTGATGCCGGGACTTGGATTCCCACAGCTTGTAACCGCCGGTGAACACGACGTCGGCCTGAGACATGAGCAGTCGCTCACGCCGCATGAGATCCGGGTGCGCGAAGCGAAACTGCGCCAGCTCGTCCATGCAATCGTACACCACACCCGCCTCGTGAAACGCGCCGAGCATCGCGGGCGCCGGCATCGGCGTATAGAACCACTGCACGGCGCCGCTGAACGCGTTTGCCGGAATTCCATGTCGTGCGCTCTGCGCACCCAGTGCGGCTAGTGCGAGCGTGCGTACCTGTGCAACTGCCGAGTCGTAGTCACCGGCACGAGTCGCCGTGGGGAGACGCGGCACTGCACGATACACGTTCTTGTGCGGCATGGTAACATCCAGCACCCCTTCAGCAAGATCGTCCACAAACACTGGTTCTTCCAGAAAGAAGACCGGCGCCTGCTTGGCGAAGCGCGTGAGGAGCTGCTGTGGACGCTGCCACACGAAGTCCCAACGCAGATGACTGTGAACGATAAGCGGTACGGCGCGCCGCACCGAAGCGGTGGCGCGTGGTGTGGATACGGACATTAAGTTTTTCCTTGATGGGTCGAAGCCGACCTATGGATGGGCAAAGCTCGTGCCGGAGCGCGGCAACTGTTTCGAACGCTTAAACTGCCGCGCGCGGACCTCTTGAGCGCTACGGCAGAGCGTTCACACGCGTACAGTCCGCGTGTTTTTTAGCGCAGCTCTAGAGCCTTCGTCGTGCTGCCCCATCAAGGCTATGAACGGATCAGCTACGCCTTGTGGCGGTACGTGATGCGCCCACGCGTGAGATCGTATGGCGATACTTCCACAGTCACACGATCGCCTTCAAGTATGCGGATGCGAAAACGACGCAGCTTTCCCGCGATGGTGGCCAGCACGTGCGCCCCGTTGTCCAGCGTTACACGAAACGAGGTGCTCGGCAAAACCTCGTTGACGGTCCCTTCAAGTTCAATCAGATCTTCCTTGGAAATGTGCCCTCCGGCGCATGGTTACCCGTGACGGGTAGAACCCTTCAAATTAGTCAGTTTAGAAGCGCGTGTCCAGATACAAGCTCGCGCGAACCCCGCCCACGGGACGGATTCCCTTCGCAAGGTCCACACGAACCAGACCGTCCAGGAACGATCCCCCAACGCCAGCTCCGCTCACTGGAATCACTCCCTCAG
>JBPCQO010000141.1:0-8339 GCA_050998035.1 Gemmatimonadaceae bacterium | reverse complement strand
CACAATTCGTCTCATTCACTCTCTCCCGGTAGATTTCCCAGTGTCCAAAGGCAAGACGTATTCCATCATTACACCCGCCAAGCCGTGAAAGTGCGCGCGTGAAGCTGCTCACCATAGCCCGCGACCTTCATCGCCGGCGCGGACGTGAGCGGACGGGGCTCTTCCTGGCTGAAGGCGTTCGTACAGTCGAGGAGTTGCTCTCATCCAGTATCGGCATTCGGGGCGTGCTCGTCGCACCCGCGCTCGCTGTCACCGAACGCGGCGCCGAACTGGGGCAGCGTCTCATGGCTGCGGCCCTCAGTGGCGGGATGGAGTTGGTGCAGGTAACCGACAGCGAGCTAGCCTCTGCGGCGGACACGGATTCGCCCCAGGGCGTGGTTGCAATCGCGGCCCAGCCGGAACGCTCGTTCGATGCAGTTGTCGATTTAATCGTGGCCGGCGGTCGAATGCGAATCGTCACCCTCGATGGGGTGCAGGACCCGGGCAACGTCGGCACCATTCTGAGGACCGCGGAGGCCTTCGGTGTCAGCGCCACCGTCGCCTTGGGGGGCACCGCTGATCTGTGGAATCCCAAGGTCATTCGTTCGGCCATGGGTGCGCTGTTCCGGCAACATGCGTTGGCCGCATCCACGGACGACTTTCTGGCGTTCTGTCGCGCCAATGAGGTCGCGATCTGGACCACCGGTGCCGATGGAGAGCCGCTGGCGCTGGGTGCTGGTGCCCCGGAGCGGCTCGCAATCGTCGTAGGCAACGAGGGTAACGGTGTTTCGGCCGCGCTAAGGGCGGCGGCCAACCGCACCGTAGCGATTCCCATCACGGGAGTCGAGTCCCTCAACGTCGCGGTCGCAACCGGTATTCTCCTTTACACGCTGTCACGTAAGTGACGCTTGGGTGACGCTTTTGGGTGACGCTTTCGCTGGCAACGCTCTCGTATTGATCTTCACGTTCTTTACCGGCGCATGCGTGGGCTCGTTTCTCAATGTGTGCATCGCACGCTGGCCGGCCGGGCTGTCGGTGGTGTCGCCGCCGTCGCGCTGCCCCAACTGTGAGCGCGGCATTCGCGCACACGAAAACGTCCCGATCTTCGGTTGGCTCACACTGCGCGGCCGCTGCGCCGGATGCGCCCTCCCCATCTCAGCCCAGTATCCGCTGGTGGAGCTGCTCGTCGCGCTGCTCTGGCTCGCCGCGGTTCTGGTGTACGGGCCCACGCTCGCCGCGCTCCGGACCGCGGTCTTCATCACGATCCTGCTGGGCGTCGCTGTCACTGACGCAAAGCACTATCTCATCCCGGACGGCTTCACGGTGTTCGGGCTGGTGTGGGTGATACTCACCGCTTTTGCGGGGCTGTTTGTGCAGGGTGCCTCGCCTTTCGCGGGACCATACGACGCGCTGATCGGCGCCTTCGCCGGCGCGGGTGCAATAGCGGTCGCGGGATGGCTGGGCGAGGTTGCGCTCAAACGGGAGGCGATGGGCTTCGGCGATGTCACACTCATGGCTGTAGTAGGTGCGGCGCTCGGACCGGACCGTGCGCTGCTGACCATCTTTATCGCGGCTGCGCTCGGCCTGGTCGTCTTTGCTGGCGTCATTCTTCCATTTATGAAGATCACCCAGCGCGGCGCGCCGGACACAATCGCTGACGGAGCAGTCGAGGGAGATGCAGGCGGGGGTGCAGAGCTTCCTCGGGTGCCCTTCGGAGTGTTCCTTGCACCCGCCGCAGTCCTGTCGCTGCTTTATGGCGACGCCGCGATCCACTGGTACGTGTCGCGTTTCCTCAATACCTGAGCAGAACCAGCAAACGCATGCGTACAATCTGTTCCAACTCCACACGCACTCTTGTACGCCCTGTCGTACTCGCGCTCACGGGTGCTGCACTAGGAGGCGCTGTCCAGGGGTGCCGCCACGAGCCGCAGGGCCAGGGTGGTCCGTACGGCGCAATCGTCGCACAGGCGGTTCCCGCCGTGGAGAAGGCCGTCGGGCTCCGCTTCAAGACGCCCCCACGTATCGAGATGCGCACCAAGGCGCAGGTTCGCTCCTTCATCCTGGCGCAGTTGGACGATCCGAACGCACGTCGGGACATCATCGGCACGCAGAAGGCGTACTCCCTGCTCGGGATGATCCCCGACACGCTCAACCTGCGAAAATTGGAAGAGGATCTGCTGAACGAGCAGATCGTGGGCTACTACGACCCGAAGACCAAGGTGCTGTACGTTGTGGCGGGCGTGGACAAGGATGTGGTCAATACTGTCGTCACGCACGAGCTGGTGCACGCACTTCAGGACCAGTACGTGAACCTCGATTCAGTGCAGAAGAGCATTGGTGACAATGACCGGCTTGCGGCCGCACAGGCGGTGTTCGAGGGCCAGGCTGTGTACAGCCAGATGGAGGCGACGCTCGGCTCCGGTAACATGGCCGTCGAGCTGCCCGGTGGCTGGGACCGGATACGAGATGCGATACGCAACAACCGCGCTGCCATGCCGGTGTACTCCAGCGCGCCGTTGGTAATACAGGAGACGCTCATCTTTCCGTACCTGAGCGGCGCGGAGTTTGTGAAGAATTACAAGGTGAAGAATCCGACTGGCACCATCTATAACGATATGCCTGTCTCGACCGAGCAGATCCTGCACCAGTACGCCTATTTCGCCACGCCGCGCGACATGCCGACTCAGGTGTCCTTCGCGGCGCCGGGGGTGAAACCCACATACGACAACGATCTGGGTGAGTTTGAGACCAGGCTATTCCTGTACCAGCATCTCAACAACCAGGAAGATGCGACCCGCGGAGCCGCCGGATGGGACGGTGACCGCTACGTCGTCTTCGACACGCCGTCCGGATGGGCGATCGCGTGGGCGACGGTGTGGGATACTCAGGGCGATGCAGCCGACTTCTACGCGATGATGCAGCGCATCCGCGACTCGGGCAAATCCGCGACGCGAGCTACCGCCGTCACTACGGGCGAAATTGGTGGTCGCCCGGTGGTCCTCTGGGTAGATGTACCGGCTGGCGGGCGCACCGATGCTGTCAATCTCGCAAACGTCAGGATTGGCGCCAGTAAGTAGCGGTCCGATGCGTGCGCGTGCCGTCCTGGCGGCCGATGATTGTGGAAAACATCGACGTCGCCAGGTGGCGCGAGGCGGGGATCCGAAGCGCTAGTCGAGCTGCTCGACGCGTGGCGTGGCGGCGCCGGCCCGGGCTGGGCCAACACGTTGTTGCACCGCCGCTACAACCCGCTCCGCCAGCGCGTCCTCGAAAGTTCGCACAACGTCATGCACGTCGATCTCCGGAATGTCATACGCCGCAATGACGTCGCGGAGCTGCTTCGCATCTAGTGCGCGCAGCTCCTGGCGCAGCCGGTACTCACCGCCACAGCGGTACGTCTCCATCGGGTCCAGCGCCGCCGGCGTCGAGTGTACGCGGTTGGTGTCAAGCACCATATGCTCGTCGGACCACATCGCGCCCGGTCTCAGACTGTCGCGGGAGGCGGTAGCTCGCGCGGGCGACAGTGCTCGTGCCAGGGCGGTGGAGAGGTATGCGCGCGTAAGTCCAGCCGCCCAGAAGCGAAGGTCGCCCCGGGTGAGCTGCTCCGTCTCCCGCCTCGTGCTGACAGGCTCACCACCTTCATTTGGGTAGAACTCGATCCACGCTTCCCACAAGCCGTCGGACACGCGCTGTCCATTTACCTGGGCGATGAATATGCGGCCGTCAGCGGCGGGCTGCGGTTCGTCGAACTGAACAAGGACTTCCGACATGGTCAAAGTCGAGGCGGCGCTGGTGAGCTTACGGCCGTAGAACACACCAGAGCGTGAGATCAGGACTCATCAGCCTGCAAGCTGTTTGCCAGCTTCCGCGCATGGTGGAACGCCCGTTGCCCTGTCGCAAGCATCCGCAAATTTTGGAGTGAAACATGGGAGTAAAGCTGAAGCCGATTGGGGAACAAACAATTGTGATCACAGGCGCTTCGAGCGGCATTGGGCGCGCGACGGCGCTGATGGCTGCGGATCGTGGGGCCAAGGTGGTCGCTGTGGCACGCAACGAAACGGCGCTCCGGGAAGTCGTCAGGGAAATTGACGACAAGGGCGGTACGGCCATATACGTGGTGGCCGATGTATCCAAGGCAGACGAGCTGGACAACGCGGCGCAGACCACGGTCGCTCAGTACGGTGGCTTCGACACATGGGTGAACGATGCCGGCGTCGGGATGTACGGTCGTCTGGACCAGATTCCGCTGGAAGACAAGCGTCGCCTGTTCGACGTGACATTCTGGGGCGTGGTGAACGGCTGCCGCAGCGCGCTGCCGCAGTTGCGCGAGCGTGGAGGCGCGATCATCAACATCGGGAGCGTCGAGTCAGACGTGGCCATCCCGCTCACCGGCATCTACGCGGCGGCCAAGCACGCGGTGAAGGCGTATACGGAGACGCTGCGCATGGAGCTGGACCACGACGACGTCCCGGTCTCCGTATCGCTGATCAAGCCGTCCGGGATCGACACTCCGTTCTTCCGGCACGCACGCAACCATCTGGAAGTCGAGCCGCAGCCTACGCCGCCAGTGTACGCAGCGGAGGTCGTCGCGGAAGCCATTCTACACTGCGCCGAGCACCCCACCCCTGATGTAGTTGTAGGCGGGGGGGGCAAGATGATGTCGGAAATTCGAAAGGGATCGGTCCGGCTCACTGACCGGTTCATGGAGGCAACACAGTTCAAGGGTCAGAAGACAGATCGTCCAGCCGACATGTACGACGACATCCTATTCGATGCGCCGACGGACAAAGGGACGGTGGGCGGCGACTATTCGGGTCACGTGATGCAGTCCAGTGCGTACACGTCGGCCAAGTTGCATCCGTTGCTCGGGACCGCGGTAGTAGCTGGAGTGGGGCTCGCGATCGCGGCGGGCGTGCGCCGGTTTGGCGGTAGAGGCGATTAGTGGGAGATCAGATGGAAGTCAGCGACTTCCTGCTCGACCGTCTGAGCGAGTGGGGGATAAACCGCATCTATGGTTATCCCGGCGACGGCATCAACGGAGTGATGGGCGCGCTCCGGAGGGCGGGCGATAGGTTCGATTTCGTTCAGGTCGCACACGAGGAGCTTGCCGGCTTCATGGCCTGCGCCCACGCCAAGTTCACCGGCGAGATTGGTGTATGCATGGTCACGAGTGGGCCCGGCGGGATCCATGCGCTGAACGGCCTGTACGATGCCAAGATGGATCATCAGCCGGTGCTCGCTATCGTGGGCCAGCAGCCCACTGTGGGACTGGGTGCCGATACGCAGCAGGAAGTGAATCTACGCGTGCTGATGAGCGCCGTCGCGGAGTATACCGAGGTGGTTTCGTCACCCGAGCAGTTGCGACACGTTGTAGATCGCGCCATACGGATCTCGCTAGCGGAGCGCGTGGTCAGCTGCATTATCCTGCCGCACGACGTGCAGCGCAAGCCAGCCGTTCCCAATCCACCGCACAAGCATGCTCGGCAGCACTCCGGCGTGGGTTACGCCGCTCCGCGTGTGCTGCCACAAGATGGCGAGCTACTTCGCGCTGCCGACGCTCTGAATCAGGGCAAGAAGGTCGCAATCCTTGTTGGTGCGGGCGCGCTTGGTGCCACGAAAGAGGTGCTCGAAGTTGCAGAGCTGCTCGGCGCCGGTGTGGCCAAGGCGCTGCTCGGGAAAGCCGCCGTGCCGGATGACGTGCCGTTCGTGACCGGTTCGGTGGGCTGGCTTGGCACCGCGGCGAGCAATCGGATGTTGAAGGAATGCGATACGCTGTTCGTGATCGGCTCGATGTTTCCGTATACAGAGTTCCTGCCAGAAGAGGGCCAGGCACGCGGCGTCCAGATTGACATCGCGCCCAAGGACCTGAGTTTGCGGTATCCGATGGACGTCGCACTCGCGGGCGACAGCGCTGAAACGCTGCGTGCGCTGATCCCGTTGCTGACGAGGAAGGAGGACCGCTCCTGGCGCGGGAAAATTGAGCAGAACGTAACCGATTGGTGGCACGAGGTGGACCGTCGTGCACATGCACCGGCGCAACCGCTCAACCCGCAGCTCCCCGTGTGGGAGCTGTCGCGCCAACTTCCGGATCGGTGCATTCTCACGGGCGATGCCGGATCCAGTGCTGTCTGGCTCGGCCGTGACATCCGCATTCGTAGTGGCATGATGATGTCGCTCTCGGGTGGGTTGGGCTCCATGGGGTCCGGCGTGCCGTACGCTCTGGCTGCCAAGATTGATTATCCCGATCGTGTCGTCATCGCGCTCGTAGGCGACGGAGCGATGCAGATGAGCGGCATCAACTCGCTCATCGACGTGAGCAAGTACTGGCGCACGTGGAGCGATCCGCGGCTGATCGTGCTCGTCTTCAACAATCAGGATCTTAACTACGTCACGTGGGAGCAGCGCGTGATGGAGGGCGACCCCAAGTATGAGAAGTCGCAGGACCTGCCAGACTTTCACTTTGCGGATTACGCAAAGATCCTCGGGCTGAATGGTATTCGCATCGATCGGGCCGAGCAGGTTGTAGGTGCGTGGGAGCAGGCGCTGCGTGCCGATCGCCCCACCGTCATTGATGCTGTGGTCAGTGCCGATGTCCCGGCGTTGCCGCCCATGCTTACGAATGAGCAGCAGCAACATCTGCGCGCGGCGCTAGCCAAGGGCGACCCTGATGCACAATCGGTGGAGCAGCAGCTGGCGGCACAGGGAGTGACAGGATGGTCCAAATGATGGTCGGTAAGTTACGGACGCGGCGGTGAAGCGATTGGTGCTGTTTCGCCGGGGCGTTCCGCCGCGCTGTCAGGCATCTGAGCGGCTTGTTCGCGGCCACGGCGGGTGCCGTAGGCGACGTTTGAGCGGAGTGACACGAGCAGCGTGAACGAACGGTTATCTCGGCTATCGTGCTCTGTCATTCCTTACGGCGAGACTCTCTCTTGAGCTGAATGCGCGCCAACCAGGGACGTTGATCGGCCGAATGCGTGATTATGTTCCGTAGTACATGTCACAACCCGTATTGACTGAACTTCCCCCACTCGCTGACGAGGAGCTAAAGCGCGAGCGGCTCGCGAGCATGAAGCGCGTTGCGCTTCTCCTGCTCGTAGTTGCGGGGGCGGTGTACGTCGTGGCCTTGGTGCTGGAGCCGCGCGTGGCGTGGCCATGGCTGGGCTACGTGAGAGCGACCGCGGAGGCATCGTTGGTCGGCGGCATTGCGGACTGGTTTGCGGTGACCGCGCTGTTCCGCCACCCGCTCGGCATACCCATCCCGCACACCGCGATTGTTCCGGCCCGGAAGGACCGAATCGGAAAGGCGCTCGGTAACTTCGTGCAGCAGCATTTTCTCTCTCGCGACATTGTGGCGCGCAAGTTGGCCGCGCTGCGCCTGGGCGAGCGTGGCGCGCGTTGGGTAGCGGAGCCGGAGCACTCGCGCGACGTGACACGCGCGGCCGCTCACGCACTTGCCGCGGGTGCAGCGGTACTGCGCGATGAAGACGTGCAGTCGTTCATCGACCGCACGGCCGGCGAGCGAATGCGTACGGTGCGGGTCGCTCCCATACTCGGTCGCGTGCTGCGACTTGTCACGGCCGGCGGGAGACATCAGGAATTACTGGATGAGGCGCTTCGCCTCGTAGCCAGACTCGCCGACGAGAACGACGAGACAATTCGCGAAAAGGTAAGCGAGCAGACGCCGTGGTGGATCCCCGGGATCGTGGACGCGAAGATATCCGATCGGGTGGTCGACGGAATAGGTCGCACTCTGAGCGAGGTAAGCGCCGATCCCAATCACCCGCTGCGCAAACGATTCGACGAGGCTGTCACGGACTTCATCGATCGCCTGCAGACGTCGCCCACAACTATCGCGCACGCTGAGGAGATGAAAAACGAGATTCTCACTCATCCCGCCGTCCGCGATTTCTCAGCATCGATATGGACGGACGTCAAGGCGCGGCTGTTCGCGTACGCCGCCCGTCCGGGTGATGCTCCCACCGGACGGGTCGAAGCCGCCATCGCCGACTTTGCGCGTGCCGTTCTTGCCGATCCGGCACTGGCCGAGAAGCTCACAGGGTGGATGGACACGGCGATCCTGGCGGTGGTCGAAGCCGCGCGCCCGGAAATCTCCCAACTCATCGCGCAAACCGTGAGCGCGTGGGATCCAGACGAAACTTCACGCCGCATCGAATTGCAGATCGGGCGGGATTTGCAATTCGTGCGCGTGAACGGAACTCTGGTGGGCGGGTTGGTCGGGTTGATTCTCTACAGCATCGCACGCGTATTGTAGGGGGGGGGGGCAGGCCAGGCCCCAAAAAAAAAACCACCCCACCCCCCCAAACACACGGAGCCCACACAACGCGTAGCGGGGACTTGCGTAA
>JBPCQO010000116.1:0-11281 GCA_050998035.1 Gemmatimonadaceae bacterium | reverse complement strand
TTTCTGAAAGGAACAAACAAAAAAAAAAAAAACAGGGGAGGGCGTGAGCCGGCCGTTTTCCCCCTCCCCCCCCCCACTACTCCAGATTCATCGAGAGGAAATTAGTAGGAATCGTATCCGGGAGGCCACTGTGGTTCAGCACAAAAGCGTTTTTGATCGGTCCGGACCGATATCACCAGTTGATCAGCCGTTCGCGGATCGACTCATCCATGTATTGGGCGAGAACCGGTTCTACGCACTCGTGGCGATGGGTACTGTCGCTGAGTTAGAAGACGTTCTCCTTGATACAACGCGGCACTATGCACACGCTGTCGATGCCGTGAACCGAGTTGCTGAAGGGCACGCGGACTTATCGCACGCGCAGTTGCGTGAGATCGATATCCTCCGAGAGGAGTTCGCAGGCGCATCGTCGCTTGCGCTGCGGATGACGTATCAGCGCCTCTTGGAGCAACTGGAGGAGGCGCTCGCCGTCAGGCACGTGGACAAGAATCAGAACAGCGACATCGGGCAGGTGCTCGGCTTCTTAGAAGACGTGGCACATGGGTTCACGCTCGGGCTGTATCGGCCGAAACGCATGCTGCTCGACGAACCATCGGGCGAATAAGGAAGGACAGGAATATGCAATCCAGAACAGGTTCCAGCATCGGTCTCGTGATCCTGCTCGCCGCCGCTGTCATCGGTGGGGTATTGGTCGGTCGGAATGGACAAGCTGCCCCGTCCCCGATGGTGATTGTGACGGCCATCCCCGACATCCGAGCCACGGTCAATGCCGGGATGAGCGCAACCACGACCGCCCAGCGGCAAGCGCCGCCACAAGCGGGTGCCGATCGAGTCTCATCGGTGCCGCCAGTCAGCGCGCCCGATCCGTCCGTCGCGCCCACCGTGCAACAGGTACGCCCCACACCAACGGTGCCACCGCCCACGCTGCAGGTGACAGAAACGCCGACCATCGCGCCGCAGGTCGCGTCGTACGATCGGGATCTCGGTGTCTGCCCAGCCTGCACACCGCCACAGATGATCGGACCCCATCAGGTCGCCCTCGTCCATGGGGATATCAATACGTCAGGCACCTGCCATTACCGCGTGTATACGACGGGTCAGACGGTCCCGCGACTCGGCACGGGTCAGTACCGGGTCAAGCTCATCCAAGGTTCTCAGGACTATATCGACCAGCGGATCGAAAGTGACACCGCAGGCGCCGGGGCATCAGCCGGCGGTTCGTGTACAAAGCTCTAAGAAAGGGAAACACCGATGGCAGCGTCAGACGAGAAATACATGGCCCCGGTTTCTTACCCGACCGCCCCCTCGTATAGCCGCAATAGCGGGCTCAACCCGAGCAGCGGTGCGGTCACCAAACAGGAGAAACGGCTCGGTGAGCACTATCGCTACAAGGCCGGGAAGGCCGAGGCAACCCGCCGCCTCGCGCTCCAGACCTCAGAGGCGATGGAGGACGTCACCTACCGTGTCATGGACAGCAACGAGCGCATGATGCACGAAGCCGTCGAGGTCGCGAAGCGGCCAATGGGTGAGATCGCCCGCGAGAATGTCGTCCGCTACAACGCACGCGCGATCGGCAGGCATGAGAAGAATCTCGACTTGCTACAGGAACTCGTCGAGCGCACGATGGTGGAGAATGCAACCACCGATCTCGAGCCCGCCCCCGAACCCGAACCGCAGCAGCGCGGCTTCTGGGCGCGGCTACTGAATGGGTGAGGGTGAATCACGATGATCAGCAAATCAGCGTTTGATACGGTCTGGGACGGCGCAACGCCGTTCCAGATCAAAACGGAGTACGACATGATCCTGCCGGTAGGACCGGGGCTGTGCCAGTGGGCCGAGCCGTTACGTGCTTTCGCCGAAGAGATCGTGGCGACTCTCGATCGGACGAGTCCGCCAGTGAAGTTCCGGCAGGCCAAGTACCTCTTAACTGAGCGATACATGGAATACCGGGCGAAGGCGCCGCGGGCACATCGCGACAATCTCGGAAGCAAGAAGCACATCTGCCTCTACCACGTTTTCGTCCAGGCATACGAATACGTCACGAGGCTACAACTGACCGCGATCCCGCCGCAGCTTGACATCACGCACATCCCGCCGCCACCGGCTGTACCGATCGTCAAGCAGCCGTCAATGAACACCATCTTCGGTATTTCTGACGACTGGTATCCGGGGTCCGAGTAGCAATGGAACAGAAAGTCGGGATAAGGGAGCGCGCTACACTCCTGCCCCTTCACTCGCGCCGCATCGATCCTCCGCACTGAGAGGGAGCGGGACGGATCCGCTTGTCGCTTGCCCACGCCCATTATCGCTCGTGTGCGGACGACGCATCCTGCCCGGATATCGGTTAGAACTCCTCGATATAGGCGGCGGCGATCTCCTCGGGCGGATTGGTGTAGCGCTGGATGTAGCGCTGCGAACGATGGCCTAGTCGCCGTTCCAACTCGTAGGCGTCCGCCCCTGTCGCCTTCGCCAGCTGGAACGCGAAGGTGTGCCGCAAGTCATGCGGCTTCAGCGGCGCGATATGCCGCGTCGGGTCCTTCAACGCGGCGTCATGCCAGCGCCCGATCTGTGTCAGGATGAGATTGACCGCCCGAGGTGAAAGACGCCCGTCCGTTGCCCGCTCCGGAATCCCCGTCGCACTGAGGAAGAGCGCCGTGGTCTGCGGCTCCACATCACGAGGGCGCTCCCGTTCAAGATAGTCAGCAAGCGCCAGGCGCGCATCGTTGGATAAGAAAACGGTTCGTTCGGTGTTCCCCTTGCCCTGGACACGGGCGATCCGTCCTTGCCGTGCCTGCCGCAATGTCGCCGGGGTATTGGGGCTGACCTGGTCAAGATCGAGGCGGATCAGTTCCTCCCGCCGCAATCCCGTCGAGAGCAGGACATAGATCATCGCCCGATCCCGCAGGGGCCGACCGGTGGCGCGCAGCGGCACGTTGCCAGCGCGACCCGCCCAGCGCTGACCGCGCAGTTGGTGGAACCGCTCCAACCGGTCGCAGAGATTCTTCAGGCTGCGCACCTGCGACTCGGAGAGGGCGCGCGGTTCGAGCGGCGGCAACCCGAGCTCACCGATCCCCTTCGCGGGGTCGCCAACCGGGAAGAGGTGCGAGGATTGGGCGTGCACCCACGTCGTGAAGCCGGAGAGCGAGGCGAGATGATTGTTGATCGTTGCCGGGGCGAACCCCTGCTCCTTGAGTGCCCGCTGCCAGGCGAGGACATCGCGCTTGAGGAGCGTGCTGATCCGGTCGTGGCCATAACTGTCGGTAAAGAACTGGATGAAGCGGTCGAGGTGGAGGGCGATCTTCTCGGCGACGGCGGGAGAGCGAACACCGACGATCGCGAAGGTCAAGTACCGTGCCATCCACGCGGGGAGGGAGTCAGGGACGATCTCACTGAGGGTGTCGGCGAGGCCTGTCACCTTTCGTGAAGTGAAGTTTGCCAGTTGTTGAGCGGTGGCGGTGGTGTTTTTCGTCGTCATGTTGCTATTCCACTACTCAGAAGAGGCGTTCTGTCTACTGATTTAATCGTAGCAAATCAAGGGCGGCAATTGCAAGGGGAAATCGGCGGAACGCGATCGAGGGGTCGTGTGTACTATAGTGGCAGGGGACGACACTGATCCCGATGGTCAACTACGTATCCTCGGCGCACGGAGATCGTGATGATGGCTGACACACCGTTCGCAGATGCGTACCCGCATCTCATACGCTGGGTCACGACCCATGGCTGGATTGAAATCGGCGAGGATGACGATCGCCACTCGTTCGTCCGTGTGCTCGATAGCGGCGGCATGGTGTGGGAAGGGGGCGAGTTAGACACGCCGCTCGATGAGGTCTTGCGAACGGTAGATACGGCACTAATAGGCATCCTCCGATAGATCGGTCGGTAATGACTGAGGGACCTGCCGACAAGTAGTTCGGCGGGTCCCTCAGCAAGATCTTTCATCACACTCGGCCCTTTGTGAGGCGGAGAATCTGTTGCCGCGTTTCAGAGGCTCACCAGCGAGAAGAATGCCGCTGGCGTGACATAGGTGATGCCCTCCCACTCGTGCCTGCCGCTCTCCGCCCTCGGCGGAAAGTGATGCGTGTTCTCACTCACCACATACGTGACCCCGGCGGCCACCGCAGCGGCCCAGACATGATCGTCGCCGGGGTCTGCGGCGGACCATGTATCCGGAAAGGGCGGTTTGGGATCAACAGTGGCGAAACTCGCGATCAGCAGCACCATCATCCGCTTCGACAGCGCGCTGAGGATGCGCCGCGTGGCCGTGCTATACGTCCGCGTGCGGTAGTAGTCGGTGGTCAGGTTGCGCGCGAGTTCTTCCACGAT
Source organism: Gemmatimonadaceae bacterium (assembly GCA_050998035.1). Lineage (GTDB taxonomy): Bacteria > Gemmatimonadota > Gemmatimonadetes > Gemmatimonadales > Gemmatimonadaceae > Fen-1247. The sequence goes on along the minus strand of JBPCQO010000116.1, from coordinate 6,958 downwards.
TCACGGCGACCAGAACCCCGCGAAGAGTCCCGTCATCGCCGCTTGCTGCAACTCGCGTCGGTTGGTTGGCCCGTAGAGGGCGCTGGCATCGAGGAGCGCGGTCGGCGGTGTTAGTGACCCTGCCACGGCACACTCCCCGGCGCGGGTGCCGTAGCATCGAGGACTGCCGGTGGCATGACGTCACTGCCAAGCACTGCCGTCTCATCGTGGAGCTGTTCGGACACCTTCAGTTGCTGGAAATCGTGGGTGGCCTTGAAGTCCAGCACGCCCGCGAGGGAGAGGCGCATCTGCTTGCCGGGTTCTTGCCGAAAGGGGATCTTCCCGGTCCGTGCGAGTGCCTTCACCGTATTGACGCTCTTGACCCCGAGGAGGATCGCCGCTTCGCCGGTGGTGAGCATCTGATCGGGGCCAACGAGCGCGCGAAGCTGCTCAAGCTTGGCCTTCAGGGTGGTCAGATCGGCGTTACGCGCCGCAGCGTCCGCCTCATCAAGGGTCTGTTCGATCGTCGTGAAGGGATTCATCCACACCTCCTCGGAGGAGGTATACGCCAAACTGTCACAACTGTCAATCCTCCATGAGTAGTTGCAAGCGATGGACGGCGGTGCGGAGGGAGGGGAAAGGCAAGCAGAGAGCGCACGGCATGTCGTGGAGGGAACGGAGAGTGTGTAGGGCGACGTGGGGTGATGCTCTTTGGCTCTTCAGTTGACTCATCACGCAGAAGAGTCGTTCTGTTTGGTGTCTCATCATCAAGCGCATCGCTGAGGGTGCCGATCTAGCGTTGCCGACGCGGACGGGGGCCGGATGGACGGCGCCCGCCCTGCTGCGCCAATCGCTCCATGCTCCCCGCGAACCAGTCCAATGCTCCTTCGCTGTCGATCCAGTTCGTGATCGCCTCCGCCACGTAGGAGACCGCTTCGGTCTCATCTCCCATGCCGATGTATCCCGGCAGTTCCTCCGGCAGCTCCCGCAGGCCGAAGAGATAGAACGGGACGTGGGGATTCGTCCGCAATGCCGCCTTCAGCGCCAGCGTTGCCCCCGCCCCCGCACCCTTGCGCCGGAACGTCCACAACGCCTTCGTGTACGCCCAGACCGCACTCCCCTCGTCCGGGTACAGCTTGAGCAGCTGCTCCAGCGCGTCGTCGTCACCCTCGGCCAGCAGCCAGTTGACCAGCAGGTAGCGGATGCCTTGGTTGTCGCCGGGATTGAGCCGCAGCAGATCGGTCGCATGACCGATGGCGTGCTGCCGCTCACCAAGCACCCAGAGGACCTCGGCGAGTCCCTGCCGCGCCCGCATGTACGGTCGCGTCTCCATGATGCCCCAGAAATGCCCGACATCTTCCTTGAAGGGCTGTGGACCGAGCGCGCGTTCACCCGCCTCCGTTCCTTGTTCGTAGAGCGCCTGCGCTTCTCGCGGGTCGCGGGTCGCTTCGGCGAGCAGAACATACGCATCGGCACAGTCCGGAGAAACCGTCAGCGCCTTGCGCGCCAACGTCACCCGCCGCTTGCCCGTGCTCTCTAGGGCTTGGTAGATCAGTTCCTGCGCCGCGTCGAGCGGCGTTTGGGGAACCGCTTCCGGGAGTCCGCCAGTGGCGAGCATCTCCTGAAGAAAGGCGTTCGCTTCCTCGATTGAGGCAAAGTCGTGGGAGTGGAGCAGGCGACCAATCTGCGCCATCTGCTGCTCCATCAGTCGCCGATCCGGCAAGCCGGGTGCTTGAGACCCCGCATCTGCCGACGGTCGGGAACCACCGGTCTTCTTGCGCGCCATTGCTGCTACCTCCTCGCGTGCGACGGGTCACGCGCTGAGTATACCCGCGCGGGTGGCGCCACTCCATTGCGGCTGGTGACCGCTTCCGTACCACTGGGACACTCGCGCGCCCGATCCCCGCCAGCAATGAATGTTGTTTCAGCTGGTATAACCGCACATGCCGACACGGGGCGAATTGACCACAGGCAAAAACATCTCCTCACCGCAGGCGTGGGCTTTGGCACACGCATCGCAGAGCCAGCCCGCACCCTCATAGATGCACTGACCGCACACCTGCGTCGCCGCTCGCCCGCAGACCTCGCACGGGATCAGTGGCGGCTCGTTGCGTGCCAGCACCGTCACCGCCGGGCGCGTGATCGTCCCCTCCCGCTCCGCGACCACCTGCAGGGTGAGCTCGGTGGTGGTGCCGAAATCGTACTCGTGGATGCAATGATCGCCGACGCTGAGCACCGCACCGAGATTCACCCGACGCATGCTCCGGTCGTCGAACCCATATTCCCGATCCGCATACGAGACGTAGGAGTCCCCGGCGATCCGGAAGGCGCTCAGATGCCCGCAGCACTCCAGCCACGTATCGCGGAGAAACTGGTCGAGCGTCGTCAAGGTGGTCACTGCGGGTACTTCGAGGTGCATCCAGTATGCTGAGGCGTATCGCCCGGTGATCAGCAGATGGAAGAGTCGCCCCTGACGTGTCCCCCGTTGGCGCGTGTCGCTGAGCACCCGTCGGCGCTCCGCGCACGTTTGGAGATGCTTGGTCATGCCGAACTTGCTGTACACGGCATGACAGAAATGGCAGTGTCCCTTCGTGCGTGTGCTCGGCATCCTGTGGCTCCTTTCTTCAGGCCAAGCCATCGGCAGGGTCGGGGGGGTGGTAGCGACGGGATGGTCCTCCCAAGTGGGGAGGGCCAACGGGTGCATATGACCGTGCCCCTCCCGTATGGTAGCGCAGGTCGCGTCACAGACGCGCGACCAGAAAGAGGTGCAGTGCCAGTCGATTTTCTCACCAACGAACAAGCAGACCGCTACGGGCGATACGTCGGCGAACCCTCGCCCGCGCAACTCGCCCGCTACTTTCACCTCGACGACCCGGATCGCGCGCTGGTTGCGACACGGAGAGGCGATCACAACACGCTCGGCTACGCGCTCCAACTCTGCACGGTGCGCTTCTTGGGCACCTTCCTTGCGGACCCGACGGATGTACCCGACGGAGTCATCCGGTACGTGAGCGCACAGATCGGCGTTTGCGACACGACCGGCTTGCCGCAGTATCGCGCGGGCGAGACCCGTTGGGATCATGCCAACGAGATCAAGCACCGCGAAGGATACCGTGACTTCACCGCGCAACCCGAACATTTCCGCCTCGTCCGCTGGTTGTACACCCGCGCGTGGTTGAGCGCGGAACGTCCCAGCGTCCTGCTCGACCTCGCCACCGCCCATCTTGTCGAGCGGAAAATCCTGCTGCCAGGAGCGACCGTCGTGGCCCGGCTTGTGGCAAGCGTCCGGGATCGCGCGCAGGCACGGCTTTGGCGGATCCTTGCCGCGCTCCCCAGCCGCGCGCAACGCGCCCAACTCGCGGGGTTGTTGGTCGTCCCGCAGGCGTCGCGACAAACGATGCTCGATCGGTTGCGCCGCGCTCCGACGCGCATCAGTGCTCCGGCACTGGTGGAGGCGCTCGACCGGCTCACCGCAGTGCGCGCCTTGGGCATCGGGCCACTTGATCTGTCCGCCATCCCTGCGGGTCGCCTCAAATCGCTCGCCCGCCACGCAACAGCAGCGACGGCCCAAGCGATCGCCCGGATGCCTCCCGCGCGACGCATGGCCACGCTCCTCGCCTTTGCGTCGACACTGGAGGCCACCGCGCAGGATGATGTGGCGGACCTGCTGGATCTGTTGATCAGCGACCTCGCCGTGAAGGGCGGGCGGAAGGAGCAGAAGGAGCGGCTGCGTACTCTGCGTGACTTGGATACTGCGGCGTGGCGGCTCCGCGAGGCGTGTCTCGTGCTGCTCGACCCCCACCTGGAAGACGCCGCAGTGCGTATGGCGGCCTTTGCACGGGTGCGGCAGGAACAACTCGCGCAGGCAATCGTGACCGTCGGCGCGTTGGCGCGTCCCGCAGGCGATGGCCAGTTCGAGGAGTTGTTGAGTCGCTATGCGACGGTCCGACGCTTCCTGCCGAAGCTCCTCCACACGATCAACTTTCAGGCCACGCAGGCGGGGCAGCCCGTGCTCGCGGCGCTGGATTTTCTCCGTCGGATCGAGGGGACACGCCGCCCGCTGACGGTCGAAGAGGTGCCCCTTGCTGTCGTCAGTAAGGCGTGGCGTCGCCTCGTCATCGGCGACGATCACCGTGTGGATCGGCGGTACTACACCTTCTGCACGCTGGAGCGCCTGCAGGATGCCCTGCGCCGCCGCGATGTCTTCCTCGCACCCAGTGGGCGCTGGCGCGATCCGCGTGCCCAGCTATTACAGGGGGCGACCTGGGAGTCCGCACGCCCCGGTATCTGTCGTACCTTGGGGCACGCGTTTACCCCGGACAGCGAACTGGCACAACTGGCCCAACAGCTGGATGCGGCATACCGCCGCACCGCCGAGCATCTGCCCGCCAACGTCGCGGTGCGGATCGAGCGCACCGCCGGTCACGACCGCGTAGTGCTCACCGGACTCGAGAAGCTGGATGAGCCGCCGAGCCTCGTAGCGCTGCGCGAACGGGTGGCCGCGTTGCTGCCGCGCGTCGATCTGCCGGAGATCTTGCTGGAGGTGCAGCGGTGGACGGGTTTCGCCAGCGAGTTCACCCATGTCAGCGCGGGACGCACCCGGGGTGAGGAGGTCGCGACCAGTGTGTGCGCCGTGCTCCTCGCGGAGGCCTGCAACATCGGCCTCGAGCCGCTGGTGCGGGCGGACGTCCCGGCGTTGACGCGTAGCCGCCTCGCGTGGGTGCAACACAACTACCTGCGTGCGGAGACCGTGGAGAAAGCGAACGCCCGGTTGATTGCGTACCACTCCGACTTGGCGCTTGCCCGAACATGGGGTGGGGGTGAGGTCGCTTCGGCCGATGGCTTGCGCTTCCGGGTACCGATCAGGACCCTCAACGCCGGGCCGAATAGTCGGTATTTCGGTGTCGCGCGCGGCATTACCTACTACAACTACACCAGTGACCAGTTCACCGGCTTTCACGCGATTGTCATTCCCGGCACGCTGCGGGACTCGCTCTACATCCTCGATGGCTTGCTCGAACAACAGACGCATCTGCGACCGATGGAGGTCATGACGGATTCCGCAGGATACAGTGACGTCGTGTTCGGGTTGTTCTGGCTGTTGGGCTATCAATTCAGTCCGCGACTGGCAGACATCGGCGACGCTCGTTTCTGGCGGATCGATCCGCATGCACTGTATGGTGCGCTCAATGGGCTGGCACGGCACCGGGTGCATATCGACGTGATCGCCCGCAATTGGGACGACCTCTTGCGGGTGGCTGGGTCGCTCAAGATGGGGAGGGTGAGCGCGTCGGATCTGATGCGTACGCTCGGCGGGGGGAACAAACCCTCCACGATCACCCGGGCCATCGCTGAACTGGGGCGGATCGCAAAGACGCTCTATTTGCTTGCCTACCTTGATGACGAGACCTACCGCAGACGCATCCAGACGCAGCTGAATCGTGGCGAAGGACGGCACGCGCTGGCGCGGGCGGTCTTCTACGGGCAGCGCGGGGAGATCCGTCAGCGCTATCGCGAGGGGCAGGAAGATCAGTTAGGAGCACTCGGCTTGGTCATCAATATGCTGATCCTCTGGACGACCCAGTATATGGAGGCGTCGCTGGCGCACCTGCGCGCTGTGGGGGTGGAAGTGCGACCGGAGGATGTCGAACGGCTCTCGCCGCTTGGATATGCCCATATCAACCTGCTGGGGCGCTATCACTTCGCACTCTCCGCGTCGCTGGCACCCGACCAACTCCGCCCGCTGCACGATCCCGACACAGCGAATGAACCGGACTTCGTGTAGCGCGTATCCCGACTTTCTGTTCCGTTGCTACTCGGACCCCTCCTTGCAGTACTTCGTCACGATGTTCTCGATGCCGCGCGGGCCGATGCCGTTACCGAACTTGGTGAGGAAGAGGGCGGGGGAGTCGGACGGCCCCCTCTCACCAAGATGCGCCCGTAGCGCGTCGAATGCCCGGTCATTGAGCGTCACGGTGCGGCCGTGTGTACCCCGTCCGACAACGCGGACATGACCAATGGTGGTGTCGGTGTATGGGAGAGGGAGCACAATATCGGCGGTCTTCAACCGGGCGATCTCGGAGAGCCGGAGGCCCGTTTGCAGCGCCAACTCAATCAGCGCGGCATCTCTGGGGTGATCGGACGCGGCATCCCGCAAGCGAGTGTATTCATCCTCACTCAGCACACGCGGTGGGCGAGTCTCACGCTCCGGTGGCAGGAGGTCCTCGGCGGGGGAACGGCGGATCACGCCCTCCTGGACAAGGAACGCAAAGAAGGAACGGATCGCCGCCACACTGCGCCGCCGGGTGCTGGCGGCATGCCCCACGGCGCTACAGTGCGTCAGGAAGCCCGTCAGATGGCGGCGCTGCACCATCGTGACCGAGCGGATGCGACAGCGCTCCTCGAGGTATTGGATGACGCCCGCGACATCATCCCGATACTCCCGTTTCGACCGCTCCGCATACCGTCGTGTCGTCGCCAACCACTCGGTGTAACGCTCGAAGCAGTCACTCAGGGAATACCGACTGAGGGTATTGATATTCATAATGCTACACAAATTATATACTAACCGCGTACCTTCGTCAAACCCACAAGCCTCCTCCTTCTTAACTGGCCAGCGCCGGACGGGCGGGGCGGGGAGGTGCGGGGTGGCTGGGGGGGGTTTGGCGAAGAAACGGACAGGGAACACCACCATGTCTGTCCGCCGTTCCGCTCGCTGGCATCGTGTAGCCACGGTCCCAAAAGTGTCTCGTGATTTGCCGCGAAAACGGCACATTAGTAGCACATGGCGAGAAGTTTATCTCATCCGTTTGGTTGACAGATGCACCTGTTGCCAGTACACTGATCTTACATTCGGTCAAGACTGAACAATTGTGCAGAAGGGGGCGATGCGATGTCCGGTATGGACGCTCGGCAGCGTCAACTGGTCAAAGTGTCCCAGCTTTATTATCAGGACGACCTCACGCAAGGGGAGATCGCG
>JBPCQO010000035.1:0-4879 GCA_050998035.1 Gemmatimonadaceae bacterium | reverse complement strand
CGGGCGACAACGTGCAGATGGAGATCGAGCTGATCACGCCGATCGCCATGGACGAGGGTCTCAGGTTCGCAATCCGCGAAGGCGGTCGTACCGTCGGCGCCGGCGTCGTTGCTAAAATCCTTCAGTAGGGCGAGGCTTACGCCTCGCACTACACCCGTGGGTGACCGCCGGTCGCACCTAAATAGTGATAACGTGTTCCGGAACGCCATCGCGCGTTCCGGGATGCTTCTTTTAGATGGAGAGAGCTTTTCATGCCGCGCGACAACATCATTCTAGCGTGCAACGACTGTAAGAACCGCAACTACTTCACCACCAAGAACCGCCGGCTTCATCCCGAGCGTGTCGAGTGGAAGAAGTATTGCCCACGTTGTGATTGCCATAAGGTCCACAAGGAAACGAAGTAGATGGCCGCGGAAGTCGCGCCCATGACGTCGGGCAACAAGCTCGTCACGTTCTACAACGAAGTCCTGGTTGAGATGCGCAAGGTCACGTGGCCCGACCGTGCGCAGCTCAAGGACATGACGATCAAGATCATCATCTTCGTTCTCTTGATTGGCGCTGTGATTGGCGTGATCGATGTCGTGTTGCAGTTCATTCTGGTACGCGGCATCCCCTCGCTCTTCGCGGGGCATTAGCCCGTGGACTACCGGTGGTACGCCGTGCAGACGACGTCCGGGCACGAGAACAAGGTTCGCTCGCTCATCGATCGCAAGATCGAGAGTGACCCTCTTCCGCCAGAGCTGCGCGTGATCCGTCAGGCACTTGTTCCCACGCAGGAAGTGGTGGAGATCAAGAACGGCAAGAAGGTCAACATCGCGCGGAAGATCTACCCCGGCTACGTGCTCGTGGAGATGGTGATGAATCAGGATACTCTGCACACGATCAACGGCATCCAGGGCGTCATCAAGTTCGTCGGACACAAGGAGCGCGAGCCCCAAGCACTGCGTCCCGAGGAAGTGAATCGCCTGCTCGGCCTGGCCGAGGAGGAGGAGACGGTGTCTGCCAAGGAGGAGATCCCTTTCCTGATGGGTCAGGCCGTCGCCATAACCGCGGGTCCGTTCACCGATTTCAACGGAACGGTGGAAGAGGTTCTGTCGGACAAGGGCAAGGTCCGCGTGTCGGTGTCGTTGTTCGGCCGACCGACAACGGTGGAATTGGATTACATGGATTTGAAAGGATATTGATGGGTTGACGTAGGGCGCGGCTGAAACCGCGCGCTACTACCGGTCGGATACCACGACGACCTTAAACCAAACCGTGGGGGTTCGACACGCGCAGAGGACCGCGCGCGAAAACGTTTAAGGAGTAACATGGCAAAAAAGGTCACCGGATTCGTTAAGCTGCAGATCCCTGCAGGAAAGGCGAACCCGGCGCCCCCGGTAGGTACGGCTCTAGGCCCTCAGGGAGTTAACATCATGTCCTTCTGCAAAGAGTTCAATGCTCGGACGCAGGGACAGGACTCGATTCTCCCGGTCGAGATCACGATCTACGCGGACAAGTCCTTCACCTTCATCCTCAAGACGCCGCCCGCGGCGTTCCTGTTGAAGAGGGAAGCTGGTGTGGAGAAGGGCTCTGGTGCGCCGAATCGCAATAAGGTGGGATCTGTAACCAAGGCACAGGTGCGCAAGATCGCGGAGATCAAACTCCCCGATCTCAATACAGAATCAATCGAGTCCGCCATGGCGATGGTTGCCGGCGCGGCACGCTCGATGGGTCTGGAGGTGCGTGACTGATGAGTGGGCACGGGAAGAAGTTTATGAACGCCGCGAAGAGCGTGCAGGAAGGACTCGCGTACGAGCCCGTCAAGGCGCTCGAGCTGGTCAAGTCCGGCGCATTCGCAAAGTTCGATGAGACAGTCGAGGTCGCTGTCCGCCTGGGAGTTGATCCCAGGCACGCTGACCAGATCGTGCGCGGCACGGTAGTGCTCCCCGCCGGCACTGGTAAGTCAGTGCGGGTGCTCGTCATCGCTGTGGGAGACAAGGCGCGCGAGGCCGAGGCGGCCGGTGCGGACTTCGTGGGTACGGAATATCTGGCCAAGATCAAGGACAACTGGCTCGACTTCGACGTGCTGATCGCCACCCCGGACCAGATGGGGCAGCTTGGTGCGCTTGGTCGTATTCTCGGACCGCGTGGTTTGATGCCGAACCCCAAGGCCGGTACGGTCACGTTCGACGTGGGACGCGCGGTCAGGGAAGTGAAAGCTGGTAAGATTGAATTTCGAGTGGACAAGGGGGGCAACGTGCACGCTGCCATCGGGAAGGTCTCTTTCCCGATCGAAGCGCTGCAGACGAACTTCTCCGCGTTCATGGATCAAATTGTCCGCTCCAAGCCGGCAGCGGCGAAGGGCGTGTACGTGCGGAACGTGGCGGTCTCGAGCACCATGGGACCGGGCGTGACCGTGGACGCCACATCGTACCGCTAGGAGAACCGGACTGATGATGAAACGGAACGAGAAGGAGCAGCTCGTCAGCGACCTGAGCGACAAGATCAAAGGGGCGTCGGCGGTGTATTACACTGACTTCACTGGTCTGAACGTGAAGCGGATGACTGAACTACGTCGTCGTCTGCGTCGCGCGGGCGTCGAGTACGTGGTTATCAAGAACACGCTGGCGCTGCGCGCGGTGAACGACAGCGGTCTCACCGGCACGCGTTTGCGCGGGCCGACCGGCATCGTGGTTGGGAGTGATCCCGTCGCGGCTGCCAAGGTCCTCAGCGACTTTGCCAAGGAGAACGATCAGAAGCCCGAGGTTAAGGGTGGTATGCTCGACGGCCGGGCGATTCAACCGGCGCAGGTGCAGCAGCTTGCGTTACTCCCCTCGCGGGATCAATTGCTCTCAGAGCTTGGCGCCGGCTTTATGGCACCGATGGCCGCCTTCGCGGGCGCCATGAATGGCCTCTTGTACATGTTCGCAGGGGCGCTCGATGCGCTCAAGACTCAGCGCGAAGGCGCCTAAAACACCAAGGAGATAGACTACAATGGCTAACACTACTCTCAGCAAGGACGAGATTCTGGACGCGATCGGGGGCATGACCGTGCTCGAGTTGTCCGAGCTCGTCGAGGCCTTCAAGAGCAAGTTCAATGTTACGATCGCAGCTGCCCCAGTGGGCGGCGGCGCGGCTGCCGGCGGTGCCGGTGGTGCAGCAGCTCCGGCTGTCGAGGAACAGACCGAGTTCACGGTCAACCTCAAGGAAGCCGGCGCGAAGAAGATCCAGGTCATCAAGGTTGTGCGCGAGCTCACCGGCCTCGGTCTGAAGGAAGCCAAGGATCTGGTCGACAGCGCCCCTGCAGCTGTCAAGGCCGGCGTGACCAAGGAAGAGGCCGCCACCATGAAGACGAAGCTGGAAGAGCAGGGTGCGGTTGTAGAGGTCAAGTAACCATCGCAACTGAAGGTCCTGTAGTTCCCTAGTGCTCCTCCCCGGACGCTGCGAAAAAAATTCGCGGTGTCCGGGGTGGAGCTGTTTGCGCCTGTGCCCAAAGGTGAATGTGTATGCCCGATAAGCTGAAACAGATTTCGTTCGCGAAGTTAGAGACGGGGATGGAGATGCCCCATCTTCTTGATATCCAAGTACAGGCGTTCCAGTCGCTGCTGCAACGCGATGCCGCCGAGCATGAGAGGGAAGACCTCGGGCTCGAGCGCGTCTTCAAAGACCTGTTCCCCATAACCGACGTCCACGAGAACTTCTCGCTGGACTTCAAGAGCTATACGGTCGGCGAGCCGAAGTACTCCGTCGCGGAGTGCATCGAGCGCGACATGACTTACAGCGCACCGCTCAAGGCGACGCTGCAGCTCGTGGTCTTCGAAGAGACCGCTGACGGTAAGCGCCCGAAGAACATCATCGAGAAGGAGGTCTACCTCGGCGAACTGCCACTGTTGACGTCTCTCGGGACGTTCGTCATCAATGGCGCCGAGCGCGTCATTGTCAGCCAGTTGCACCGCTCCCCGGGTGTGGTGTTCGAGGAGGCGACGCATCCAAATGGACAGCGTCTCATCTCCGCGCGCATCATTCCGTTCCGCGGATCCTGGGTCGAGTTCACGGTGGACATCCACGATGTGATCTACGTCCACATCGATAAGAAGAAGAAGTTCCCGGCGACGGCACTCCTGCGTGCGCTCGGATACGGCTCCAATTCCGATATTCTGCGTCTGTTCTTCGCCATTCGCGGGCTCGATCTCGTCAAGACGCGTGAGAGCCGCATGGAGTTGCGTGAAGTGTTCGGCGCAATCATCGCCGAGGACATCACGCTCGCCGGCGAGACGCATGATCCGGAAGCGCCAAAGCTCAAGACGAAGAAGGCGCGCACGCAACGCGAGCGCGACGAGTCTGAACTGCTGGTGCGCGAGGGTGACGAGCTCACTGAAGAGGTGTTCAATCGCCTCCGCAGGCTCGGAATCGACGAGGTCAAGGTCTTCGCCTCGTACACGCTGGTCGAGGTACGTGACGAGATGGACGCCGCCGAGCGCGGCGAGCGCCCGGTGCGCCGCAGCATCGCAATCGATGCCGTGGACAGCAAGACTGGCGAATTGATAGCAGAGGCGGGCGATCAGCTCACCGACGAGATCGCCAAGCGGCTGCGTGAGTCCGAGATCAACAAGGTCTACGTGTTCGTCCCGTCTGGGCGCGCCGAGTCCACGCTGATTCGCAACACGCTGCTCAAGGATCCTACCAAGACGGAAGACGAGGCACTCAAGCAGATCTACTCGCTGCTGCGTCCCGGCGACGCGCCCAATCGCGAGACTGCTCGCGACGCGCTCAACCGGCTGTTCTTCTCGCCCAAGCGCTACGATCTGGGGCGCGTGGGACGGTACAAGATCAATCAGCGCCTCAACACCACTCGCCCCGCGGGCGAGACGGTACTAACTAAAGAAGATTTCGTCGC
>JBPCQO010000018.1:0-7249 GCA_050998035.1 Gemmatimonadaceae bacterium | reverse complement strand
GCGGACAGCGGAAAGACGTACGTATACCGCATCAACAGTGGAGCCGTGGAGCAGACAAACGTTACGGTTGGGATCGTGGATAACCGTGCCGGCAAGGCGCAGATCACATCGGGCTTAAATCCGGGAGACAAGGTTATTTCGGGGAACGTGGGAACGCTATCAGCCGGTGCAAAGGTTCAGGTGATCGGCGGTGATCGTAGCAGAGGGGGCAACAAGTAATGTTCATTTCAGACGTTTCAATCAAGCATCCAGTGTTCGCCACCATGATGATGGTGGCGCTGGTGGTGCTCGGTATCGTTTCGTACAAGCGGCTCGCGATTGACGAATACCCGGATATCACATATCCGGTGGTGATCGTGCAGACGAGTTACCCGGGTTCGTCGCCCGAGGTGATGGAGCGCGATGTGTCGCGACCGATCGAGGAAGCGCTCAACACGGTCCAGGGAATTTACGAGCTGACCTCGACGTCTATCGACGGGATCTCCATCGTGCGTGTTCAGCTCAACCTGGGCGTGGACGTGCTCGCCGCACAGCAGGATGTTCAGGCAAAGATCGCGCGCATCCGTCGCTCTCTACCGCCGACGATAAACGAGCCGATCGTCGCGCATTTTGATCCGAACGATTCACCAATCATGTCGATCGCGGTGCAGAGCCCCACGCGGCCGATCCGCGAGCTCACCGATCTTGCGTCGGAATCGGTGACGCAGCGCCTGGAAGCCGTGACGGGTGTGGCGGCGGTCAACCTGTCTGGCGGTGAGCAGCGCACCATCCGGATTCAGCTGAGTCCGGACGCGATGCGCTCCTACGGAATCACGCCGCCGGAGGTGATGACCGCGCTCCAACGTGAGAACCAGGAAGTGCCTGCCGGCAGAATAGATCGCGGAGCCACGGAGACGCTGGTGCGCATCCGCGGCCGAGTGATCGATCCCAGAGCATTCGGCGACGTGGTAGTTGCGGTGCGCAACAATTCGCCAATTCACCTGCGCGATCTCGGAACGGTGGTGGACGGGACCGCCGACAAGCGCACCGCGGCCCTGCTGGACGGGAACCAGACGGTCGCGCTCGATATCCAGAAGATAGCAGGCTCCAACACGGTCGCCGTCGCCGATTCGGTACGCTCCGCAGTGGCTGATCTGGAAGGTGTGGTGCCGAGCGACGTGAAGCTGACGGTAATTCGGGACGACTCGCAGCGCATCCGCGACTCACTCGCCGACGTGCAGCTGAACATACTGCTGGGCGCCATCCTCACCATCGCGATCGTGTACCTGTTCCTCAACTCATGGCGCTCAACAATCATCACCGGGCTCACGCTCCCGGTGAGTGTCATATCGGCGTTCTTCATCATGTGGCTGTTCAACTTCACGGTGAACACCATGACGTTGCTGGCGCTGTCGCTCGCCATCGGACTGCTCATCGATGACGCGATCGTTGTGCGGGAGAACATCGTCCGTCACGTGCAGATGGGCAAGGATCACGTGCAGGCGTCGATGGAGGGGACCGATGAGATCGGGATGGCGGTGATCTCCACGACGCTTGCTGTCATGGCTGTATTCATTCCCGTTGCGTTCATGGGCGGTATCATCGGTAAGATATTTTTCCAGTTCGGAGTGACGGTTGCATTCGCCGTACTGGTGTCGCTGTTCGTGTCGTTCACGCTCGACCCGATGCTATCGAGCGTCTGGCCCGATCCTGAGCTGGAGCACGAGGCGGGTGACGGTGGCGCCATTGACTACAGCAAGGTGCGGAATCCCATTCGGATGGTAGCGTTGAAGTTCAACGACTGGTTCGAGCGAATGGCGGACGGCTATCCTGCATGGCTCAAGTGGGCGCTCGGCCATCGTGCAATAGTGATCGGAGGTGCGGTTGCCTCAGTGGTGATCGCGCTGGCAATTACGTCAAAGCTCGGCTTCACCTGGCTACCGGACACGAACTCCGATGAGTTCAGTGTCAGCGTGAAGACCGCGCCAGGATCGACGCTCGAGTACACCATGGCTCGCGCGCTGCAGGTTTCTACCTTCTTGCGCAAGCAGCCTGAGACAGTGTTCACGTACACCACGATCGGCTCTGGACTGCGTGGGACTCCAAATGCGGGCTCCATCTACGTTCGTCTGAAGCCCGCAGCTCAGCGAAGCGTTTCGCTGCAGGATATCCAGGGTCGCCTTCGCGTGGCTCTCAAACGAATACCTGGAATCACGCCAGTAATCCAGAATGCATCGTCGATATTTGGGGGGAGGGGCCAACCCATCCAGATCAACGTGCAGGGGCCGGAGGAATCACGACTCAAGATCTCGGCGGCTCAGGTGCTCGAAGCGATCCGGAGCGTACCGGGCGTGGCCGAGCCCAATTCGAGCGACCAGGGAAATATTCCGCAGCTCAACGTCGACGTGGATCGGGAAAGAGCGTGGGCATCCGGCGTCGGCATCGCGGCGGTGGCGAGCACCCTTCAGCCGCTGTTCACCGGGCAACGCGCTACACAGTGGGAAGACAGGAACGGATTTTCCCATGACGTGATTGTGGTGTACCCTGACTCGCTCAGGCAATCCGTTGATAATGTTGCCTCGATACCGATATCCAGCTCCAACTCCAACCCGTCCACCGGACGACCGGTGATCGTGCCGCTGTCTCAGGTTGCTGACATAAGCCTGGCGTCTGGACCACAGCAGATAGATCGACGCAACCTGGAGCGCCAGATATCGATTTCCGCTGGCGTGCTTCCAGGCTACAATGTTGGCGATGTTGCGGCGCAGGTACAAAAAGCGATCGATGCAGTGGGTCTACCGGCTGGATACCACACGGTCTTTGGTGGTGACGTGCGCAACCTGAACGAGACCAAGGGTTACATTGGCGGTGCGTTGCTGCTGGCGGTGGTGTTCATCTATCTGATTATCGCGTCACTGTTCGGCTCATTCCTGCAGCCGTTCTCGATTCTGATGTCGCTGCCGCTCAGCTTCATCGGCGTGGCGCTCGCACTGTGGGTGACGCACAGCAACCTCAACATCATGAGCATGATTGGTATCATCATGCTCATGGGGCTGGTGGTGAAGAACGGCATCTTGCTGGTGGATTTCACCATCCAGAGCAGGGAGAGCGGTACGGAGAGGATGGAAGCGCTCCTGCACGCTGGACGAACACGCATTCGCCCGATCATCATGACGTCCACTGCAATGATCTTTGGCATGATTCCCCTGGCACTCGCACTTGGACCGGGCGCCGATCAGCGCGCACCGCTCGCAAGGGCCGTGATCGGCGGCCTTATCACTTCAACGGTGCTGACGCTCTTCGTAGTACCGGTGGCGTACACGCTGATCGAGGACGGGATCGCGTTTACCAGGCATACAGCACCCGATAGAATCCGCGGTTTCGCAGCACGACTTTCACGTAGTCGCGGGTCTCGGCGAACGGTATCCGTTCGGTAAACATCTCCTGGTCGTCGGCGCCGCGCTTGCGCGCCCAGCGTGAGACGCGCGACGCGCCGGCATTATAAGCGGCGAGTACGCGCGGCAGGGCTGGCTGGCTCCGCACGAGCGGAGCCAGATGCCTCACCCCCAAAGTGACATTGATGCCGGGGTCGTACAACATGGATGCTGACCACGGGCGAATGCCCGCGCTTGCAGCGATTGGTCGCGCGACGGTCGGCATGAGTTGCATCAGTCCGCGTGCGCCAGCCGCGGAGGTAGCGCGCGCATTGAAGCTCGACTCCTGCCGAATGATTGCCGCAACCAGCGCCGGATCAATGTTGGCGGTGTGCGCCTGCGCGATAATCGTATCACGCACCGCCACTGGGTAGATCAGACGGAACACGTTCACCGACGGTCCCTGCGCGACCAGAGCACGCCTGCCGAGCGTGATCGCTCTGGACGCCTGATCTGTTCCGGCGAATGCAGCAGCGGTGGCTAGTAGTCGGGCAGAATCTGACGGTGCATCGCTGAACAGGCGCTCGTTCTCTAGCAGCGCTTCGGGTGCCATGTCCATCTGACGCAGCAGGCCAATACGAGTCAACGCACTGTCCACCGCTGCAACCCGTGGATACCCTGCCGAGGCCGGTGCAATGTGCATGTTTCGCGTGCCGAGTCTTGTTGCGGCAAGACCGGCATAGTACGTGGTCGAATCGCGCGCTATGACATTCTGCCACGCAAGACGAGCGGCCGATGTGTTGCCAAGCGTCTGCTGAACGCGGCCGCGCCAGTACGTTGCGGCGATTCCGTCCGTCGCCGATCCGCCGAGGCTGGCCAATTCCTGGCTCGCCTGCGCAGCGTCGCCCAGAATGATCGCTATGAGCGCAGCGTTGAAACGCGCAGGCGACGCAAATCTGGTATTTGGAAAGCGATGCGCAACCTGGAGCAGCAACGACCGGCTGTCGACGTCGTTTCCATCATCGGATGCAAGGTCAGCCAGCAGGCTTAGAGCGGCAGCCGCGGTGGTATCCGACCCCTGAGAGAGGCCACGCAGCAGAGTGCGTGCACGGTCGGCTTGGCCGGCGCCAAGCAGCGAGCGAGCACCCTGGTACTGCGCCGCTCCGGCGAGACCCAGCGGAGAGCCGACGCCGAGGAATAGCTCCGCCGCGCGGCTGTCCTGGTTTGCGTGCGCGAGTGCGGTTGCGTATTGAAACCGATCTTGGGGCGACAGCCGTTGAACTGGCCCTGCGTGTTCGAAGCCTGTACGAGCCCTCCCCCATGCGCCGACGCCTGCGGTGGCGCGCGCGATCGCGAGCTGCTCGACGGGCGTCTCGCCGACAAAAAGTTTGTCGAACAGAGCGTATCCATCGCGCACCGTCTCCCCGTCTTGGGATGAGGAGACGAAAGCGAGCAACTCTCTACGAACAGAATCGCGCCCGGCTTCTCCAGAAGCGATGGCGCGCAAGCGGAACACGCTGAGCGATGCGCCAAGCGTGCGGTACGCCTGGATCGCGCTGGGAAGATCGTGGAAGTGCTCGCGCGCGCGTGCCTCGACCCACGGAATACGGTCCCGTGCGACCGGCAGATTCACACGCTGGTAGATCCGCGCGCGCTCGGCGCTATCCCCGGTCTCCGATGCTGCGCGCAAGAACATCCACGCCGCGATTTCGGGGTTTACTCCGGCCCGCGCGAGCCACACCGTGGCTGGTGCGCCGGACTCGGACTGCGACTGCGAGCGAGCTTCACTGCTACCAGCATGTTCGCCACACGCGGCGAGTGCTAGTAGCGCTGTAAGGCGAGCGAAGCTCAGCGCCAAACGTTACCGTCTCGCGCTAGTAGCGCATCCGCCTCTTTGGGACCCCAGGTGCCTGCATCGTAAGTTGGAATCTGCCGGTCGGCTCTGCTGGCCCAGAAGCTCAGTAGAGGGTCAATTACGGTCCACTGCATGTCTACCTCATCGCTGCGCGTGAACAGCGTCTGATCGCCGATCATGCAGTCCAGCAGCAGCGTCTCGTACGCGGGCGGGATGTCCTCGCCGAACGCTTCGGCGTAGCAGAATTCCATTGTTACCGGAGTTATCTCTATCCCTGGCTGAATCTCGTACGCAACACCCGGATTCTTGACCTCGAAGCGCAGCGAAATTCCGTCGTCGGGCTGGATTCGGATGACGAGAACGTTCGGGTGGATGACACCACCGTTTCCGCCGAACATCAGATTGGGCGGTGTGCGGAATTCGAACGCGATCTCGGTACAGCGCTTCGGCATCCGCTTGCCGGACCGAAGATAGAAGGGCACTCCCTGCCACCGCCAGTTGTCGATGTACAGACGCAGCGCAGCGTATGTAGGAGTAACCGAGCGCGGGTCCACGTTCGGGTCCTCGCGGTAGCCTGGAACCGGTTTGCCGTTGATCATTCCCTTGGTGTACTGCCCGCGAACCGCTGCCGGCGCCCCTTCCGCGAGCAACGGGCGGATGGACCGAAGCACCTTGACCTTTTCGTCTCGCACAGCGTCGCCCGATGCGGCAATCGGCGGCTCCATGGCCGCGAGCGTCAGCACCTGTAACAAGTGGTTCTGAAACATGTCCCGAATTACGCCCGCCTCCTCGTAGTACTTGCCACGCTCCTCCACGCCGACCGTTTCCGCCGATGTGATCTGAACCTGTGATATGTATTGCCGGTTCCAGAGCGGCTCGAACAGTGCGTTGGCAAAGCGGAACACAAGAATGTTCTGAACGCTCTCCTTGCCAAGATAGTGGTCGATCCGGTACACCTGGTGCTCCGAAAAACGCGACAACACCAGTCTGTTTAGCTCGAGCGCGGTTTCGAGATTGTGTCCAAACGGCTTCTCGATCACAACACGCTTCCAGGGACGCTGCGTATCAGAATCCACCCGGGGAAGGAGACCACTATCGGAAAGGTGCTGCAACGCGGTCTCGAACACGCTCGGCGGAATCGCCAGGTAGAAGAGCGTGTTCTCGTTGGACAGCTTGAGTGTGGTGGATATGTCGGCAAGCTCCGACTTGATAGTGTCGTAGGTTCTGGTGTCATCAAGATCTCCCACAGCGGTGAAGCACCGCGGCGCCAACCACGCGAACACCTTCTCATCAAACCCGTGGATCTCGTCCGATGACATGATCGCCTCGCGCACATCCTTTCGGAACTCGTCATCGCTCACCGCGTCGCGAACCAACCCGAGCAGCGCGAAGTCGTCCGATAGGAGGCGTTGGTTTGCCAGCTCATAAATTGCCGGATACAACTTGCGCTTTGCCAGATCGCCCGCCGCGCCGAAGATGACGACGGTACACGGATCCGCACCATTGATCTCACCGGTGCTCGTGCGCGGCAGCGCACCCGGAATTGTTTCGGGACTAACCTCTGCGCGCAGCGGCGCGACCGGAGTGCTCACGTGTGCTTCACCGCGTGACCGCCAAACTCATTGCGGAGGGCGGCTATGACTTTAGCGCCGAAACTGTCTTCCTGGCGCGAGCGCAGGCGCATGATCAGCGAGAGCGTGATGGCAGGGGCCGGCACGTTCAAATCGATCGCCTCCTGAACAGTCCAGCGGCCTTCTCCGCTGTCCTCCACATAGCCTCTGATATCGGTAAGGCCGCCGTCTCGCGCGAAGGCCTTCTCGGCAAGCTCATTGACCCAGGAACGAATGACAGACCCCTGGTTCCACAGCGCGGCAATCTGATGCAGATCGAGCTTGAATTCGGTAGAGGCGTGGAGTATCTCGTAACCCTCGGCGTATGCCTGTAGAAGACCGTACTCTATCCCGTTGTGCACCATCTTTACGTCATGGCCCGCGCCCGTGGGACCCACGTGTGCGTAGCCGCTCGGCGGAGCAAGTGTCTT
>JBPCQO010000211.1:0-38847 GCA_050998035.1 Gemmatimonadaceae bacterium | reverse complement strand
GGTGTACAGCCTCCCCGCTTCTTGTTTTTGTTCTCATTTGGTTTCGCGCCACGCTGCGATGCTGTGATTGCCGCATGACCGTCGCGCCGGTTTATTATTGACCCACCATGCTCCGCTTCACTACCGCCGGCGAATCGCACGGCCCCATGCTCGTGGCCATTCTGGAAGGGGTGCCAGCGGGCCTGCCCTTGCTGACGGCCGACATCGACGCACAGCTTGCGCGAAGACAGCTCGGTTATGGGCGCGGACGCCGCATGAAGATCGAGTCGGATCGAGCGGAGATCGTCAGCGGGGTACGTGCGGGCGAGACGCTCGGCTCACCCATCGCTATGCTGGTTCAGAACCGCGACTGGCGCAACTGGGAAGAGATCATGAGTGCCTCGCCCATCTCGACCGATCCGGCTCTAAGAAAGCGTTCCGTAACCAGGCCGCGTCCCGGGCACGCTGACCTAGCGGGGATGCTCAAGTACGATCGTGCAGACGCGCGCGACATTCTGGAGCGTGCGTCTGCACGTGAGACGGCGGCACGCGTGGCAGCGGGTGCAGTGTGCCGGCTCCTGCTGAGCCAGTTTGGCATCTCGGTAGCCAGCCATGTATCGGAGTTGGGGGGTATCTGCGCACGGCGACCGGACGAGCTACAGCCGTCCGAGCTGAACCGCACCGCCGACGCGAGTCCGCTGCGTACGTTGGATGGCGACGCTGCGGTGCGCATGATCGAGGCAATCGACCAGGCCAAACGGGATGGCGACACGCTGGGTGGAGTTTGTGAGGTCGTCGTTTCCGGACTACCTGTTGGGCTGGGCTCGCACGTGAGCTGGGATCAGAAGCTGGACGGTAGGTTGGCCGCGGCTCTCATGTCTATCCACGCGATCAAAGGCGTGGAGATCGGGGCGGGGTTCAGCGCCGCCCGGCTGCACGGCTCCCGCGTACACGACGAGATTGACTCGGACGACACTGCGGTGACTGCGGGGCGGGTGAGAAGGCGCTCGAACAACGCTGGCGGGCTCGAGGGGGGGATCACCACCGGCGAGACCCTCGTGATGAAGCTCGCGATGAAGCCCATCAGCACTCTGATGCGCCCGCTCGATTCGATCGAAGTGCCTACTCGCGAGCGTGCCGTATCAACGGTTGAACGTAGCGATGTAACCGCTGTTCCGGCGATGGGGGTAATCGCGGAGGCCATGACGGCTTTTGTGCTGGCCAGCGCCATGATCGAGAAGTTCGGCGGCGACTCACTGGGAGAAATGCGGCGAAACTACGACGGCTATCTGGAGTACCTAGCCAGCCGTGACGCTTAGTGGCGGCGGTCTAGCGCGTTTGGGAGGGCATTTGGGGATGCATGTGGTCCTCGTTGGACTGCCGGGCGTGGGCAAGAGCAGCGTTGGCCGGTCTGTAGCGGCGCGGATGGCGCGGCGGTTCATCGACCTGGATGCCGAGATCGAACGTACGTTCGGCCAGTCCGTGTCTCAGATCTTCCGACTACATGGGGAGCCCGCGTTCCGTTTGGCGGAACGGGAGGCCACTGAAGTATTGGTGGGCGCGGCGCCAGCGGTGATTGCGCCGGGGGGCGGCTGGGTGATGAATGCTGGAGCAATGGCACATTTACGGTGCGCGAGCCGTATCATATACCTTAGAGTGACGCCGGACGAGGCGGTTCGGAGGATGGGCCGCGGGATCTCGAGGCGCCCCATGTTGGCGCACGGCGAACCGTTAGCAACGATGTTGACGCTGTACGAGACCCGCCGATTTCAATATGAGAGCTGTGCGGACATGACGGTGGAGACCACCGGAGTGCGCCGTCCTGATGTGATAGCCCGAGTCCTCGAGCTGGTGCTCGCGGCCGAGCGCGACTTTGAGAGTGAGAATGACTGAAGGAACTGAGGGATACAACGCTTCGCGTCCGATCCGGGTGCTGGGGCCGCACGAGAGGACCAGATTCACGCCAGAGGCGTGGGGGTACCTTGTGGGGCTGAGCCGAGCCGGATTGCTCGAGGCTGCGGAGCTGGAGCAGGTCATCGACCGCGTGCTGACCCATTTCGAGGGGCGAGTAGCGCTGGCTGACATTCGTCTGATTCTGGGCGACAGCTCTTCTGAGGGAGGGGACCCTGCGTCCTCAATCACAACGCATTGAATCCGGGTTGACCCGGTCACGGATATAGGAACAATGGCAACGAGAAAGACGGTAACCAAGACGGCCAGCAAGCGCGCGACGAAAGCGCCGGCGCAGGGTGCGGTGGCTCCCAAGCGGGCTGCGAGCAAGAGCGTCGCTGGCAAGAGCACAGGTGCGAGGCCCAAGGTCGCACGAAAGAGCGCGTCAACGTCAAACGCGGACATGGAGCGGGACGAGGCTGCGTCCGGCGACAACATCGGCGGGCATGCACTCGTCATCGTGGAGTCGCCTGCGAAGGCCAAGACGATCGGTAAGTATCTGGGCCGCGGCTACAAGGTGCGGGCGACGATTGGACATGTGCGTGATCTCCCTGAGAAGAAAATGGGGATCGACGTGGACAACGGCTTCGAGCCCGAATACGTCACCATTCCCGGAAAGGAAAAGACCCTTGCCGAGCTGAAGAGCGCCGCCAGGGATGCGAGCGAGATATACCTCGCGACCGATCCTGACCGGGAGGGTGAAGCGATCGCGTGGCACGTTGCGTCGCAGATACGGCGGAAGGGTGGACCGCGGATCCGGCGTGTGCTCTTCCATGAGATCACCAAGGACGCGGTAAAGGGCGCGATTGAACGAGCCGGCGACATCAACGAGAGCCTGGTTGAAGCGCAGCAGGCGCGCCGGGTGTTGGACCGGTTGGTGGGCTACAAGGCGAGCCCGATGCTGTGGAAGACGGTGAAGAAGGGTGTTTCGGCCGGACGCGTACAGACTGTCGCACTACGGCTCATCGTGGAACGCGAGCGTGAGATCCGTGCGTTCAAGCCGGTGGAGTACTGGACCATCGGTGCACAGCTGGAGAAGGACGGCCGCGAATTCACGGCCAAGCTGCACCAGATCGACGGGAAAAAAGCCGAGATCTCTAACGGCGAACAGGCGCGTGGTATCATCACCGATCTGGCCAGCGTCAAGACGTTCCCTGTAACAGAGGTCAAGCGGCGGGAGAAGCGGAAGAACCCGTCCGCTCCATATACTACCAGCACCTTGCAGCAGGAAGCAGCCAAGAAGCTGGGCTATGGCTCCAAGCGCACCATGCGTCTGGCGCAGGATCTGTACGAGGGAATTGACATCGGGGCCGAGGGCGCGGTGGGTCTCATCACCTACATGCGTACCGATTCTACACGCGTCTCGGAGTCGGCCGCTCTTACAGCACGGGAATACCTGAGGACCTTATTTGGCGCGGAGTTTCTCGCCGCTGGGCCGCAGTTATACGGTGACACAAAGGCGAAGAATACGCAGGATGCGCACGAGGCAGTTCGCCCAACCGACCCGACGCGCCGTCCCGACGCTATCAAGCGCTATCTGTCGGCTGATCAGTTCAAGCTGTACGAGCTGATTTGGAAGCGCTTCATGGCGTCACAGATGGCGCCAGCGGTGTTCGATACCACTACGGTAAACTTCGCAATCGGCCGGTATGTATTCCGTGCAACCGGCAGCGTCATGAAATTTGCCGGATACCAAGCGCTGTATCAGGAGGCACGTGAGGCGGGCGACAGCAAGGGGCTGGAGGACGAGCAGGCGCTCCCAGCGATGAACGAGGGCGAGAGCGTCCCCGTGAGGAAGATCGAGCCGGCGCAGCACTTTACCGAGCCGCCGGCGCGCTTCTCCGAGGCGAGCTTGGTGAAGGAGCTGGAGCGGCTCGGGATCGGTAGGCCGTCGACGTACGCGTCCATCATTTCGACGCTTGCGGACCGGCGCTACGTGCTGCTGGAGCAGCGGCGGTTCTTTCCCACGGAACTTGGGGAGCAGGTCGAGCGGGTGATGGTGAAGAGCTTGCCGGATGTGTTCAACGTTCAGTTCACGTCGAACATGGAAGGCGACTTGGACAAGATCGAGGAAGGGACGATCGATTGGCGCGAGATGCTGAGCGACTTCTACGGTCCGTTCTCCGACAAGGTGAAGCACGCCGACTTGGAAGGGCTGATCGCGGAGGCGCACGATCTGTCCGGGTTCGCGAAGGAGTCGTGTCCCGACTGTGGCGGCAAGCTGGTGCCTCGCGGCGGCTTCTTCGGACCGTTCATGGCTTGTGAGCGCCATCCCAAGGATTGCAAGTTCACGCGTCCTCTACGTGGCGACAAGAAAGTAGCGCGCCCGACCGACGAGAAGTGTCACGAGTGCGGCGAGGCAATGGTCATCCGTAGCGGTCGTAGCGGGGATTTCCTGGGCTGCAGCAAGTTTCCCAAGTGTCGTGGCACCCGATCCATGCCGACCGGCGTCCACTGTCCGCAGTGCGGCGGCGACGTCGCGGTGCGACGCTCCAAGAAGCGTGGCAAGGCGTTCTACGGTTGCGCCAACTACCCGAGCTGCGACTTTGTGGTCTGGGACAAGCCGGTAGTTGAGGCATGTCCCGATTGCGGCTTCGTCGGTGCGGAAGCGAAGTCGACGAAGACGCGCGGTGACTACCGTCGCTGTATGAAGTGTCACAACGAGTGGGAGGCGCCCGCGCCGGCTGTGGAGGCTGTCGTTGCATGACGATCAATTCAGTGCCGTCACCATTGTAGGTGGCGGACTCGCTGGCTCCGAGGCTGCCTGGCAGCTAGCACGACGGGGTCACCGGGTGGTGCTGCACGAGATGCGTCCGGTGCGTCAGACGGAGGCGCACCGGACAGACAAGCTGGCGGAGCTGGTTTGCTCCAACACGTTCAAGAGCACAGAGCTTTCCAACGCGCACGGCGCTCTCAAGGCGGAAATGCGTGAGTTGGGCTCCGTCGTGCTACAGTGCGCCGACGAGGCCCGCGTCGCGGCGGGGAGTGCACTGGCTGTTGATCGCGAAGTATTCTCGGCGGCTGTGACGGCTCGGCTCGCCGCCGAACCTAACATCACGGTGACGCGTGAGGAGGTCACGCAGGTGCCCGCGTCGCCCGCAATCATCGCCACCGGACCGCTGACGTCTGACGCGCTGGCGGATTCGCTGCGTCAGCGACTCGGGGCGCAATCGCTCGCTTTCTATGATGCCATCGCGCCCGTAGTGTCGTTCGAGTCGGTAGACGCTAGCATCGTGTTCCGTGCATCGAGGTATGGCAAGGAGACGATGGACGGTGTTGAGGAGGGTGCGTACCTCAACTGTCCGATGACGGTCGTGGAATACGAGGCGTTCATCGACGCTTTGGTGGGCGCCGATCAGCATCACGGTCACGAGTTCGACAAGGTGCCATATTTCGAGGGTTGCATGCCCGCCGAGGAGATGGCGTCGCGCGGTCGCGAGACCCTTCGCTTTGGACCTCTGAAACCGGTCGGGCTGCTAGATCCGCGTACTGGGAAAGTGCCACATGCGGTGGTACAGCTCAGGCGCGAAGATCGGGCGGGACGAATGTGGAACCTTGTCGGATTTCAGACGAGGCTGCGCATCCCGGAGCAGCAACGCGTTTTCCGCACGATTCCGGGACTCGCTAACGCGGAGTTCCTGCGCTATGGCTCCATCCACCGCAATTCGTACGTCAACTCGCCGGCGGTGCTGACGCCCACCCTCTCGCTGCGTGATGACTCGTGTGTCATGCTCGCGGGGCAGATCACCGGCGTGGAGGGCTACACCGAGAGTTCGGCGACCGGGCTCCTGGCGGGCCTCAACATGGCCCGTCAACTGATCGGCCTCGACGCGGTAGTGCCACCACCGACCACGATGCTCGGCGCGCTGTACCGCTACTTGCGCGAGGCTGATCCTCAGCACTTTCAGCCTATGAACGTGAACTTCGGGCTGGTCGATGATCTCCCGACCAGGATTCGGGACAAGCGAGTGAAGAGGGAGCGCATTGCACAACGCGGGCTGCATGATATACGGTTGTGGCGTGAGGAGATCGGGTGGGTGAATGTGCATGCCGCGCAGACGCATGTGGCAGAGATGCACGCTGCACCGGCCGAGGTGGTAGTGTGAGCGAGGATGTGGATCGCGTCGCCGAGTTCCTGGTGCACATGGAGAAGGAACGCGACGTATCGCCCAACACGCTCAAGGCATACGGTCGCGATCTGGCCGAGTTTACGACATACCTACAGGGGTATTACGGAGCTAAGGGGTGGTCATGGGGCGGTGTGGACCGGTTAGCCATCCGTGGCTTCCTCGCGCACCTTACGCGACGTGGGGTAGGGAAGCGATCTGCGGGTCGCTCGCTGTCAGCGGTGCGCTCTTTCTACAAATACCTGCACCGCAATGAGATCATCGAGACCAACCCCGCCCGCGCGGTCGGATCGCCCAAGCGTGACAAGCACCTGCCGCAATATCTCGATCTGGGGCAGATGGGAGCGCTGTTCGCCGCGGCCGAGACTCGGGCCCACAGTGGGCGGTTCACTGACGTGCGCAATCTGGCGGTGCTGGAGCTCTTCTACTCTGGCGGGCTGCGACTTTCCGAGCTGCGTGGTGTGAACCGCGACTCGCTCGATCTCCTCGCGAATCAGGTAAAGGTGCGCGGCAAGGGGCGAAAGGAGCGTATAGTCCCGCTAGGCGATCGTGCGATCCTCACGCTTCGCAACTACGAATCGAAGCGCGACGAGCTGCTACGCGCAATTGGCCCGAAAGGCGACCGGACAGCTTTTTTTCTGTCCGAGCGGGGCACGCGCATCAGCACACGCGCCCTGCAAAACGCGGTGACTTCACTACTTGATCTGGTGAGTGAGAGCGCGGGGCTGTCGACGCACTCATTGCGGCACACCTTCGCGACGCACCTGCTGGACGCCGGCGCGGACCTGCGCGCGGTACAGGAGTTACTGGGGCACGCTTCGGTGCAGACGACACAGATCTACACGCACACGAGTGTCGAACGCCTGAAGGAAGCGTATCGAGCGGCACATCCACGTGCGTAGGTCAGCCTCCCGGGCCGCGAGGCGATTGTGGCGCTCTATCTGAACGTCAGCGGGCGTTCATGGTCAGTCGAACGCAGGCACGAGATGGAGCAGACCATGGCTGCTCGCCGATCACCTGAGAGAAAGCTGTTCCTCTTC
This sequence comes from Gemmatimonadaceae bacterium, assembly GCA_050998035.1. Classification (GTDB taxonomy): domain Bacteria; phylum Gemmatimonadota; class Gemmatimonadetes; order Gemmatimonadales; family Gemmatimonadaceae; genus Fen-1247. Next base: position 31,751 of record JBPCQO010000211.1, on the reverse strand, counting down.
TTCCTCGCATCCGACGGGGAGCTGCGCCGCAACGAGATTGCTGAAAACTTCCCGGCGAAGCCCGCATTGACCCTGCTGGAATCCGTCTGGCGTAACGCGGAAGTGCTGCGCCTCGGAAGTTTGGGCGAGATGCAGAGCCGCGGCTCGATGGTGGTCCCGCGAATGCGAGATGTAGTCCGGCTATTCTGGCGGGCGCTGCGCCTGCGTTGCCCCAACTGTGCGGGCAAGCCTGTCCTTGTGTCGTGGTTCAAGTTGCGCGTGCGCTGTCCGGCCTGTGGTATTCGGGTCGACCGCGGTGAGGACGAGGACTACTACCTCGGCGGGATGTTTTTCAACATCATGCTTGCCGAGGTGATATTCGTGGTTCTGTTCACCGTTGTGATTATTGCGCTGTGGCCAAACGTGCCGTGGGACGGGATCGAATATGCTCTCGCGGCGGCAATGATTAGTGCACCGATCGCGATGTATCCAGTATCGCGGCTGCTATGGCTCGCACTGGACCTGCTACTTCGTCCGCCGGACGCCGCCGAGATGGCATGGCACTCCGATTCGGGGACGACGCAAGCAGATCGGGAAAATAGATCCGGTTAGACCGCGTACCCGTTACGCTGGCGGTCCCATCAGTTGGATATACGCGTTCCGTACCACCTGGTAGCACTCACATGAGACCTTCTCCAGTCCGTTTCGGTCCAGGATCGTGATGAGTCCGCGACGGTAGCGGATGAGCCCCGCACGCTGGAGCGCTCCGGCCGCAACCGTTACTCCGGCTCGGCGCACTCCCAGCATGACCGCAAGGGATTCGTGCGTTAAGTGAAACTCATCGCAGGGAAGGCGATCGCGTGTTGTGAGGAGCCAGCGTGCGCAACGCTGACGAAGAGTGTGTCTTTGATTGCAGACGACCGACTGGCCGACCTGACGGAGGACGGTTTCCGCGTAGCGGAGCATGAGTGACCGTAGCGCGGCATCCTCTTCGAGCACTTGAGCGAAGATGGCCGCTGGCATGGATGCAACCGCGCCGCCCACCTGCATAGCCGCGCGTAGGAGGGTGACGTTCGTGCCGAAAACGACGGGCAGTCCGACCATCCCCTCGCAGCCGACAGTCGCAACTTCCCCTACCGTGCCACTTACCGTCGTGGTCATGGACACGACGCCGCTCAGGGGGAAGTGGACGCGCGTCAGCTCTTCGCCGGGAGCATGTAGCTCTCCAGTCACCGGAATGTCGACGGTGGTGAGATGACTCCTAAGCCGCTCCAGCGTCGCGGCTGGTAGCGCGGCCAGAAGCAAGCTCTGCTCGTGGATTGCCATTAATGAGGCGCATTGCAATAGCCAGACCTTGTACGTAAGCGTACGGGCCGCGAAACGGAGCCGAGGAGGTGATCGCCTACCTAATTCTCATACGTGGAGGCTTATCTTCTGGCTGTTTCAGTCCGCGCCGTGCGGCGCCCCGAAAAAACAACATCTCTCTGATATATCGCCAATTTCGAATACCGCCCCACAGCACCAGGAGCGTGCCCACGAGCACGGTAAGCGTCTCCCAACGCCAGTCGCGGCCGACGAGCGCGGCCCCGAGCGTCATGGTGCCCACGCCCACCAGTTTTTCACCCAGAGGATCGATGGCGGCCCGCACCCGCCGCCGCCGCTCACGCATGGGGCCGACCCACTCTGGACCCCACGCGTCCCACAGGATCGCCACACCCACTAGGGCCAGAAGGATGCCCAGAACAATAGGTACGAGTTCGACGCGCACGCAGGCTCCATTGAGGCTTTTGGATTTGGGACAGCAGGCACGGAGCCATGCGGCCGACCGTCCATCTGACGGCCGAGAGTGCAAAAAGGGGGCGCGCGGCTATTTCTTTAGGTATGCATAGCTCCATTCCGACCATCCGCGCCACCACCATACTCGCCGTGCGCCGCAACGGTGACGTCGCACTCGGCGGCGACGGACAGGTCACAGTTGGCGATACGGTCATGAAATCCAACGCCCAGAAGGTGCGTACGCTTCAGAACGGGCGGCTGCTGGCCGGCTTCGCGGGCGCCGCGGCCGATGCCTTTACACTATTTGAGAAGTTCGAGGAAAAGCTCAAGCGGTACCCCGACAACCTTCCCCGTGCAGCCGTGGATCTGGCCAAGGATTGGCGCAGTGACAGGGTGCTCCGACGGCTGGAGGCGCTGCTCATCGTCGCTTCACGGGAGCACGGGTTCATCATCTCCGGCACGGGTGACATCATTGAGCCGGACGACGGAATTCTGGCTATCGGGTCGGGCGGCTCGTACGCTCTGGCCGCGGCACGCGCGTTGGCCGACAACACCGAGCTCCCGCCCAGGGAAATCGTCCGCCGCGGCCTCACCATCGCGGGCGAGATCTGCATCTACACCAATTCCAATATCACCGTGCTGGAGCCGGCCGCATAATGGCATCACATCATACGCAGCAAGCGCTCGCTCGCCTCGCTGATCTCACCCCGCGTCAGATCGTGCAGGAGCTGGACCGCTACATCGTGGGGCAGGGCGACGCCAAGCGCGCGGTAGCCATTGCATTGCGCAACCGCTGGCGCCGGCAGCGCGCACCGGCAGCGATCCGTGACGAGATATCGCCCAACAACATCATCCTCGTGGGCCCCACCGGCGTTGGTAAGACGGAAATCGCTCGGCGGCTAGCCAAACTAGCTGGCGCACCGTTCGTCAAGGTCGAGGCGTCCAAGTTCACGGAAGTCGGCTACGTAGGGCGCGATGTGGAATCGATGGTCAGGGATTTGGTCGAGGCCGCGATCAACATGGTTCGCGACGAGCGCGAGACTGAGGTCGAAGAGCTGGCCAACGAGCGCGTGGATGAGCGACTGCTGGATCTGCTACTGCCGATGCCGGACGAAGCAAAGCCCAAGACGGAGACTCCGGCGCCCACGCCACCCGCTGAGGACCAGGTATTCTTTGTCTCCGGTAGCGGTAGCGTGACCAAGGAGGTAGAGGCAGCGCGAGACCGCCATCGCCGCACCCGTGACAAGCTCAAACAGCTGCTGCTGGAAGGTCAGCTGGACGCCCGCGAGGTGGAGATCGAGGTGCATCAGAACACGCCGATGATGTTCGATATGATGGCGCCGCAGGGTGCTCCCGAAGGGATGGAGAACTTCACCGAGATGCTGCGCGATATGATGCCAAAGCGCGCAAAGAAGCGCACGGTCAAGGTCCCCGAAGCCCGTCGCCTGCTGATGGACGAAGAGCTGGACAAGCTGATCGACAAGGACGACGTGGTCACAGATGCGCTCGAACGGGTGGAGCAGATGGGGATCATCTTCCTGGACGAGATCGACAAGATCGCCGGCCAGCGTGGCGAGGTTGGCGGTCCAGATGTCTCGCGTGAAGGTGTCCAGCGCGACCTGCTCCCGATCGTGGAAGGGTCAACGGTTTCCACCAAGTACGGCAACGTCAAGACCGATCACGTCCTGTTCGTCGCCGCTGGTGCCTTCCACGTGTCCAAGCCGAGCGATCTCATTCCGGAGCTGCAGGGTCGCTTCCCGATTCGCGTGGAGCTGAAGCCGCTCACTGAAGCGGACTTCGTTCGCATAATGACGGAGCCGGAGAATGCGCTCACCAAGCAATATTCAGCACTTGTGGAGTCGGAAGGGGCCGCGCTCAACTTCACGGATGAAGGCATAGCGGCAATTGCGCATACCGCTGCACAGGCCAACGACCGCATGGAGAACATCGGTGCGCGCCGGCTCCACACGGTCATGACCACGCTGCTGGAGGACGTTCTGTACGAGCTTCCCGATCGTGGCAAGGACACCGTCACTGTGGATGCCGATCTCGTGCGCACGCGATTAAAGGACGTACTGGAGGATGAAGATCTGCGGCGGTACATACTGTAACTGTGGGTTGTATCTTTCCCGCATGCCGAACCAGTCTCATCAACAGTCGCATCGCGATTTCCTCGCGATTCCCGATTTCTCCGCATCCGAATTAGACTCGCTGTTCGTACTGGCCGAGTCGATGCGCGCCGGTGTCTACGACCGCAGGCCGCTCGCCGGCAAGTCGCTGGCGATGATTTTCATGAAGTCCTCCACGCGCACGCGCGTGTCATTCGAGGTAGGAGCGTGGCAGTTGGGCGGCCACGCTCTCTTCCTCTCGCCGCGCGATGTGCAGCTCGGGCGCGGCGAGCCCGTAGCAGACACAGCGAAGGTGTTGTCACGGTATGTGGACGGCATCATGATTCGCACCTTCTCCCATGCCGAAGTCGAGGAGCTGGCGCGCGCGGCCTCGGTTCCGGTGATCAACGGGCTCACTGACCTGGTTCATCCATGTCAGGTGCTCGCTGATCTGCTCACAGTACGGCAGCAGCTTGGCGGCTTCGAGGGCAAGAAGGTCGCGTGGATTGGCGACGGCAACAACATGGCTAATTCCTGGATCAACGCTGCTTACGTGCTGGGTTTTGACCTCGCACTAGCCTGCCCGGAAGGCTACGATCCCGATGCATCGCTACTTGCGAGAGCACAGACTCGCGCAAATGTGCAGATCGTCCGCGATCCGGCCGAAGCTGCCGCCGGCGCCGACGTCGTCACCACCGATGTGTGGGCGTCGATGGGGCAGGAGGAGGAGCAGGCCGCGCGCGCGCGAGCTTTTGCGGACTTCACTGTGGACAGCGCGCTGATGTCGCGCGCTGCATCGGACGCAATATTTCTCCACTGCCTCCCTGCGCACCGTGGCGAGGAAGTGACAGCAGAAGTAATCGATGGCCCGCGCAGTCGTGTATGGGACGAAGCCGAGAATCGCTTACACATTCAAAAGGCCATCATGGCAGTCCTGATGGGAGGGGAGACGCTATGACCGAGAACACCCAGCGAACGCCGCTTCACGAAGTACACGTCGCACTCGGCGCCAAGATGGTTCCGTTCGCGGGCTTCGAGATGCCTGTGCAGTATCCGGCAGGGATCACAGCCGAGCACAGGGCCGTGCGCGAGCGCGTCGGCCTGTTCGACGTGAGCCACATGGGTGAGTTCATGGTTCGCGGGCCGGGTGCCGTCGATTTCATCAACCACGTCACCACCAACGATGTGGGCGCGCTCGAAGTTGGTCAGGCGCACTACTCCACGATATTGAATGAAAGTGGCACGATCGTGGATGACTGCCTCGTCTATCGCTTCGAGGATCATCTCATGATGGTTGTGAACGCGTCCAACAAGGCCAAGGATTTGGAACACATCAGCGCGCACAAACATGAATTCGATTGTAGCATTGAAGATGTGAGCGCACAGATCGCGCTGCTCGCGCTGCAGGGTCCCCTTGCGCAGAAAGTGCTCGCCAGTCACACAGATGTCGACCTGGACAGCATTGGCTACTATCACTTCAGCGTCGGTACCGTCGCTGGCACCCCCAATGTGATCGTGTCGCGCACCGGGTACACCGGAGAGGATGGATTCGAGCTCTACTTCGATGCATCACGTGCAGTGGAGGTTTGGAACGCACTCACCGCCGATGGCGCCGTCGCACCCACCGGACTCGGCGCGCGCGACACGCTGCGCCTGGAAATGGGGATGGCGCTTTACGGTAACGATATTGACGATACCACCACGCCCTACGAAGCGGCGCTCGGCTGGCTCGTCAAGATGAAAAAGGGTGAATTCGTGGGAAGGGGAGCACTGGAACGACAGAAAGCTGCCGGCGTGCCGCGCAAGCTTGTCGGCTTCACGATGTCCGATCGTGCATTCCCGCGCCATGGCTATCCGGTGTTCTACAACGGGGAGCCCAGCGGCGAAGTCCGCAGTGGTACAATCAGTCCGTCGCTCGGCACCGCGATCGGGACGGCGTATCTGCCGTTCGATGTCGCAAAGGAAGGTACCGAATTCGAGGTCGAGATCCGCGGCAAGCGCATACCCGCGGTTGTCCAGAAGATGCCCTTCTACAAAAACGCTTCGCATCGTTGAAAGTCGCGCAAACAGTCGTGCGCAAGATTGCGCTCATCACCGTCTCCGACTCCGCGGCGCGCGGTGACCGCTCGGATACGTCTGGCGATGCCGTGGTGCAATGGCTTGGCGAACGAGGCGATATTCTGGTATCTCGCGCGACGGTATCGGACGACAGTGTGGACATTGTTCGTGCGCTGCTGTTCGCGTGCGACGGACTGGACGCGGAGCTGGTCATCACCACAGGCGGTACGGGGCTGTCGGCGCGTGACGTCACGCCGGACTCCACTCGTGCAGTGATCGAGCGTATGGCCGAGGGGATCGCGGAGAGATTGCGGACCGTGAGTATGAGTTCGTTTCCGCGCGCCGCGCTCTCCCGCGGCATCGCCGGCGTACGTGGCAGAACGCTCATCGTCAACCTCCCCGGATCGCCGAGCGGCGTGCACGACGGTCTCGCGGCACTGGATCCCGTGATTGGCCATGCGTGTGATGTGTTGCGCGGTCGTGTGACAGCGCATTCGCCTACAGACCGACGCGAGCACGATGGCTCGGTATGATGGCACGTAATACCGGGGCGAGCGTGCTCATCACGTTGGTGGACATCGAGCCCGCCGTCCGGCTCAATGCGATGCTCGAGGCCTCGGGTGTGAGCACTACCGTCGTGTCGCCGGTCGACAACCTCCACGGCGAGATCGCCCGGGCACATCCCGAGCTGATCGTGCTGACGGGCAACCTCGCAGACCGCGGCACGCTGCAGGTCGTGCGCGAGCAGCTATGGGAAGGCACCGCGGTGATAGGACTGGCCGATGTCGCGGATCCGCAGCTCATCGAGCGATTGCGCGCTATCGGCTTTGTGGACGTATACACCAAGCCAATCGCTCCCGACGATCTACTCGATGCAGTGAACCGCGCGCTAGAGCGGAGACGGTTGGCCGAGTCGACTGGACTCGTAGGCCAGTCGGAGGCCATTCGCGAGGTCCTGGTTCGAGTGGAGCAAATGGCCCCCGTCTCCAGCACCGTCCTGATCCAGGGTGAGAGCGGTACCGGAAAGGAGCTGGTGGCTCGCGCAATACATCAGCTCAGCAATCGACGCGGCCGTCCTTTTATCGCTGTGAACGTCGGCGCGCTGCCCGACACGCTACTCGAGAGCGAGCTCTTCGGCCACGAGAAGGGCTCGTTCACGGGAGCGGCTGAGCGAAGGCTCGGTCGTTTCGAGTTGGCGGATTCGGGGACGCTCTTCCTGGATGAGATTGGCGATGTTCCACAGTCCACGCAGGTGAAGCTGCTGCGCGTTTTGGAGGAGCGTGAGGTTACGCGCGTCGGTGGGAGCGTACCGATCAAGGTGAACGTCCGTGTGGTCGCCGCAACCAATCAACCCCTGAAACAGCTAGTGGATGACGGACGCTTCCGCTCGGATCTGTACTACCGGCTCAACGTGCTGAGCATTTACCTGCCGCCGTTGCGGGAGCGTCCGCAGGACATCCCTCTGCTCGTGCGCCGGTTCGTGCGCCAATTTTCTGCTCAACATGATCGGCCCTTCCACGGGATCTCCGCCGATGCCATGCAGATTCTGGCCGACTATGCGTGGCCGGGCAATGTTCGGCAACTCAAGAACCTGATAGAGAGCATGGTCGTCCTGGCTCCGGGTAGAGAGGTCACTGCGGATGACATTCCGGGTGACGTGAGGGACGGAATGGGTCAGCGACTCCCGGTTTACGTGTCCCCAATGGCGGTGCGCGGGACCGAGGCTACGGCCGGTGGCCGAGAGCTGGAGTTCATAGTCCACAGCCTGGTTGACCTGCGCCTACAGGTCGATGATCTGCGGCGGAGAGTTGACGACGCTAGTCGGCGACCAGCGCCAGAGTCACTCGATGTGCGGTCGAGCGAGTCACCCGTTCGTGCGCTTGCCGCGGCGATGGAGCCGCCGGGCCCCGCTCCGGCCAACGTTCTAACGGTGGTGCCGGGGATGACAATGGCCGAAATAGAGCGGGGCGCGATCCAGGCCGCATTGAGAGAAACCGGCGGCAAAAGGCGGCGAGCTGCCGAGCTTCTAGGCATCGGAGAGCGAACGCTGTACCGGAAATTGCGCGAATATGACATTCCCGATGGCTACGCGACTCTTGCCTAAACGGATAACGGACCACACTTTGGGTGTGCCGCACTGGGCTCGAAGGAATAGCTCCTGTCTCGTGTGGATCAGTTCCTGTGGATCACTCCCGAAGTATTCCGGTTGCGTATGCTGCATCTAGCAGCATGTGACGCCATACTCTTGTTACTGACGCCGTGACTACTTTCGTAACCCCGGCTGGACTAGGGGAGCAGGCCGAAGAGCTAATCCGCACCTTGCCCGGTGTTGTATCCGTGCGAGTGGTGGACAATGGTGAGGGTTCGATTCAGGAAGTCCATATCCTGACGACCTCCGAGATTCCGGGCAAGCAAACCGTTCGAAACGTCGAGAGCGCGTTATTCGCGCACCTCGGGTTGCGGATCGATCATCGGCGCGTGTCGGTGGCGGCGGTTAGCGAAACCCCATCTTCTGCATCGGCGCCCCGGCCGTCCACGTCCACTTCGGCACCTCCGGCATCCACGCCTAACGCTACGGCGGGATTCAACGGGGCTAATGGGGTGAATGGCGCCAATGGATCTAACGGCGCCAATGCAGCCCACACAATTCCGACGAGGAAAGGCGGACACGGTGTCGATACTGAGGGCATAGGGGTCTATACGCCCACTCCGGGACTTGAGGGGCCGCGTCGCCGCATCTACTTCGAGGATGTTGAGGTTCGCGGATCCCGTGCGCGTGGCGTGTCGTGCCGCGTTTCGCTGATGAAGGATGGAACTTCGTTCATCGGAGAGGCTCGCGGTGTCGACGGTGACCGCGCTCGTCTGGAGCTGGCAGCGCGTGCGTCGTGCCTGGCGATCGGCGATGCGGATGCGAGGGATAGGCAGTTTGGCCTCGAAGGCGTACGTGTGTTCGAGGCTTTTGACAGGAAGTTCATCTTCGTTGGCGTGACCGTGCGGTACGGACGAAACGTCCGGTTGCTTGCCGGAACCTGCGAAGTGATAGACAGTGCTGAAACGGCTGCCGTATTGGCTGTGTTGGATGCTACTAATAGATGGCTTGAGTATGGATCGTAACTCTCGTCACGTGCAGTTCACGAAGAACGAAGCCTTATAGAACCTTTTCTCAACAAACCCCCGTCCCCGGTCTAGCGGAGTAGAGACGTTAGTACGGTAGGACGAGCGGAGCCAACTTTTTTGCCTTAGCACATTCGCGAATGCGGGTGTGACTGACTCTTAAGGAGGTGACGCTAACATGCATTTCCTAGCCCAGCTGTTTTTTGCAGCTGTTTCGGGTGGTGGTTCGATGGAGTGGGCATAAGGCCGAGGACGGGGGTCCTAATTAAATGACAGCAAAAGACTGCGTTCGGACATACGTTCTTTTTACGGGAATAGCGGCGGCATCGGCCGGAACTGCGTTGTTCTTGCGTGCCCCCCAGTTCAGTTGGAGCTACGCGCAAGCAGTGCTATGCTTGGGCGGGATTGCTGTCTTAGCTCAGCTTCTGGGGTATTCGCTGGGGCGCGCCATCGTAGGGACCGTGTCGTTCGTTCCGCTGCTTGCGATGGCTGCGATCGCTCCAGGGTGGATGAGTATCGTTGGAGTGGCGGTTGTCACATTGATCGTTCAGCTCTTTCGACCGTACCCGAAAATCAAGCAGTGGTTCAACATAGCGCAGCAGTCTCTGGCTGTGTCGCTCGCAACGATCGTGTATCTGGCCGCTGGTGGTCGCTCGATGCTTGACGCGGGGGCGCTCCCATACTTGCCGCTGTTCCTTCTCTTCTTGACGTACTCAATCGTAAACAACTCGTGTGTCACTGGTGTGGTGGCGCTCAGTGAGCGACGCCGTTTCGCGGAATTGTGGTCGGAAAATGCGTTGCAGACCCTCCCGTACGATCTACTCGCGTGGCCCGTTATCGTGTTCCTCGGCTGGGTTTATGTGCACTATCGTATTCCGGGCGCGCTCGTCACGGCAGTTCCTATACTGGGGCTTCGTCAGCTTTACAAGGTCAACTCCGACCTAGAGAAGACGAACCAGGAGCTGCTTGAATTGATGGTTGCCGCGATTGAGGCACGCGACCCGTATACGTCAGGTCATTCACGACGGGTTTCGGAGAACGCTCGGATAATAGCACAGATCGTTGGTCTCCGTAGCTCAGAAGTTAAGCGTGTTGAGACCGCCGCGCTCCTACATGATGTCGGCAAGATTCACGAGGTGTTTGCGCCAATCCTGCAGAAACCGGGGCGTTTGACGGAGGAAGAGAACGCGGTCATGCAGACACATCCGATTAAGAGCGAGGAACTCGTCGCGCGGGTATCACAGCTGCGGGATGTGGTCGGATCTGTGCGGAACCACCACGAAAATTGGGATGGCACGGGTTATCCGGACGGTCTGGCTGGCGACAAGATTCCAATTGCGTCGCGCATCATTATGTTCGCCGATACAGTTGATGCAATGACATCTGACCGTCCGTATCGGAAGGCGCTCGATGCTGAGGCGGTGCGTGCGGAATTGATCAAACACCGCGGTCGGCAGTTTGACCCCGCTATCTGCGACACGCTCTTGAGCAGTTCCCGATACGCGGATCTGTTCAAACATGCAGGGCACACGTCGCTTCCACACACACAGGAAGTGCCTAAGCTTCGCCTGGCTCTAACTCGCTGAGAGCGTACCCAAGCGCTTGAACCTCGGCGGCAAGGCCAGGTACCAACGGCAGGTTGTCGCGGCGATCCTGTCCGACATACATCAACAGTAGTGCTTTAGCCTCATCTGGCCGGCCGACGTACCGCATTCCCCGGTACAGTGCAAGCATCTCAACATCTTGGGCACCCACGTGCCTCAACTCGCAGCTAAGTGTTTCCATTTGCAGTACCAGCCCGCAAACACTATCTGGTGCTGCATCACGACATATCTCCGTTTGGAGCTTTGTTGCAAGCGCAGTCATTCTGAAGAGTGGCACCGGGTCTTCCCATAACGGCTCACCATCATTGTGAAGAAGATACGCGGCCGATTCTGCATTCCCACGCCAGAGTTCGATTCTAGCGAGGCACAGACGGAGCGGCCGTTGATGCCAAAGCTCTGTTTGGGGCCGTTGCAGGCCCATGTAGCGATGTACCCACGTTTCCGCTTCTTGCATCCGATTGCCGTTCAGATACGTCTTGACAAGGTGTTGACAAATCTCTCCTGCCATTGTGTACACGCGGAAATTCAGCGCTATGTCGTAAGCCTCTATGTAGGCACGCTCGCCTTCTTCTGACTCGCCAACGCGGCAGAGCGCATTGGCGCAGTTGGTTCGCGCACACAGATGCCCTATTTCGCCCGGCTCCGCGTCCAAACAAGCAAGCAACGCCCGTGCTTCGCACCTGGCAACAGAGTGATCTCCGCAGATTGCATGGTAGATCATGTTCAGTGTGAGTTGGTCGATCCGGGTTACTGCGGGATCCTCTGATATGGGCGCAACGGCGTCGTATATGTCCGAAATGACCGCCAAGTCACCGAGGTTGGTGGCAATCTTCAGCGCGATGATTGCTGCACGAACGCGGTGCTGTGGAGCGGCGGCGTCATCGACGGCCCAGCGCATTGCAGATTCCATCGTCACCCGCCAATCGCGGTGTGCGTGCCATTCGGCATCGAGGCGGAGGAGTTCCAAGTCATCGCGAGGCGGCTCGGATTGGGTACAGACCTGATCGGTGCGGATAGCATCGATCATTTCGAACAGTTCGGGCCAGGAGCGAGTGAGATGTAGCACGCTAGCTAACGTGTGCAGGATCTGAAGCTTGTCGTCCGCACGAGCGCAGAAGGCAAGCGTTCGCTTGCACGCGTCAGCCGCATCGTGTGCAAGACCAATCTCCAGTAGATGCCCGATACAGGACCGGCCGAGTTCTACGGCCCGCACGGAATTTCCGGCTGCATGCCAGTGGCCAGCACAGTCCCATAAGAGCGACGCAGAATTGGGACCTTCGAGCTCCGACTCGAGCAGGTCACCCGCACGCCGATGCAGCCATTCCAGTGATGCGGGGAAGACCTTGGCGAGCACTGACTGCGCCAGCACATCGTGGCGGCAGAGCACGCGGTTGTTGCCCGATCCATCACCGTCGCGCTCGGTGGCGAGCATGCCAGCGGTCCCGAGTTCCTCAAGCGCGACGAAGATGTCGTACGGGGCATAATCGAGGAAGCGCTCGAGGCGGTCGAGCGTGGAGTTCTTCCCCATCACGGCGCAGATCTTCAGCATGTTAAACGCCGCCGGTTGTAGCCGCTCCAGCCGTGCGTCCAGCAGTGCCGATAGAGAGCGCGGCGTCGCAAACTGCTCGCCCGTTGCTACCCAATGGTTGAGCAGCTCCTCCATCAAGTATGGATTGCCCTCGCATGCGGATGTGCACCACTGCATCAGGGCGGCGGGCGGAACGTGCCCGAGGGCGTCTGCGTAGTCGCCGCCGTGTTCGGCCGCGGCCGCAACGGATAGCGGTGGTAGCACGTGTGGTCTGATAGCCGTTCCAGGTGCGCCCCACGCGGCTTCATCCCAGCGCTCGCGTGACGTGAACACGAACATCACCGACCGGGTACTTGCCCATGCACACATCTCGCGCAGGAGGCTCCATGAGAGCTGATCCAACCACTGCGCGCTTTCGACCACCAGCATGAGCGGTTGCTCGTCGGAGACCGCTTCCAGGAGATCGAAGACCGCGTGCTGAATGCTGGCGTACGTGTGCTCCATCTCGATCGCGTCAACACCAGCAGCATACTCGCGCACGTTGTGCTTTGTGAGCCGATCGAGGTACGGTGCCATTGCTGGAGCGGCGCCGGCCGCGCCGGGGAGGAGTCGAACGCTGGGCACGATGTCGACGAAGACGGAGAGGGGCCTGATGAGATCGGTCGGCTGGCACGCGACCGATGCCACAGCCATGCCGTGTGCGCGCGCGATGCTGCTCAGTGCGCGGACCAATCGGCTCTTCCCGATGCCGGCAGCGCCGGAGATGTGCACTCCGCCACCGCTGCCATGCAAAGCCGCTTCGAGCAGTTCGGTTGCGAAGACGATGTCAGGTTCGCGGCCGACGAGCGTAGTATCCCGGGCGGCGGGGAAGCCGTTTGGTGGAAGTGCCCATCCACCTCGCTGTACGCGCTCGCTCACGATGCGCGGATCAGTCATTGTGGCCACTCCGAACCGGTTCGAATCTTCCATGCCAACTGGCGATTCAATAGCAGTCGCTGACGCGTCGCCAGCGGGACTTCCGAGCGGACGGCGACGCTGAGCTGTAGTTCGGCGTAGCGACTCGACTGCGCCGGCGGTAGCGGTGAGTGCGGCCTCGTTGCCGGGATCTAGCTTGAGCAGCTGTTCAGCCAGTCGCATGACCGTTCGACCGTCGCCCTGGTCTTCGGCGCGCTCCGTAGCGTTGGCCAGTCCTGCCACGAGGTGATGGCGTAGCTCGACACGCCAGTCATCCAGCCAGTCGTCGAACCCGGGCGAAACAGTGGGCGAATATCCCGGGAGGATGGTCAGATCACGATCGATCAGTGCGTGGGGCGGCTCGGTGGTGAGTCGCTCGATGTCTGTAGATGCGGCCTCACGCGCTACCCACACGCAATTGCTATCGTCGGCACGGACGGGGAACCCCTTAACCCTGAGCTTGTGTAGCGCCTCGCTCAGCGCATGCGTGGCCGCTGATGCCGGCGACGCCGGCCAGAAGAGCGCCAGCAATGCCTGACGTGAAACGCGCCTTCCGCGCTCCGCGATCAGCCGCGTTGCCAGCGCGAAGCCAATATGGGCGCGCGGAGTGATCGTTGCCACGGCGGTCCGAATTACGCATTCGCCCAATGCGTGTAGAACGACCATAGATGTCCCCCTTGGGTTGAAGCCGCAGGAAACGTAAGGTTATTCGTCACCGGAAAAGTCGCAACCGGTGATTAACTAACGGGTGTAGTTCCCACGGTGGATCGGGCGGAGGGGTTTCTATGTTCAGGGCGCTTCGGGCCGATCAGCAGGTGCGCGTCCATGGGACGATGTCCAGGCGCTCGAACGGAATCTCGTTGCCTGTACGCTCGCAAACGCCGAAGGTCTCCGGATTGTGGTATAGGCGCTCCAGGGCGGCGTCTATCTCGTTCAGGTTGCGGGACTCACGGTCGACCATCACGGCGTCCAGCTCCTGCTGCATGGTGTCGGTTCCCTGATCGGCCATGTGCAGGGGCATGTTGGTGAGATCGCCGGCCTCATCCTGCAGGTCATCCGCGTTCTCATGCTGTGTAGCGTAGCGGGCCAGTAGGTCGGTGGCTCCGGCACGCTCTTCCAGAAGTCGTTTCTCTATGTGCTTGCGCTGCTCGTCAGTCATGTGTGGATCCCCTTGTGGTTCATTTAGTCCATGTAGCTATTGCTGCTTGGGGAGATCCATACGCAAGGGCGGCGCCGCAGGCGCCGGGGACTGAAGGGTGTGGACTGCCGCGGCGGTAGCGGCGGGGGATCGCTTGGGGTGTGCGGCGAAGAAGTCCCACATCCGATCGGTCGCGTCTACGTCGCTGACCTCGCGTCCAGGGAAGGTCCACCAGGGGACTTCGTCGCCAGGCCAGCGGTGGGTGCCGTCCACGATGGTGCAGAGAACCACCGCTGTCCCGGCCGCGCACGGCTCGTATCGCTCAGTGATGACGTTCCGGTTCTCAGAGACTGAGCGGCTCGACGGCGCCGAAGGGCAGTGGTCCGCTGTTACCCAGAAACGGATTGTGTTTGGAACGGAGACGATGTTGTCGGGGCCGTCCGACTCCGCCCCTCCGCCGTATGGGACCGACGGGTCGGCAAGTCCATGGAAGTGGATCACCGCCACCGGGTAAACCGGCGGTGCGATGCGAAGCGTGTCGCCTCGTTCGTCGATCATGCCGATCGATCCAGCAGTTACACCTATGGCCGCGATCCTGTCCGACAGAGTGGATGCGAGGCGGTAGGTCATGAAGCCGCCGTTAGAGTGTCCAGCCGCGTAGATCCGTCGTGAATCGATGTGGTACTTCCGGGACAGAACCTCGATTATGGCGCGAACGAAGGCGATGTCGTCCCTCTTGCCGCTCCCGTCGACGGCGGTGTGCCAGTCACTCGGATCGCCAAGCGCCTGAGGGTAGACGGCAATGAAGCCTTCGGCGTCGGCCTTCTCGCTCATCCCGGTGTACTTCTCGAAATTCTCAGCGCTCTCCCCATGCCCGTGAAGAACGATGACTAGCGGTGAGCTGTGGCTGGTGTCGAACCGAGCGGGGAGGTGCAACCGGTAGCTGCGCTGTTCGCGCGCGACGCGCAGGTGCTGTACGGTAGTGGATCCGGCCGAGCCGCCGCGTATGGAGTTGAGGCGACATGCGCCAAGGCTACTGATGGTGACGACGGCAGCGATGGTGCAGGCGGTAGCTATGAACGTAGCGACCGAGTTAGTCACCGAACTGAGTGCCGCTCGTGATCGGGCGGCACTCAGGCGGGTCACGGGAGCATGAAGTCTACGCGCCGTTCGACCGGGTGGGTGTCAGTCGCGAGAAGGGCCACGGCCGTGTATGCACCGTGTGCACCGCTCGCGTCCCAACTGTCCTCCATCGTCATGGTGTCGCGAGATTTCACGGCCTTGCTCTGCATCGTCTGGGTGAAGAGGCGTCCGGCGCTCCATCGCCATACGGTCTTGCCGTGCGAGTCCAGGATGGCGAAGTCGTGCGTGCGACCATTCGGGAAGCGTAGCTCGACGGTCTTGGGAGTGTTGTTCGTCACCCGAAGCGCGAGGGCGACTCTGCCGCCGATGGGTACCACGTCGAGCGTGGTCGCGACTACGGAGCCCGCTGTGCGCTTGGACTGGCTGCGTGGCTGCTTGGAGCTACTGGCGAGCGCCACAGCCAGCGGCGCTTGGGCGCCGCTCTGCGAATGGATCCACGGTCCGCACGCATATACGAGTGCGGCGGCGCAGAGGGATGTGATGACGAGGCGGTTTTCCATGCCAGGAGCGACGGGAGAGCGGCGGCTAACAACGAGGCGTCGCGAGTGACCAAGTTATCAACCGGAAGACGCGTATGCAAGCCAAAAGACTGCGCCTAACCTATTCAAGCATCGGCAGTTAGGGCGGGATCACAAATGGAGACTTGCACGCTTCGGATCCGACGGGCATGGGCTGGCTTCCCGGATCCGGCACACTCTCGGTGGGGGCGACCGTGGAAGCCGGCCGTCGTTCATGTTTGAGTACGTGGGTGACCGCCGGTCGCCCCTACGGTGCGTCCCCCCGGGGGACGCACCTTGCAACTTTTTTCACAAGCTCGTTAAATTTCTCATCTGTGCCACAACAGCCATCTGGCGGGTCACCGGCGACGTACGCGGGCTTCGGCATCCAGTTTGTGGTTGCGATCCTGCTGTTTGCCTACGCTGGTAGCTGGGTGGACAGGTACATGGGATCGCGTCCATTGTTCTTGATTATCGGTGTGTTCGTAGGGGCGGGTGGCACTTTCTATAGTATGTATCGCCGCGTGATGAGCGATCCCACAATGAAGGGACGCGGGCGCTGAATGGTGTTTGGACGGGTGTTTAGAGAGGTGCTTTGACGCGGGCTCTGATCTGGAGCTTGAGTGTTGGGGCGGTGGTGCAGGGTCTCGCATTTGGTCTGGCGCATACTCAGGGGCGCCGAAGCTGGCTAACCGCTTGGGGCCTTGGTGCGCTGTTGCGCTTGGTTGTGTTGGTAGGCTACGCCTTTTTCGCGGATCGAGTACTAGGGCTGCCGCTGGCTCCCGCGCTGCTTTCGCTAGCCGCGTTTTTCTTTGTTACAACTCTGATCGAATCTCTCCTACTACAGCGAGTGCCCAAGTAATGCTAGCGCCGTCTGATCTGATCATGCCGCACATCACGGATTCGCACGTGCTGGACTATCCGTGCTTCCGTACCGGCTTCATGTGTGAGGTCGAGCTGCCGCGGTGGACGCCGTACCACATCGGGCGGCTCACTCTGGATCTGTCTCCGACGCGGCACGTGGTGTGGCTGTTGATCTCGGCCGTTGTAGTGGTCGCGACGCTGCTGTGGGCGGCGCGCGGTCACGCGCGGAACGCGCGAACGGGAGCCGCTCCCAAGGGCTTCGCGAATGGCATGGAAGCGATGGTATTGTACCTGCGCGACGAGGTAGTGCTGCGCAACGTTGGTGCGCACGGTGAGAAGTACGTCCCGTTTGTGCTGAGTCTCTTCTTCTTCATCCTGTTCGCGAACCTGCTGGGCTTGCTGCCGTACGGCTCGACGGCGACTGGGAATATCGCCGTGACGGCGACGCTTGCGTTCATCACCTTCGTGGTGGTTGAGGTCGCCGGCATGCGCACTCTGGGCAAGGACTATCTGGGGACGATCGTCTACTGGCCCAAGGGGATGTCACTGCCGATGAAGAGCTTCATGACGCTCATCATGACCCCGGTGGAAATTGTCGGAAAGTTCACGAAGCCGTTCGCGCTGATGATCCGTTTGTTCGCGAACATGACGGCGGGCCACGTGATCGTGCTTGCGCTGATCGGGCTTATCTTCACGTTCGGTAGCTACTGGATCATTCCCGGCCCGTTTCTGATGGCGATTGGCATCATGCTGCTGGAAGTGTTCGTCGCGTTCCTGCAGGCATACGTGTTCGCACTGCTTGCGGCCGTCTTCATCGGCCAGATTCGCTCCGCTGCACACTAGGCGTAAGTAGACATAAGGCATACGGTAATTGATTGTACCGGCATTGACCGGGAAGCCTGTTGGGACATTTGATGGAACAGTGTCCCGCTGACGGGCGGCGCGGCGCCGAGGCGCATTAATTCGGCAGGATCAATTTTTTGGAGATTGCAATGACAGTGTTTCCTCTTTTGCAGGCAGCAACAGATGTCAACATGATGCGCGCCGCCTCGGGTGGCAGCGCCATGTTGGGTGCGGCATTGGGTGCCGGTCTGGCCACGATTGGCGCAGGCATCGGCATCGGTTTTATCGGCCGCGGCGCGACCGAAGGGATGGCGCGTCAGCCGGAAGCGGCGGGTACGATTCAGGGCGCGGCCATCATTCTCGCGGCACTCGTTGAGGGTGTTGCTCTGTTCGCCGTCGTCGTTGCACTTCTCGTTGTCCTGAAGTTCTAAGCAGATCTTAAGAAGTTCTAAACCCGTGCGCGGGCGGGTGGTGTCGGCACTGCCGATGGCGTCCGTCCGCCATAATTACTGAGATTGTTCATGCACCTGATTCTGTTGCTTCAAGGATCCGCGCCCGAGGCAGCCAACGGCTCGTCTCTGCTTGACCCCAACGCCGGGTTGATGGTGTGGACGCTGCTCATTTTCATTGCGGTCTGGTTCATCCTGTCGCGCTACGCGTTTCCCAAGATCACGGAGGCTGTTCGTGCTCGCGAGCAGGCGCTGCAGGAAGCGATTGACGCAGCGCAGCGTGATCGCGAGGAGACCGGCCGTCTATTAGCGGATCAGCGCGAGCAGATCGCCTCAGCGCGTGACGAGGCGCAGAAGATCATTTCTGATTCACGTTCAGCGGGTGAGCGAGTGCGTGCGGAGATGTTTGAGCAGACACAGACGCAGCAGGCGGAGCTCCTGGAGCGTGCGCGGCGTGAGATCGGCGCCGAGCGTGACCGCGCGATTGCGGATCTGCGTCGCGAGGCGGTGGATCTAGCGATTGCCGGTGCGTCGCGCGTGATAGCCAAGAATCTTGACAATCAGACCAACCGTCAGCTGGTCGAGAGCTTTCTCGCCTCGATTCCGAACGATAAGATTGCACCGAAGGCGGGCGTCTAGTGCGCGAGGCGACCATAGCGCGTAACTACGCTGAGGCGCTGCTGACTCTCGCCACGAAGGCGGAGAACAGAGAAGGTTTTGGCGGGATGATCCGTGACGTGGCCAACGCGATCACGAATGACCTGACGGTACACCGGTTTCTCGATTCGCCGCGCGTATCCTATGAGGAAAAAAACGAAATTCTGTCGAAGGCGTTCGGCGACAGGGTCCCGCGCGTGTTCCTGCGCTTTCTTCAAGCTGTGGTGCACAATCGCCGTCAGATGTTGATCCCAGTAATCGCTACCGAGTACAGCAACCTGGTGGACGCGGCCGAGGGGCGAGTGCACGCCGATGTCACGGTAGCTGTGGCGATGGACGCTAACGAAACGGGGAAAGTTGGAGAGCAGCTTTCGCGTGCGCTCGGCAAGACGGTGGTACCACACGTCACCGTGGACGGCGCGATCATGGGCGGAATAATCGTCCGGATTGGAGACACCGTGATGGACGGATCAGTTCGCCGCAGACTGAACAAGTTGGCGACGCGCATGCGCGTTTCTGCCTGAGTGAATGGGACTGGTGCGGCGATGAGTGGAAAACAGGAAGTCCGAATTGTCCAGAAGCCCTGGGGGCACGAAGTGATCTGGGCGCACACGCCTCTGTACGTCGGTAAGGTATTGCACGTGAAGGCGGGGCAGGCGCTATCAGTACAGTATCACAATCAGAAGGACGAGACGATCCATCTGTTAAGTGGTGAGATGATCTATCGCGTGGGCGAGGGGGATGCGCTTGTCGAGGTTGCATTACGGGCGGGCGACTCGTTCCGCAATGAACCGGGAACGGTGCACCAGATGGAGGCTGTGACAGACTGTGACATTCTGGAAGCCTCGACGCCTCACCTGGACGACGTGGTGCGGTTGAGCGACAGGTATGGGCGTGAGGGAACGAGCGCGCCATAAGCGGGATAAGCGGCACAGAAGCAGCGTAACAGCACTCTAAACGGCACGCCGAAGGCCGGCATGGCCCGTGCTACACATACCTGTACGGCTCGGCCCCTGCCGTGTCGAATGCTACTCAAGAGGTAATCCGTGAAGGTGATCATCCCACTCGCCGGGAAGGGAACGCGGCTTCGTCCGCACACACACGTCACGCCGAAGCCGATGCTGCGTGTCGCCGGAAAACCGGTGATGCAGTACGTGCTGGATGATGTGCAGAAGCTCCCCGATGTGGAGCAGATCATCTATATCACGGGTCATCTAAAGGAAAAGGTCGAGGCGTTCGCGCGCAGCGCGATAGACAGACCGTCGGTGTTCGTCGAGCAGAAGGTGCAGGACGGGACAGCTGGAGCTGTGGCGCTCGCTCGCGAGTATGTGGATCAACCGGTGCTGATCATCTTTGTGGACACGATCTTCGACGCCGACCTCTCGATAATTGGTTCGAGTGAGGCCGACGGGATCATCTGGACCAAGGAAGTGGAGGACTACCAGCGCTTTGGCGTGGTCGTCACCGATGAGTCTGGATACATGACCAAGATCGTCGAGAAGCCTTCCACGCCCATTTCCAAGCGCGCCAACATCGGGCTGTACTACATCAAGAACTGGAAGCTGTTGTTCGAGGGGATCGACCACGTACTGGCGCACCCGGCCAACAAGGGCGAGTGGTATCTGACCGACGCGTTCCAGTACATGATCGACCACGGTGCCAAGCTCAAGGTGATCGATGTCGAGGGGTGGTACGACGCCGGTAAGTTGGAGACGCTGCTGGAGACCAATCGTGCGATGCTGGACCGCGGCCACACGCGCGCTCCGGAGAACTGCGACAACTGTACCATCATCGACCCCGTGTTTGTCGAGGAGAACGTCGCGATACGCAACTCGATCGTCGGCCCCAACGTGTCGGTCGGTGCGGGGAGTAACATTACTGGCTCCACGCTCTCCAACACGATCATCGAGACGCGTTCTACCGTGACGGATTCGACGCTGATGTACTCCCTCGTGGGGAGCGATACCGTGGTGGAGGGAGTGTGTGGCGCGTTGACAATCGGCGACAACTCGGAGATCCGTGTGATTCCGCAGGCGCAGCAGCGGTCACGCTGAGGTCACTCTGCGGTCACTCTGAGTCCGGGCTGGTTGCTGCGGCGCTCTTCCCGACCGTGCGTTGAAACAGGTTGAAGATGCGCGTGTACTCGTCGGTCCAAGAGGTGGGGCGAACAAAGCCGTGATCCTCGACTGGGTACGATGCCAGTTCCCAGTTGGCCTTGCCGAGCTCGATGAGCCGCTCGGTGATGCGCACGATGTCCTGGTAATTGACATTGGTGTCGACCATTCCGTGCGCCATGAGCAGCGGTCCGCGCAGGCCGGACGCGAAGTAGATTGGCGATGACCGGCGATATGCGACAGTGTCGTTCTGGGGCAGATTGAGAATCTGGGAGGTGTAGCCGTTGTTGTAGTGCGCCCAGTCGGTGACACTACGCAGCGCGGCGCCAGCACCGAAGTAGTCCGGCGCGGTGAATAACGCCATAAGCGTCATGAAGCCGCCATAGCTGCCGCCGTAGATTCCGATTCTGGTGGGCGGAATGCGGTATGTCGCTGTGAGATACCGGGAAACGTCCACTTCGTCCTGCAGGTCGCGTCCACCCATCCAGCGGTAAATCGCGGTGCGCCAATCGCGGCCGTAGCCGTCCGACGCTCGGTAATCGGCATCGATTACCACGTAACCGTGGTGCGCGAGGAATTGGTTGAACATGTACTCGCGCGGATACTCGGACCAGAAGTTCCCCACGTTGTGCAGGTAGCCGGCTCCGTGCACGAAGATCACGGCGGCGCCGTTGGAAGTGGCGCCAACGTCTTCCGGGCGGTAGATGTGAGCCGGGACCTTTGCGCCGTCGGATGCGGGGACCATCACAATCTGCGGAGCCAACCACTTCATCCGTAGCCACTCATCACTTGGCGAGCGCGTCAGTTGCGCTTCCGGCGCGCCCGGTGTGTTGGCCATCAGGTGCAGGTCCGGCGGTCGATTGACGTACGAGTACACGTCTGCCAGAAGTCGGCCGTTGGGAGACACAGTTACAGTGTGGCGCCCGGAGCTGCGGGTGACGCGCGTCATCGCGCCGCCGGCTACCGGTAGACTGTAGAACTGTTCCTCGAATGGTGACAATTCGTTCGTGGTGAGGTAAAATGTGCGGCCGTCGAGCGACAGGCTGGCATCTCTGACTTCCCACTTTCCCGACGTGAGGGGGCGTGTGTCGCCACCGCGCACCGTGGCGCTGTACAACTGCGCGAAGCCCGTTGCTTCGGAGACGTACCAGATGTGCCTGCCAGCATCGTACCAACCGGCGCAGGTAGAGCACGGGCCGCCCACCCACGCAGTGTCGCGCAGGCTCTCGATCACATGCAGCGAGCCGTCGGCCGAGGAGATGCTGTAGAGAATGCGCTCCTTGTTGTCCGGTCTGAACGCGTACAGGATTGCGTCGGTGCCGGAGCTGTTCCATCCCTGGAAGGCGATGTAGCTCGCGAGCGAATCGGTGGAAAAAAGGTGCGGCTTGCTCGTCGTGCTATTGTGGAGCGAGACGTACAACAGCTCCGCGCGCGACTGTGCGTCTCCCACTTTGGTGCGGCTCTTATGCGGGTCTGTGTAGCCGGATTCCGTAACCCAGAACGGGACCTCGACCGGCGTTCCCTTGGAAGGGGTGCGGAGAATAACGACTGCGCTACGCCCATCGGGCGACACGTGCACAGATTGGATCTGGCGGTCCTTCCCCACGTATATCGCTCGGGGCGAGCGAAGTGAATCGAGGAGCCTGATCTCCGCTTTGGCCACGCTGTCACTGTGCATCCTATCACGAATCGCATCGAAAAGGTCTTTCTGCTGCTCCGCGAGGCGGGTGCGTTGCGCCGACTTGGGCATGGTGTCGGCGGGGGCGATGCCCGTGCGCAGATCAGTGAGTTGGGTGGTCAATCCTGTTGCGAGATCAACACCGTACGCGTTGTCGTCGCGTACGAAAAAGACCGTCTTGCCGTCTGCACTGAACACCGGCGACGATTCACGTGCCGCTGTTCGCGTCAGCCGGCGCGCGGAGCCATTGCGGTAGTCCACGACGTAGATGTCGCCGCCGGCCGCGACCGCCGCGCGACGCCGGTCCGGCGACAGGCTTCCTTGGGAACTGTACGCGGCGGCCGAGTCACGCTGGATCAGCGTGATCCGCTCTGGGCGGGCACCGGGGACCGCGCGGACGCGATACGGCGCCGGCTGCTCGCGCCAATCCTTGCCCGGCTCTACCCAGCTGAAGTAGATCCACTTGTTGTCCGCAGACCAGCGAACGTCCTCCGGCGGGCGGCCATACAATTCGGGGCCGCGCATGATGTTCTTTATGGTGAAATCGAAGCCGCTCGCCGAGATTGCAGTGGCCGAGTCAGTGCCTGGTCGCTGTGCCCGGAGTGCTGCGGTAGGCGCCGCAATCGAGGCGGTGACGAGCGCAAGGGAGATCGTGCAAGTGTTACGCATGTTGGGTCGATCGGGCGGTGAAATAGGCCACAGATTAGCTTTTCTGCAATGAAGTTCGTATCGCTCACGCTGATCGTTGGACTACTCTCCGCGTCTTATCCCGCGTCTCACCTGGACGCGCAGAAGACAGTGCCAGCCAGGCCGCTGGAACGGCTCGCCGCCGAGCACATGTTGGTGCTTCCCGTGCAGTACATGACTTTCTCAGACTCTATGGGCTGGTCCGCGATGGCTCCGTCGAGTCGGGAGTACCTGGCCACCATGGATGATGAGATAACGTTCGCTCTGAGTGAGCGCGGGCTGGGTACTCAGTGGAAGTTTGCGGCGGACATTTCGCGCTCCGCCGCACGCAACTTCGGCTATGCGCCCGATCCGCATGCGTTGGCTGCCAACCAGCTTCGCTCGGGGGCGAAGTCGGATGCGTGGCAGCTGAGTGAACCGCTTGCCTCGCAACTCCGCTCGCTAGCGGCGCTCACTGAGGCGCGCTACGTGATGGTGCCAGTGGAGGTACGAACCACTGGAGGTCGCAGTACGGGGCGCGCGACGTTGCACGTTGTGGTGATCGACGCGCGCAGGTCTCAGGTTCAGTGGGCTGGGGATGTCACCGGGATGCAGACGACTAAATTCTCGCCCGCCATCGCCGCTGACATCGGCTCCAGGCTCGCAGATCTTGTCGCTCCGCAGGCGAACTGACTTCGTCTCGGTAGCCTTCCAACGTGACCAGAATCCTGCACGTTTCCGACCTACATTTTGGCTGGCCGGCCGTTCTTGAACAGATTGACGCGATCGAAGCGGCGATCCAGCGCGACGAGTTCGACGTGGTGGCCGTGTCGGGCGATTTCTCGCAGCGCGCTCGCGCCGGTGAGTTTCAGCGTGCCGCCGTGTTCCTGCGTGAGGCGCGCAAGCGCGTCCCGGTAATTACCGTGGCCGGAAATCATGACGTCGCGTGGTGGTATGCACCACTCGGCGCGGGCAATAAAGCTCGCGTGTACGAGAAGTATCGTAAGTACATCTCGCAAGATTTGGAACCGACGCTGGAAGTTCCGGGGGTGTACTTCGTCGGCATCAATACCGCGCACGGTGTCACGCGGCGAACGCTCACTCCCAATCCGCGCGACATCTCCATCCTGGGCGATGTCACGCCGGCGCAACTGGTGGATGTGCGCCGAAAGCTGGAACGTGCGCCAGCGGGCGACGCCAGGGTGATAGTGATGCACCACAATCCCGTTGCTGGCCAGCTGTCGCAGCGGTATGGATTGAAACACACACCGCGCATCCTGAGCACCTTCGGCGCCATGGGTGTGGAGCTGGTTCTGTGCGGTCACGATCATGAGGAGGCCGTGAACTATGTCGAGCACACCCGTAAAGGGGTGATCGTATCGACCGCCGGGACCGTGTCCAATCGGTCGCGCGGCGGCAGGCCATCGTCGTACAACGTCATATCGGTAGAGACCCGGAGTATCACGGTGACGACGCGAGTGTGGAATGGAGAGGGCGATTTCGTGCCCGGGAAGGAGCGTTGCTTCGATCGCTGAAGGAGAAGCTCCGGCTGGAGCGGCTACGGTGGCTCTGGACCCAGTGCGATCTGTTTGACGCTCAGGATGCACGGGACGCCCCGGCGGCATCAAGTACGCCAACTACATCGCGCCCCCGCGTAGCGTCTCCAACACGGCCGACCAACGGCCCGGGCAGGAGTCCGCCCAAGGAGAATTCGCGGCGGAGTGAGAGAACGCATCGGGACGACGTTGCGTTCGTGGAGCTGCTGGCCACGGCCCATGGCGAGTACAATACGGCGCTGTTTGGTGGCGACCTCAAGGATGTGCACATAAGGATTTCGAGGCGAATGAAGAATCGCCTGGGTCACTACATGGCAGCTGGCAACGGTCTTTCGGCCGAGATAGCGATATCGCGCAAGCACATCGAGCGTGATCCTTGGGACGATGTGCTGCACACGTTTGTACACGAGATGGTGCACCAGTGGCAGGCTGAGAACGGCCATGCGCTGGACCATGGCCGGTCGTTCAGGCGTAAGGCACGGGAGGTGGGGATCAGTGCTCGCGCAACTCGTTCAGCGGCGCGCAGCTCCCAACCGCGGTTGGCGGCACGTGCCATGCACCGCACAGAGCCATGACTACGACCGAGAAAAAGATCGACGAGCTGTACAAGCTGGTCGACGGAATAGAGATCGCCATGTTCACTACACGGCGCGCGGATGGGTCCATGGTGAGCAGACCGATGGCGACCCAGAAGCGGATCCCAGGTGCTGACCTGTACTTCGTGACCGACGTCGAATCGCATAAGCTCGAGGAGCTCGAGAACGATTCGCACGTGAACGTGTCGTACTATCGTGACAGGACCCGTGAATGGGTTTCTGTCGCGGGGACGGCTCGGGTGTCCAAGAGCAAGGCCAAGATCAAGGAGCTGTACCGTCCAGACTGGAAAGCCTGGTTCGGCGACGAGGGCGGCAATCGTGACGGCGGCCCCGATGACCCGCGCATCGGGCTCATCATGGTCGATGCCGACAGCGTGGAGTACATGGTGGTTAACAAGCCGCGTCCCGTGGTACTGTTTGAAGTAGCCAAGGGGATGCTGACCGGAACGCGCCCCAACGTTGGAGAGGAGCGCCAGATCTCAGGTGGCGAACTGCTGGACAACCGGTAGACGCGGGTAGACGGTAGGCGGTCCGGGGCGGGGGCGGTATCTTTCGGAATGCCGACCAATCCTCTTGATTTCTACGACATTGATTCCCTCCTAGCCGAGGACGAGCGCGCGGTCCGAGATTCGGTCCGCGCGTTTGTGAACGATCGGGTGCTTCCGATCATTGGCGACGCGTACGTGGAAGGGCGCTTTCCCACCGAGCTGATCAAACCGATGGCCGAACTGGGAATGTTCGGCGCCAACCTGCCAGAAGAGTACGGCTGCGCGGGGCTGAACAACGTTGCCTACGGCCTCATCATGCAGGAGCTGGAGCGCGGCGATTCGGGTGTGCGGTCGTTCGCATCGGTTCAGGGCGCGCTGGTGATGTACCCGGTATTCGCATTCGGATCGGAGGAGCAGAAAAAGCGACTGCTGCCGCCCATGGCGCGGGGGGAGACGATCGGCTGCTTTGGTCTGACGGAGCCCGACTACGGCTCCAACCCGGCCGGTATGATCACGAGTGCCCGCGAGCAGGGTGACGGATCCTGGATCCTGAACGGTGCCAAGATGTGGATCACCAACGGGTCAACGGCACACGTGGCTATCATCTGGGCCAAGACCGAGGACGGTGACACCGACGGTCACTCGATCCGCGGCTTCGTGGTACCGACGTCGACGGCCGGCTTCACCGCCAAGAATCAGAAGGGAAAGCTGTCGTTGCGCGCGTCCGATACATCGGAGCTGGTGATGCAGGACGTGCACGTAGACGCCAACGCGCTGCTGCCAAAGTCGGGCGCTCTGAAGAGCCCGCTGATGTGTCTCACGCAAGCGCGTTACGGCATTGCGTGGGGCGCAATGGGCGCGGCGATGTACTGCTACGAGGAAGCGCTGGCGTATGCCGGCAACCGCGTGATGTTCGGACGCCCGATCGGTGGTTTCCAACTGCAGCAGGAACGGCTGGCCACGATGGTGACGGAGATCGTTAAGGGTCGATTACTGGTGCTGCATCTGGGACGCATGAAGGACAAGGGGACGTTCACGCCGCAGCAGGTCTCGCTCGCAAAACGCAATAACGTGGACGTCGCCTGTGACATCGCGCGTGAGGCTCGGCGGATCCTTGGGGGCAACGGCATCCTGGCCGAGTACGGAGCGATGCGGCACATGGCGAACCTGGAGAGCGTGTACACGTACGAGGGAACGCACGATATCCACACCCTCATCGTAGGTCAGGCGGTGACGGGGCTGAGCGCCTTCGAGTAGCGGTTCTGGCGTGTGGGCGAGGAGCGCCCGCCATCAACGTGTGTCGCTAGCAATGTTGCTGCAGCGATTATTGGAAGCGTCGCCCGGCTATTCCGCTGGGCGGCGCTTTCCGCTTCTAGCGCATCGTGAGGACACCGCGCAAGTTTGCGCATCCTGGTTTTCCAGGTGCCGTGGCGCGCCGTCGGGTGCAGCACGTGATAGCTCAAATTGCAAGGTGGAGGAGGACGTAATGCGATCGTTTTTACGTTCGTGTAGGGTAGGACTCGGTGTCAGCGGTCTCTGGGCGGGAGGCGCACTGTTGGGTACGGCGCTCATCGCTCCGGGGCTATACGCTCAGCAGGCCGGCACGGTCAGCGGCAGCGTCGTCGTGGAATCGTCTGGTGGACCACTGGCGGGAGTTCAGATTACGGCGGGTGCGCGGGGTGCATCGACAGACGTCTCGGGACAATTCCGGATCACGGGGCTGGCGGGTGACAGCGTGACGCTGGTAGTTCGCCGGATCGGCTTCGCGCCGCTCGAGCGTCGGGTGCGGATCGGTGAGGCAAATATTCGCCTCCGACTGCGTGAGAGCCTGGTGTCCCTGAACAGCGTTGTTGTCACCGGCACAACGGGGCCGGTGGCCAAGCGCGAGCTGGGCGTGTCGGTGGCGCAGATCGACGCGGCAGCTGTCGTCCGGACGCAGCCAGTTCAGGACGTTCAGGGCCTGATCAACGGCCGTGCCCCTGGCGTGACCGTGCTGCAGAACTCAGGCGTGGTAGGCTCCGGTGCAACGGTTCGAATTCGCGGCGGTTCCAGTCTTTCGCTATCGAACCAGCCCTTGATCTATGTCGATGGAGTCCGCGTCGACAACTCTCAGGGGACAGGCCCCGCCAACCAGTCATTCGGTGCCAGCACGACATCGCGTTGGAATGATCTTGATCCCAACACCATCGAGAGTATGGAGATCGTGCGCGGGCCGGCGGCAACAGCGTTGTACGGCACCGAAGCTGTCAACGGAGTGATCCAGATCATTACCAAGCGTGGTGCTCAGGGCAAGACCCGGTGGGATTTCTCGACCAAGCAAGGCAAGGCGTTCTTCGCCGACGTGATCGGTCGCTTTCCGACGAATTACGGCAAGGTCAACGGTCAGATAGTGAGCGAGAACATTGCGCAGGTTCGCGCGGACTCGGGTCTTCCGCTCTTCCGCGATGGTCGGATCAACGAGAACACGCTGGCCGTGAGCGGGGGCTCGCCCACGATCCAGTATTATCTGAGTGGCAACACCCACAGTGATCAGGGGGTGGAGCCGACCAACGCGCAGATCCAGTACGGCGGTCGCGGCAACGTACATGTCACGCCGAATAAGACGCTCGACATCACTGCCAGCGGCGGTTATGTACGAGGAACAACAAACCTGAGCTGCGAGGCCGGGTGCGGCGGAGTGATGTTCTCCGGCTTTTATGCGACGCCTGCATCTCTGGGCACTCCAAAGGGAGGGTTTGAGAGCGGTACGCCCGAGGCATATTACCAGGAGTATCACTTTGACCAGCTCTTCAATCGCTTCACGGGGAGCATACAGGTAACACATACACCGACCAAGTGGTTCACGCAGCAACTAATTGTGGGGACCGACTACGCTCACGAGCAGAACGATGAGCTGGCGGGTGTGAACTATAACCTGTCATATTTCTTCGGAACCGACGCTGACTCCGGCTACAAGAACGTCGGATTCCGTGATAACACGACCACGTCGACGAGCTATCATGCGACGTTCAAGGCGCCGCTATCCGCGTCGCTTCAATCCAGCACCACTGTCGGAGGCGATTTCTACCTTCGCAACTCGCGCTTCGCTGGAGGCTCTGGTAGTGACTTCCCCGCGCCTGGCCTCACGGCACTGAGCTCCACGACGGCTGGGCTGTCCGCCTACGAGTACACGCGGGACAACAACTCGCTCGGTGTTCTGGGTCAGGAAGAGCTGGCCTGGAAAGACCGTCTGTTCCTGTCGGCCGGAGTGCGATCTGACCAGAACAGCTCGTTCGGCTCCAACTTCAAGAACGTCGTCTATCCTCACGTTAGCCTGTCCTACGTGTTGAGTGATGAACCGTTCTTCAAGCTGCCTTTCGTGTCGCAACTCAAGCTTCGCGGTGCATATGGGCAGTCTGGTGAGGCACCTCCGCTGTTCGTTAGCATTCAATCGTACTCTACGACCGCGACCGGTGTAACGCCGAGCACGATCGGAAATCCAAACCTGCAGCCCGAGCGCGGGTACGAGACCGAGGTCGGTCTGGACGCCAGCTTCCTCAATGACCGTGCGGGAATGGAGTTCACGTACTACAACGGCGGCACCAAGAACGAGATATTGCAGGTTCCAGTGTCTCCATCGACAGGGTTCGGCGCCAACGCGGAGTACATAAACGCTGGTCGCATCACGCGCCACGGAGTGGAGCTCGCACTTCGCGCAACGCCGATCCAGACTGGTGCAGTGTCGTGGGATGTGACATACAACGTGGCGACAAACTCCAACAAGGTTGACAACCTCGGCGGCAATCAATTTCTGCAGGCATCATCCTACGTTCAGAATCGGGTTGGCTACCCGTTGTTCTCGTGGTTCGCCCCAAAGGTGGTCAACTCAACTCTGGATCCCGTAACGGGCAAGGTGACGAACATCCTTTGCGAAGACGGCAAGGGCGGAACGGTGGCGTGCTCCAGCGCTCCCAATGTGTATCTGGGTCGGAGCCTGCCCAACGTCGAAGGGTCGTTCGGAACCGGCATCCGGTTCCTGACCAACTTTCGCGTCGCGGGCCTCATAGACTACAAGACCGGCTACAAGAAGTTGAACGGCGATGAACGGGTGCGCTGCCAGATCTTCCGGCAGTGTCGTGCAAACTTCTACCCGGCGGAGTTCTCTCCATCAGTGGTGGGCGCGTACACGCTCGGGACGAACGCGCCAAGTGCCGTCATCGAGGATGCGAGCTTCGCGAAGCTGCGTGAGCTATCGCTGACGTGGACCGTGCCAGAGTCGCTGCTCCGTAACCTGCGCGTGGGCGGGGCATCGCTCACCATTGCTGGACGCAACCTGCATACGTGGACCAACTACCCCGGGCTGGAGCCCGAGGCGTCATTCCAGGGCGGCACGCGCGGTGCTGCACAATGGGAGCAGGCGGTTCTACCGCAGCTTCGCCAGTACACGACCACCCTCAATCTCACCTTCTGACAATGACGATGACATTCATTCGCCGCTGGCGGCGAGGCTCGCGGACCATCGCGGGATGGCTCACGGCTGCCGCCATGGCCGGACCGATCGTGGCGTGTAACACCGTTCAGGATGCCCTCAACGTTACCGCGCCGGACAAGATAGACTCGAAGATGCTGCAGGACCCCGCATTCGCGCAGCTGCTAACGAACAGTACCGTCGGCGATTCCGAGTGCGCCTACGGCGCCTTTGTGGCAGTTGGAGGGCTGCTCAGCGATGAGCTGGTAGATGCTTCCATTACTGCCTCGCGCTGGCCCTACGATCGGCGGGATGTTCCGAGCAGCGATGCGCCGTACTCGACCAACAACTGCGACAACTTCACTCCTGGTGTGTACACGCCGATTTCTACGGCGCGCTACACGGCGGATACAGTCTCAGCGCTGCTCAAGACCTGGACGGATCAGCAGGTAGCGAACCGGACAGACCTTCTCGCAAAGGCGCTCATCTATGGCGGCTACGACCGTATCATGTTGGGAGAGATGTTCTGCACCGCTGCCATAGGATTGGGACCGGAACTGACGTCGGCCCAAGTTTTCGCACAGGCTGAGGACAAGTTCACGCAGGGGTTAGCGGCGGCTCAGGCGGCCAACGACGCGAAGCTGGTATCGCTTGCGTACATGGGTCGAGCGCGAGCACGATTGGACCAGAACAACCTGGCGGGCGCGGACGCGGATGCGAAACAGGTTCCGGCCGGCTTCGTGTACAATGCGACCGCTGATGTGACCACCGGCGTGCGCACCAATCGCGTGTACCAGCAATTCAACTTCTCCGCGGCGTCGGTGGGGCCGCAGTTCCTGGGATTGACGGTGCCAACCGCGAGCGGGGGCTCGGTTCCCGACACGCGCATCGCCGACTCTGCCACTGGCAAGACTGGTGCTGATCGCACCACTCCGCTGATCGTGAGCAACAAGTACCGCACCGGGGGCAGTCCGATTCCGATCGGCAGTTACCAGGAGGCTCAGTTGATCATCGCCGAGGCAGAAGGTGGCCAGACTGCTGTGAATATCATCAACAGTCTGCGCACCTCGGCTGGACTCCCCGGGGCGTTCCAGAGCACTGATCCGACGACGATCAAGAACCAGGTGATCGCCGAGCGTAGCCGGGTGCTGTTTCTGCAAGGGACCCGGGCCTACGACATACGGCGTCTGAACCTGGATCTCAACCCGGCGCCGGGAACTCCCTATCCGCACGGTGGAGTCTACGGTACGGAACGGTGCTTACCTCTGCCTGACGTGGAGCGCAACAACAACCCCAACATCAAGCCAGTCGGTACCTGATCTAAGAAAGCTGAAGAAAACCGGCTCTGACGGGACCAAAGCCCCGCGTATCGTTCTTTTGATACGCGGGGCTTGTGTTTTCCGAGCACGCTGCGCGGCTGGGACGACTCTGGCCATGCCTCCCACCCGTCCCCTGAGCCCCGTTACATTACCTCAGGCTGTACGCCCGAAGTTA
>JBPCQO010000205.1:0-3444 GCA_050998035.1 Gemmatimonadaceae bacterium | reverse complement strand
TCGGGGCGACGCAAGACACCACGTGCCGCTGCTACCTTCGGGGTCCTAACGGGTGCAGCAGGCTCGCGCCCCCCGGGAATCCCTGGAATACCGAAATATAGCAAGGCGCGGCGGAAGCCGCGCCTTGCTACACACTACACACCTATAACGATGTTACGGGCGCTTGACGGTGATGTGCGGGACCTTGATCGTGGCGGAATCCTGCTTCACCTCGACCTTCGGAACGGCGACCTTGGTGGAATCCATCGAGGTCTCGACCACAGGGGTGTGAACGGTGTCGGTCACGGTACCGACGACTGGCTTCTCGACCGTGTACTCCCCTTCACCCGTCTTCTTGCAGGCAGTGGCCGAAACGGCTACGATCACTGCGGCGGCAACAAAAATCTTGTTCATTGAAGACCTCTCCAAATCTGGTTAGCGGCGCTATTTCACTGCGCCAAGAGTGGCACCCTATGTGCTCACTCTTCGAAGGCTTCGTGTTGACGCCGACGCATGTGTCTCAACTCGTACACCTGCGCGACTTCGCCCCCGAGGATAAACACCACGGCGGCATAATATACCCATAAAATGGTGATCACGAGCGCGGCTACCGTTCCGGTGTACAGCGACCCGGGTTGGAACGAACGTACATAAATGGTGAAAAGCGACTTCGCTATCTCGAACATCACGCCCGTGAAGCCGCACGCGACGAGTGCCGTCTGCCACCGGATCTTCTTGTACGGCAGGAATTTGTACAATCCGAAAAAGAGCGCGGAGATGAAGAGGAAGGCGACCACTCTACCGAGCGTGTATTCCAGTGACCCCATGACATCCTGCCGGATCCCGAGCGCCGCGAAGATCGCGACCCCACGCGTCGAGGCGAGCGCCAGGTACGCGGACAGAGCCGTATAGACCACGAATATGAGCGACGAGACCAGAGTAATCTTGACGTCGAACACCTTTCCGTCCACGATGCCGCGGTCGATCTCGATATCGAAAATCTCAGCCAGTACCGACCGGAGCGATCCAAACAGCCGGGTGGAGAACCAGACGAAAGTGATGGCGGAGTACAGTCCCACTGCGCCGCGCGACTTGATGACGTCCGAAATCAGCGAGGTCGCCCCACCCGCGCTGCCATCCGGATTTGGCGGAAGGAACTGGTTCATCAGGTCGATGATTCGGTCGGTTGCGACCTCGGTCGACTGGTTCAGCAGGTACGTGAGCGATGTTGCGAAGAGGAGCAGGAACGGAACGATCGCGAGCAGGATGTTGAAGGAGATCCCGCTCGCGAGAAAAAAGATGTCGTCCTCGCCGCTGTTATCCCAGACGCGGCGCCCGTAGTCCTTTAGACCGGCCCATACCCGTGGATGCCACGGCCGCGCCCGCGCCATGCAGTGAGTGTGTGAAGGCGGTTAAACGACGCCGACCTCGCGTCGGTTTGCCCTGTTCTCCGCGATCTTGCGCTCCAGCTCAGCGCGTGCTTCCAGCGCCGCCGCACGTCCGGCATCGATGGCATCGAGAACCTGGTCCTGGCTCCGGCGAACGGCATCGCGCGCCGCATCCACGCGATCCGTAACGCGGTCGCGCACGTCAGCAGCCTCGGCGGTCACGCGATCCGTGACCTCGAGCATCGTGTCGCGCACGGTGTCGCCCGCCTCCCGCGCCCGCTCACGAAGAAGCCGCCGTGTGTCGGATCCAGCACGAGGCGCGAACAAGAGCGCCGCAGCCACGCCGAGTGTAGCGCCCAGGAGGAAGCTGCCAATCCCGGACTCCTGACGCTCGATGACAACGAACGGCTCTCCATCAAAATCATAGTCACGCATGATTATCTCTTTCCACTCTTCACAGGTTTTTCCTTGGCCTTGGCGGCGGTCTTCTTCGACGGTGCGGAGCGGCTCTGCTCAACACCAGCTGATGGGGCAGTTGATGTGGCAGCTGATGTGGCAGCTGACGCGGAATTGGCGGCGGTGCGCAGGTGCCGTGGCATAATATCCTGCACCGTCACTACTTCGCCACGGGACATGATCACCGCGCGCTCCACCGCGTTCTTAAGCTCGCGCACGTTCCCGGGCCATCCGTACGAATGAATCCAGGACCAAGCGCCATCATCGAATCCGGTAATCTGCTTGCCGTTCTCGCGCGAGAAGCGCGCCAGGAACTCATTTGCGAGCAGCTGGACGTCGCTCAACCGCTCACGGAGGGGCGGCAGAAGCAGATCGACGACGGCGAGGCGATAGTACAGATCCTCACGCAGCTCGCCATCGGCCAGTGCCTTCTGGAGGTCCTTGTTGGTGGCAGCGACGATCCGGATATCCACCGGGATCTCTTTCTTCCCACCCAGACGGCGCACGGTCCGCGTCTCCAAGGCGCGAAGCAGCTTCACCTGAATGTCGGTGGGCATTTCCGCGACTTCGTCCAGGAAGATCGTACCGCCATCAGCCATTTCGAATGCGCCGGCCTTTTCGTTAATGGATCCGGTGAAGGCGCCCTTCTCGTGACCGAACAGCTCATTTTCTAGAATGTCCTTGGGAAGCGCGGCACAGTTGAGCGCGAAGAACGGCCCCTTCGCGCGGTCGCTCTTGCTGTGAACGGCGCGCGCGACAAGCTCCTTGCCCGTCCCCGACTCGCCCAGGATCAGAACGGACGCATTGGACGGCGCCACGGCATCGATGATCTGATACACGTAGCGCATCTCTTCCGACTGCCCCGTGAGCTCAGCGTAGTGCGTCAGCGTCTCCAGCTTGGAGACCAGCTCCCGGTTCTTGAGCTGGATGGCGTACTTTTCCAGCGCCTTGGGAATGAGCGCCTTGAGTCGGTTCAACTTCTCTGAGTTAAGCGGCTTTTCGATGTAGTCGTAGGCACCTTCGCGCATCGCCTGTACGGCCGAATCGATGGTGGCCTGACCGGTGATGATGATGCACTCGGTGGGAACGTTCTTGGCCTGGAGCGACTTGAGAATCGCGAGGCCGTCCATCCCGGGCATCTTGAGATCGACAAGCGCGACACCGAACGAGCCTCCCTCAAGATCGTTGAGCGCCGTCTGGCCGTCGGCGGCGATGGTGACTTCATAGCCCTCGTCACTCAGGATAGCACTCAGGCCCTGAGCGATCGCCTGTTCGTCGTCGGCGACGAGGATCTTCTGCTTGTTCTTGCTAGCTGCCATTCTTGGATAATATGGTCTCTGTCAACTCCCGGGGGATCCCGGGAGTAGAACGATCATGGATGAACGGCCGTGTCGCTGCTATCAAGCTGAGCTGCGAGCTGGGTTGCGACGTCGGTGAAGCGTTTGTGCAGCCGGGTAGCAACATCAAGCTGCTGGGCTGCGGTCTCCAGGAAAGGGGCAATCTGGGAGATATCGCTCCCGCGGGCTGCACGGGAGCGCGCCACCTCCAGATTGACCGACACGCCGTTCAGTGCGTTGCGAACATCGTGCGCAAGGTGCTTGAGCTCGCTACCGGCGTCGCG
>JBPCQO010000192.1:0-3336 GCA_050998035.1 Gemmatimonadaceae bacterium | reverse complement strand
GTAGCGCGACTTCCGGCCGCGGCCACCGCTGTAGCCGCCGAGGTCGTCGTCGTCGTCTTCCGCGAAGCGGAACGTCTCTCGCACCTCGTCTCTGCTCGGCATTGCCGTCTCCTTAGTGTGAAGAATTTTGCGTTATCTATTCGCGCGCTGCACGTCGCGTGCCTTACGACTTCGCTAGCGTCGCATTCAGTACGAACTGAACGTGCATGTCGCGCGTGATGATACCTGCTTTAACGCCACGGTCAAGGAGTAGCCCTTGTAATTTCGCCGGCTGTCGTCGCTATTCAACTGTCACCAGTCACGCACCCGCATCGATTTCGCGCCGATGCCGTTGGTACTCTGGAAGATTTTTGGCCAGCTCCGACCCCTTCACCTTCACGAAGTGGGAGGAATATTCGTGCTGCGCTGGAGTGTTCCCCGACTCCTTCGCCACGCGTGCGGCGAGCAGGAGTCCGAGTAGATGATCCGGGTGCTGTTGCAGGATCGTGTCGGCCTGCGCCTTCGCCATCGGGAGCGCCCCCGCAACCTCGGCGATGCGCCCCACATCGTAGCGCTGGTCGGCGTCCAGCGGATGACCCTGCTGCTGCTCCATCATTTGATAAGCCTGAACCGCCATCGGCGCGAAGAACTGCACCGAGTCAGTCTTGCCCTGTTCATTCAGCGTCATGATGCGATTGAACAGGCGGTCCGCCAGCTCCGACGGCGACATTTTGGAAATGTCGGGCGCCCGCACTGCGCCACCGGCCGCCGCTGCAAAGGGCGCCGCCATCCCATCTGCCGCCGCGTTGCTCGGCGGGGCGCCGTTGTCCAGCGCCGGGTTGGGGAGAGCGTTGGATGGCGCATCGACAGCGCTCCCGCTTCTGGTATTGAAGCCCTTGCCGGCGAGCATCGCAAACAGCGCGAGGAAGGCGATCCCGGCCACCGCCCACGGGAGCGTCGAGCCAAGACCGGAAGCCGTCTTCGCTGGCAGAGGCGCTACTCCTACACCCGCGGCAACGCCGCACCGGTGACAGAACTTAGAGCCGGGCGTGAGATGCTCTCCGCACCCCGTGCACGGCGCGTTATTGAGTGGCGAACCACACTCGATACAAAAGCGGCCAGTGCCGGCGGTCGAGCACCGCGGGCACGTCATGGGCTGAGGCTGAGGGGACGACATTGTGCGGTAAATCTAGGTAGGGGAGGTGCCAGGCGCGCACTCTCATGCGGTATTTACGACTTGCGCTGAGGGCAACGGACGACATCTTGTACGGCGTGCTTGCAGCACTTTTGAAGCAGAGTTTCGTAGCTCTAACACGCGCTAGCTAGATGGCGTTCGCACTGAATCCTAGATGAGTGGAGAGCGGATGACGAACGTTACTCAACCCGCGCCATCGCTTCTGGTGATCTATGCACAAGACATTGCGAGGGTCGCCGAGTTCTACGAGCGCACTCTATCGCGCCCGGTTATGGAGCAGGACGCCCGGTTCATCGTGGTGGGAGACTCGGCTATGGAAGTGGCCATCGTGCGGATGCCAGAGGCGCTCGTGGCGGCGAACCCCCTCGGGAGTCCCCCGCGCGTGCGGGAGGAAACGCCGCTGAAGCCCTCGTTTCTCGTGGATGATCTTGACGGCGTAGTCGCGGCAGCCGCGGCGACCGGGGGTGGAACCAAGCCGATAACTGCCGCGTGGCAATGGCGTGGACAATTGCACCTGGACGGGCACGATCCGGAAGGGAATCCGGTCCAGTTTCGCACACGAGCGGCAGTCTCGCGGGCCCACGGGTAGGCGGTCGGCGGCGCGCACGCACCGTCTAACATGGTAATCTCGGCATCCGGCGAGACCCACCTTTCGGGTCGCGCATTTCGCCGGATGGCGGAGCTTGCCGGCCGAACGCCGCGCGAGATACTCAGGGCTCCTCCCGCTGTCGAATGGAATTTGGAAGCGCGAGCTACCATGCAGCGCGACGCGATCTCTAAGGAATCGAGCGGGTGATTAACGGCGCGCTCCATCCTACGGCTCTGATCGACCAGGTGCTACGCGCACATGGAACCGTGAGT
Source organism: Gemmatimonadaceae bacterium (assembly GCA_050998035.1). GTDB lineage: Bacteria > Gemmatimonadota > Gemmatimonadetes > Gemmatimonadales > Gemmatimonadaceae > Fen-1247. The sequence continues at coordinate 1,301 of JBPCQO010000192.1, read as the reverse complement.
GTCAATGCTTCGGCAAAGAGCGAGTCCCGTGAGGATGTGAGTTGCCGGGCGGCGGCGGTCGTGCAGGATGTGATACTCGTTGGCCGAAAGCAGTGTGTTCATGGATCTGGGGCTTTCGCGGTCTCTTAGGAGTCCGTATGCAGATGAGCGCGGGATTGTACAGCTTGGCTGCTGCATAAGACAATTGGCGCAACCCCGTTGTCTTGGTATCGCTTAGCGCTTGCACAAACCACGCGTGTGCGCATCTTAGGCTGCATGCCTGCAGCGGTATTGAAGCAGAGCGTCGCAGTCCAACACGCTTCAGACAGCGACAGGCCTCCCATCTCGATCAGGCAGACACGTTGATGACTTCCAATCTTGATCGGTACAAGGGTGATCTCCAGAAGCTCATAGATCGAGGCGAACTCCTCCACTTGGGAATCCAGGCTGATTGTTTGCCAGAAGAGTTCGCGAAGGCGCTCAAGAAGCAACACGGTCCGAAAGCGAGCGTGATCGCCAAAGCTCTCCCAAGTTTCAACCAGGAATACCAGACTTGGTACTCGGAGGCTAAGGTGTTGCTTCGCCAACTCCTCCCCGATCGTCTCGCGGATTTCGTTCGACACTACGAAAAGCCAAAACCTCGAAAGGACATCAGTTACGAGAACTATCGAATTGAGGATTGTCTCCAGGGCCTCAACGTGACTCGAGGCTGGCAAAAGGAGAAGGTTGTCGGCCCAGACGCGGCCATTCCGCATTTGCGGCAGCAACTCGCGATACTCGCTGCCGTCAAGGCCCGCTTTGAGAGTTCCCTGTTCGACATTCGCCAGTTGGTTCAGGCGGATCTGTTCGACTCTGAGCTCGAGGCCGCCCGAGAACTCGCAAAGAACAAGTTCTACCGAGCAGCGGGAGCGGTGGCAGGAGTCGTCCTTGAGAAGCACCTCGCCCAGGTTATGGACAATCACACGATCAAGATCGCGAAGAAGACGCCGACTATCGCGGATCTAAACGATGCGCTAGAGGGCCACGACGTAATTGACGTCCCTCTGTGGCGGTCGATTCAACATCTCGGCGATCTTCGAAACCTCTGTGATCACAACAAGAAGGTCGATCCGACTGCAGAGCAGGTGGATGATCTGATCGGCGGAGTCGCGAAACTATCGAAAACGCTGTTCTCATTCGTCCAGGGTCATTGAGGTGAACAGCCGGAATGATGGGTAACAGAAATGTCCAAGTACATGGGTAACACTTTGGGGTGTCACCCCCGGATGATGTAATCTCGTTCATCGAGTGTCGCAAGCAAGACCGTGTTGAAGTAGATCGAC
>JBPCQO010000150.1:0-7351 GCA_050998035.1 Gemmatimonadaceae bacterium | reverse complement strand
CACCAGTGGAGAGCCAGACCACCAAGTAAAATTTGGCGTAAACTTTGGGGTGAAGCCCGGCGTGAGCTTACGTGGGAATTCACCAGTGCCGGTTAGCTGGCCTTATGGGCACGAGCATTGCCGTTATCCCTCGTGCTCACTCACACGGAGAATCAGCTTATGATCCCACGATACACACGTTTACTTGCCGTTTCGGGCGCGCTCGCGCTCGGCGCCTGCGGTACGCGCACAACGGTACAGCCGACTCCGGCGAACCGCAGCTTCGACCCTGTATGTGTCGAAGCTGTTGCCGTGTTCGACGATTTCAGCAGGGTTCCGTACGACTACTACGAAGTCGCCTTCATCCAGTCCGAGGGGAACTCCGTGTACAGCGGCAAGGGCGACGCCCTACTGGCCATGCGCAAGCGCGCCGGCGAGCAGGGTGGCAACGCCATCGTTGTGAACTCGCTGGCCGTGAAGGCCGGCGCGATCAAAGTCCTGGGCGCCGCACTTGGAGCTGGAGATGCCGATCGGAACGGTAAGTCCGTCGCCATCTACATGCCCGGCGACAGTCTTCGCGTGAAGAACGCCTGCGGTCACAGTTAAGAGCTGACAGGAGAGCTCCACGCAAGCATGAAAGGGGGCGCACCGGAGTTCCGGCGTGCCCCCTTTCATGTACGACGGCTTTATCGTCAGCCCAGCGTCACTTCGACTGCGTGACTGACACCGTCGTTCACCAGCGCCACTATCCCATCCGCGAGTGGCTGGCCGTCCAGCATCACCGACTTCACGCCACGCTCCACGTGTGATGGATTCCGTACCTGAATCACGTAAGTGGCAGTGACGTACTTGTAGGTGATGCTGAACCCATCCCACGCGGCCGGAATGCACGGATTCATGGTCAACGTATCGCCACGCTTGACGAAGCCCAGTATGGCTTCCAACCCTGTACGGTACACCCAGCTCGCGCTCCCCGTGTACCAGGTCCAGCCGCCGCGCCCGAGGTGCTGGTCGGCAGTGTAAATATCCGCGGCCACCACATACGGTTCAACCTTATATCGCTCAACATCGTCCTTTGTCACGCTGTGCGTGAGCGGGTTGAGCATCTGAAACAGCTCGAACGCTCGCGTCCCGCGCCCCGCCAGAACCGTCGCCCACACGGCCCACGTCGCCGCGTGTGTGTACTGGGCGCCGTTCTCGCGCACTCCCGGCAGATATCCCTTGATGTATCCGGGGTCATGCGGCGACTTGTTGAACGGTGGCGTGAGCAACATTATGAGCCTTGCGTCGTCGCGCACGAGCTTCTTCTCGAGCGATTGCATCGCCATCTTCGAGCGCTCCGGATTGCCGGCACCGGAGAGCAGGCTCCAGCTCTGCGCGATCGAATCGATCTTGGCGTCATCGCTCTTGGACGATCCCAGTGGATAGCAATCATCGTAGTACGCGCGCACGTACCACTCACCGTCCCACGCGTTGGTTTCGATCGCGGTGCGATAGCCCTCCGCGATCTTTTTGAATTCGTCACGCGTGGCAGTATCGCCGTTGTCGTTGCTGATTTCAGAAAACCGTTCGAGCGTACTGATGAGGAACCACGCGAGCCACACGCTCACGCCCTTGCCTTCCACGCCCACACGAGAGAAGCCGTCGTTCCAGTCGCCGCTGCCAATCAGTGGCAGGCCGTGCTGGCCAACCGTAGAAGCGTGCCTGAGCGCGCGAACGCAGTGATCGTACACTGTGCCGACAACGTCCGACTCCTGCGGCAGATCGTACAGCTCCTGCTCACCGGGAGCGAGCTGGCGCATGGTGATGTACGGGATACGCGCATCGAGGACGGACCTGTCGCCGGTCACCTCGACGTAGTGTGCCGTCACGAACGGGAGCCACACCAGATCGTCGGAGAACCTGGTGCGCACACCGCGCCCGCTCTGCGGATGCCACCAGTGCTGCACATCTCCTTCCACGAACTGTCTGCCAGCGGAGCGGATGATGTGTGCGCGCGCCACCGGCTGATCCGAGTACAGGAACGCCATGCAATCCTGCAACTGATCGCGGAATCCGTACGCGCCGCTCGACTGATACAGTGCGGTGCGTCCCCACATACGGCACGATAGCGCCTGATACAGAACCCACCCGTTCTCGATCCTGTTGAAGCTTTCGTCCGGCGTCTTGACCTGGATGGTGGAGAGTCGTGACCGCCACGATTTTACCGCGCGCTCCACTTCACCGTTGGCCGTCTCGACAGTCTTGTACCGTTTGATGATCGTCCGGGCGATCTCCTCTGACTTGTTCGAGCCAAGCAGGACGATTATCTGCGCCGACTCGCCGGCATGCAGTGTGATCGAGCCCTGCAGTGCGCCGCACGGGTCCACCACCTCACCCACCGATTCACCGAGTGCGGCCTTGGACAGCGCGGCCGGTCGCGCCGGCGTTCCGTTTCGGCCGATGAACTCGCGACGGTCGGCGGTATAGCTGGCGACGTCTCCGCTCATCGCCAGAAACGCGACCTGATCGGCATACTGCGGATCGAAGAAGTTCTGGCCGAAAACGGACCGCGTTTGCGCGTCGAACGAAGTGTGAATGTGTTGCTGGGTCAGATCGCGCGACACGCCGAGTACCCACTCGACGTAGCAGGTAACGGTGAGCCGCTTGGGCGAGCGCCCCGTGTTGGTGATCCTGACCGTTGTGATCTTGACTGGATCATCCGTTGCCATCGCCATCGTGAGCGACGTGTGGATGTCGCCGTGCTGATGCTCGAAGATGGAGTAACCAGTCCCGTGCTTTACAACGTACTCCGTCATCTCACGGATCGGCGCCGGCGTTGCGGTCCACACATCGCCGGTCTCGTCATCACGCAGGTAAACGCAATCGCTGTTCGGGTCGCGTACCGGGTCGTTGTGCCACGGAGTGAGACGATAGAAAAAGCTGTTCTCCGACCACGTGCAGCTGCTGCCACTCTCGGTGACCACAAAGCCGCCCGCTGGATTCGCGACAACATTGGACCATGGCGCCGGCGGTAGCGCCGTGCCATTCAGCCGCAGCTCGTATTCGCCTGCATCGTTGAAGAAACCATATCCGTTGGCGGCCGGTGAGCCGTCGGCAAGCGAACCATCCGGCAGCGAACCCTGCGGACCCAACAGCGGATCGATGGTCGTGGAGGCCGGTACTTCAGTACTGCGGCGCGCGTACCGAGGCGCCACTGGCGCGTCCGGCCGCCCCGCGTACTCCTTCTCGTTCTCAGATGCTTCGAGCAGTTCCCCCAGCCCCAGTCCGTCACACGCAACGTGCACGCGCGCCATCGCCCGCAGCAGTGTCACGTCCTCTGCCGACAGAACGTCGCAGCGGCGGATGAATACTCCACCCGGCTTGTCCAGCAGCGACGCTTCGCTCGACGCCATCACGGTCGCGGTGACCGCATCGTTCAGGTCCTGGAGATATGACGGCGGGTGCTCGTTCAAAATCACGATGTCCGAGGTCACTCCCTTGAGGCGCCAGTAATGATGCGCCTGAAGCAGTTGCCGGACACTCGGGATTCCATTGTTCGAGTTGATCGTGGCGAGCAGAATTGGGTTATCGCCGGAAATGCCGAGCGCCCAGAGTGCTTCCTGGCCGCGCGTGTTGTCGCGCACGTCCACGTCGGACGGGCGCAGCTGCGGATGCGGATAGATCAGGTATCCGGCCAGCTGCTGGTACAACGCCGCGTCCGTTGGCGCTATGCCAAGGTCTCGAAGCTCCGCCTGCGCCTGTGCCCAACTGAGATCTAGCGCGCGGCGCGCGCTGAATGGATCGTCATACAGATCGGCCAGCTCCACCGCGCGCTCGTGCGTCTCCGCCACCAGCGTCGTGAAGCTCACCGGCACGGACTTGCCCGGCTCCACCCGGATCTTCACGCGTAACGAGAAGATGGGGTCCAGCGGTGCGCCGGCCGAGTTGGACAGCGTACCACCCGCATCCATGGCGTTAGGATGACGCACCGATTTACCGCGTCCAATAAAGCGCGCCCGATCGGTCTCGTACGTTACCGGCCCGATGCGCTCGGGACCGGTCGCCACCACGTGCGCGCCCCAGTACACTTTCTCGTCGCTTGAGCGCGGCCTGCGCGTGGCAATGATCGCGGAGTGCTCTTCCACCCACTCGGTTTCCACGAACAGATTTCCGAACGCAGGGTGCTGCCGATCGTTGGCGAGTGGTTGCAAAACGATCTCGGCGTAGCTGGTGAGCTCGATCTCGCGCACTTCGTTGGACCGATTTGTGACGGTGATGCGACGCACCTCAGCGGCATCATCGGACGATACCACCACCTCCATCTCGGTTTCGATGTCTCCATCGCGGCGCAGGAACTCCACACGATCGCTGGCGAACAACACCCGGTACCAGTCGGCGTCCACACCCACAGGCTGGTGCGCACCGCTCCACACACGCCCGGTGGTCAGGTCGCGTACATATATCCACTCGCCATGATTGTCGCGCGTGGTGTCGCGCCGCCAGCGCGTGACCACGATGTCGCCGTAGCGACTGTAGCCGCCACCTGCGTTGGTGATGAACGTGGTGTACGGCACGTTGCCAAGTACCGCAATGCGCGGCTGCGGCGTGTACGCCGTGTTCATCACACGCGACGCAGGTTTGGCCGTTTCCACCGGCGCAGCTGGGGGCGGCTCATCCTCGTTGCCCGTCCGCTGGATAACCAGCCGACGCGGGATGCGCTCCTGCAGCACCAGTTCGTTGGAGCGAACCAGCGGGTCCGCATGGAAACGTCGCTGCCACACCTGACGCTGCAGCACGTTGGTGAGCGCCACCAGGCTCATCCCGATATGGTGCGCCATGTACGCGCCGACCACCGCGCGGTTGGAGCCCGGCGCCGGCCGCGTGTAATCGATGGCGTCGCGAAATCCGTACGGCCCCAGAGCTCCGTCAGCTTCGAGCGTCTGCAAATTACGCAGTGACTGCTTTGGCTCCACCAGCGTGGCGAGCACCGTCGCGTATGGTGCCACCACGAGGTCCTTGCTGAGACCACGCTTGAGCGCCAGATCCGGAACGCCGAATGCGCGGTACTGATATACCTGGTTCCGATCCCGCACGTTGTACGCCGACTCCGATACTCCCCACGGTACGTGCCGCTCGGCACCGTACCCCATCTGTCGTCGTACCGCTCCGTGATAGGTCTGGTCCAGCAGAGTGAACGGATATGACTGCGTGACGAGTAGCGGCATCAGGTACTCGAACATGCTCCCGCTCCAAGATACCAGCGCGCGCACGCCCTTGTCGGACGTGAGCGCGCGACCCAGATGGAACCAGTGCTCCACCGGTACATCGCCCTTTGCGATCGCCATGAACGAGGCAAGACGCGCTTCAGATGCGAGCAGGTCGTAGTACGAGTTGTCGAACGTGCTGGCGGTGGTGTGATATCCGATGGAGAAGAGCTTACGCCGATCGTCGTACAGAAATGTGAAGTCCATTTCCATCGCGTACGTGAACGCACGCTCTCCGATCGCACGCAGGCGAGCACACTCGTCGCCCACATCTTCACCCTGTGCAACCGTTCCCTGCATCCGCTCGGCTGGCGCGGCGGCGAGCAGCCCTTTGCCTAGCGACTTGCCGCCGATCTCCATCTCCACCGTGCGCGGCTGCATCTGATGGATTATCTGGATGCACGCCTGCTTGAGCGCGATGAAGTGGCCAGCCAGGTTACCGCTGTCCACCGTGGAGATGTATGAAGGCTCCAGGACTTCCAGATTGGTCAGGTCGTACCAGTTGAAGAAGTGGCCGCGGTAGCGACGCATCCGCTCCAGTGACCGGAACACGCGCTCCAACCGCTCGATCATCTCCAGACGCGTAATGAAACCCAGATCGGCTGCACTTACGGTAGACAGTAGTTGCAGGCCAATGTTCGTTGGCGACGTTCGGTACGCTATCTCGGGCTCGGGATCTTCCTGGAAATTGTCCGGAGCCAGCCAGCTCGTCTTCTCATTCACGAAATGGGCGAAAAATTCCCAGTGCAGCCTCGCATATCGAAGCGCGCGCGCACGCTCAGCCTCGGACAGCTTGACCTCGCCGGGAATCGCGGGAGCTGATAGCGCTCCTGCAATGCTCGGCGATACCGTCCACAGGATACCGAGTGGAACCGTAGCCAGTAGCGCAATGAAACGAGCGAGCGACGTCGTCTCGCCCAGCGCCGCGAGCACAAGCCCACTGAGTGCCACCACCACACCAAACGCAACCGCTGGCCACATGCGCCGGTACACCTCGCGGTCGGCCGCGCCGGAACGCATTGCGCGCTCTACCTGCGATGCCGTCTGCCACTCAAGCAGATTGCGATGTGTGATCGTCGTTCGCACAATCGTGCGTACAATAGCGTCTGCCGATACCCACGCCTGATGCGGCCAGAAGGTGACCGCAAGCGCGAACTGCTCACTGCTCGCCACCGCGTCGCGGAGCACCGCCGCGTAATACGCGCGCCACGACTGATCCACCGGCGGCCGCACCAACTCCAACACGATCGAGAAGAGCCACGGGAAGGCGATGAATGCCAGCGCCAATGCCGTCCATATCAGCGCCGGCCCCTTGAACACGAACCATCCCGCAACCAGCAGCGAGATCTGTGCGATCTCGAGTAGAGATCTGCGCAGATTGTCAAAGATCTTCCAGCGCGACAGTGTGGATAGCCGGTTCAGCTCGGGGCCATCCGGCCCCGGCACGGTGCTCCCCAACCAGCTCACGATCTGCCAGTCACCCCTTATCCAACGGTGCTTACGGCGCGTGTAGGTGAGGTATCGTGTGGGATAGTCATCGTACAGCTCCACATCCGTCACCAGCCCGGCGCGTGCGTACGTCCCTTCGATAAGATCGTGACTGAGTAGCGTGTTCTCCGGGAATCGGCCGTGCGTCGCTTCCTCAAAAACATTGACGTCGTAGATCCCCTTACCCGTGAAGCTCCCCTCTCCGTACAGATCCTGGTACACGTCCGATACCGCCGTCGTGTAGGGATCCACGCCCGGATGCCCCGAATGGATGGCGGCGAACTTGGATCTGTATGCACTCGTCAGAGCAACACCAACACGCGGCTGCAGGATGCCATACCCGCGTGTGACACGCCCCGCCTCCTCATCGTACTCGGCGCGATTCAGCGGATGCGCCATCGCGCCCACAAGCTGAGCGGCGGCACCGCGTGGAAGCACCGTGTCCGAATCCAGTGTGATCACATAGCACGTCCCGGCGAGTCTGGCCGCGTCGCCCATGGCGACTGGGAACGTGTCTGGCGCGTTTCCGCGCAGGAAGCGATTGAACTCAGCCAGCTTCCCACGCTTGCGCTCCCATCCCATCCACACGCCTTCAGTCGCGTTCCACTTGCGCGCGCGATGCAGCACCAGAAATGGAC
>JBPCQO010000075.1:0-8658 GCA_050998035.1 Gemmatimonadaceae bacterium | reverse complement strand
AGGTCGCGGGCTATGGTGAGCAGCTTCACGCGCGCACTTTCACGGCTTGGCGGGTGTAATGATGGAATACGTCTTGCCTTTGGACACTGGGAAATCTACCGGGAGAGAGTGAATGAGACGAATTGTGATGCTTGTGGGCGCCGTGATGCTTTCCGGGTGCGCGATAAATCAGCAGCAGGAGGTTCAGATGGGCCAGCAGTACTCGGCCCAGATTGCGCAGCAGTTGCCGCTGATCAGCGACCCTGTGGTGGTGCGCTACGTGAACGTGCTGGGCGACTCATTGGCCCACCTCACTCCTCGCGCCGATCTGGATTGGCACTTCTACGTCGTTGATAGCCGTGAGGTGAATGCCTTTGCTGTTCCCGGAGGGTACGTGTATGTGAACCGCGGACTGATCGAGCGTGCGACCAGCATGGACGAGCTCGCCGGTGTGATGGCGCACGAGATTACCCACGTGGTCGACCGGCATTCCGTAAAGCAGATGCAGCAGCAGCAAGGGGCCAACATCGGCATCACGCTCGCGTGCGTCCTCACGAGCGTGTGTAACAATCAGGCGGCTGGAACAGCGATCAACGTCGCAGGTAGCGCCGTCTTCGCGAAGTTCAGCCGGACGGATGAGACGCAGGCGGACGACGGGGCCATCGGTATCGTGGTTCGCGCCGGGATCTCACCGAATGGTCTCGTTACGATGTTCCAGAAGCTGCTACAGGAAAGGCAGTCGCACCCGACCGCGGTCGATGCCTGGTTCGCTACCCACCCGTTGGAGGAGAGCCGCATAGCGGATGTGCAGAGCCGCATCAACAAGATTCCGCAGAGCACCCTCAGAGGACTGACCAGGGACTCGCAGAACTTCCACACCTTCAAGAACCGGCTCGCGTCGCTGCCACCATCGCCAACGCCGCGCACGCAGTGAGCTACGGCGGGTAATCGCGAGATGAACTGCAAGGTTCACTAACATCTCCTACGGAGACGAGCTAATGGTGTGAATCGCTGATGCGCTGCCATTCTTCCCACAATATCATGTTGAGATGACGCGACTTACCGCGGAAGAACTGGAAGCGATCTATTGATTCACACCACTACGTATGGGGCGCGAGCGCTCCGAAAACATCACCCGTTTTGGCACCGAGGAGTCCACTAAGGGCTCCTCGTAGGCCGACAGCCAATCGCAACTTGGGGTCGAAGTTTCAGGGTTGCACCCGCGTCGGCCACCATGGACGGATTTGCCGGTTAGCAGTCCGGCGACAGCTCTAAAACGCCTTTCTCCGAAGCTGTTCCCGCGCTCAGTCCTCGGCCGCGCCCGGACTGGCGGCACTGCCCGCGAGCAGGCCGCCGTCGAGCACGAACTCCGCGCCCGTCGTGTACGCCGACTCATCGGACGCCAGGTACACAACCGCGTGCGCAACCTCGGCTGGCGTACCGAATCGCCGGAGCGGCGTGTCGCGCACGAAGGCCGCTTCGCGATCAGTCCGCCCGGGACCCTCGCCGAGCATCGCGTCCCACATAGGAGTCATGATTGCTGCCGGGTGCACAGAGTTGCACCGCACCGCGAGGCCCTGCTGCGCGCAGTAGAGTGCGACCGACTTGGTGTGGTTGCGCACCGCGGCCTTGCTGGCAGCGTAAGCCGCGGCCAACGGGATGCCAACAAGTCCGGAGCGCGATGACATGTTGATGATGGAACCAGCTCTCGTCCGCCGCATGGCCCGGATCGCGTGTTGGCACCCGAGGAACACCCCGTCGAGATTGGTCTCAAGCACAGCGCGCCAAGCGCCGAGCGAAGCGTGCTCCGGGTCGTGGGGGATGGGGCCGTCTTCGAAGCCGGTGATTCCGGCGTTGTTCACGACGACGTCGAGCGTGCCATAGGTGTTGAGCGCAGCGGACGTGACAGCAATCCAGTCCTCTTCGCGGCGGACATCAAGCCGGTAATAGCGCGCGCGCGGACCGAGGGACGCCGCGAGCGCGGCGCCCTGCTCGTCACGTATATCAGTCACGAGGACGGTCGCGCCCTCCGCAATAAATGCACGAGCAATGGCTTCTCCGATACCCTGGGCGGCGCCGGTAACTAAAGCGATCTTCTGAGCGAGGCGTGGCATACCAGTATTAAAGCCCGTTAACGTGGCGGAGTAGTGTTAGACCCGCTGCAGGGTCGCGGCAAAACCGCGTACGAGCGCCTGGAACTGGCTTGCGACCCGAGCTGTCGTATCGAGCACCTCTGAGTGATTCAGCGGCGTCTGCTGTACTCCGGCAGCCATATTGGTGATGCAGCTCACGCCGGCCACGCGCATGCCGAGTGCGCGCGCCATCACCACCTCAGGCACTGTGGACATTCCGACGGCGTCAGCGCCGAGGATGCGCAGCATTCGGACTTCCGCGGGCGTCTCGTACGCGGGGCCGCCGAGCGCGGCATAGACGCCGTCTCTGAGCGACATTCCCATGCTGTTTGCGACGGAGTGCAACGTGCCGCGGAGCTCCACGTCATACGCAGAAGACATGTCCGGGAAACGAATCTCATCCGGTACCGACGGCCCGGTAAGTGGCGAAGCGAACATGAGATTGATGTGATCCTCGATCACCATCAGATCGCCCGCGGCGAAAGCCGTGTTGACCCCGCCCGCCGCATTGGACACGAAGAGCGTGTGCGCGCCGAGTGCGTGAGCGACTCGCACCGGGAAGGCCGTGAGCTGTAGCGGATGCCCTTCGTACGCGTGAAAGCGCCCGGCGAACACTACTACGGGAACACCAGCTAGCGTGCCGCCAACAAGCTGGCCGGCGTGCCCGTGCACGCTGACGCGAGGGAATCCCGGGACTTCGGCGTACGGCACGATCACGGGGTCGACGACATCGTGCACCAGACCACCTAACCCTGATCCGAGAATGATCGCGACGCGCGGCGCCACACCGCCGAGTGTGGGAACGATTGATACTGCGGCCAGCCGCGCCTCAGCCGCGCCATACTGCGGCTGTTCGCTCTCACAATCGGTCATGCGACGTACGACCAATCGCGCGCCAGCTCCGCGGCGATGCTATTTGCGAGTTGCTCGCGTTCGGGAAGCGGCAGGAACGCCGCTCTGCAGCCATTCATCACGCATCGGGCGAGATCGGCGGTCGTGAATCTCAATTCGTTCATGAGGCGGGCGAACTCACTGGAAAGCGTGATGCCGCTGACGAGCCGATTGTCAGTGTTCAGCGTTACGGCGACGCCGTAGTCAAGGTAGCGTTTGACCGGATGCTGCGCGAACGATGCTACGGCGTGCGTTTGGACGTTGCTAGTTGGACACAGTTCGAGCGGGATCTGCCGATCGCGTAGAAAACGCAACAGAGCGGGGTTCTCACCAGCGCGTACGCCGTGCCCTATGCGGTATGCACCGCACAGAAACAGTGCCTGCTCGATCGACTTCGGTCCGTCTCCCTCGCCCGCGTGACACGTCACGTTGAGAAAGTGCTCACGTGCGTACAGAAATGCAGCTGCGTGCTCACCTGCTGGATTGCCGGCTTCGCCGCCCGCCATGTCGAAGCCGACCACACCACGGTCCATGTATCGGACGGCTAGCTCGGCCGTCTCGACCGATACTTGTGGCGACCAGTGCCTGAGCGTGCAACAGATGAACCGTGCGACGGTGCCAAACTCAGCTTCTGCGCGTGCCAGGCCGCGCATTGTTGCATCCATCACCTCGTCAGCGGTCAGTCCTCTACGGGTGTTGAGGCGAGGCGCGTTGCGCACTTCGATGTACCGGACACCGTCTGCGTGGACGTCCTGCACCAGCTCGTATGCGGCACGCTCCAGTGCGTCAACCGTCTGCAAGACGGAGATCGTCGCGTCGAACCGGGCGAGGTAATCCTCCAGATTAGTTACGTTGTCGGCGCGCATGTACGCACGCAACGCTTCGGGTGTGGAGCGCGGGAGCGTGACGTTCTGCTCTCGCGCCAGCTCCAGCATTGTCTCCGGGCGCATGGATCCGTCCAGATGGCAGTGCAGCTCCACCTTCGGCATCGTACGGAAATGGTCGGCCGTTATTCCTTTCAGGTCGTTCACGTTGGATGATGAATGGTTCAATAGACAGGTATCAGGAACGGACGCGTCACCGTGCCACCGTCGGCTGAACGAAGGCCCAGTTCCTCACGAAGTACTCGGATGGGAGGATGACCTTTCTACGACGAATCTCGTCGATGAGCAGTTGTCGGATCTCTTGCTGCCGATCGTAGACCACCCGCGCTCCGCGCAACATGGCGTATCCACCGCCACCGGTCTGGCGATAGTTGTTGAGCGCGAGCGTGAATGAGTCCGCCGGCGCGACGGGTTTCCCATGGAACGTGAGTGTTGCCACCCGTTGGCCGGGCGGGCGCGACACATCAAGAGTGTAGTCAACACCGCTCACAACATCGAAGTTGTAACCGCCGATCGCGGTATCTGTCACGAGATCACCGCGTTGAGTGGTCTTGTAATACTGGCTGCTGTAATCCAGGTAAGCGCGTAGTTGCGCACCACTGATGCGAACCGCGCGCAGGGTGTTGTCGTATGGATATAGCTGCGCCGCCTGTGCGACGTTGATTGCTCCGGGACCGAGACGTGCCTTGAGATCAAAAGCGGCAGTGGAGGCGAGGTCGGCGTTGGCGGCCTTTCGCTCCACCTCCAGAATGAAATCAATGAGCGGCGTATCGATCATTCGCGCGGAATCGGCGCTCCAAAGCACGGGCGTCGAACCGATCGGCGCAGTCGCATAGGCGATGGTCTCGCGATGAACTTGTTCCGATGCGTGCAGCACACCGGCGTCCTGCACACGTCGGGCACTCTGCACCAGCGTTCCGCTGGCCGTAGCCGCGGTCCAACCGCTGCCTCTCGCATTGCAAGTCAGTGGGACCGTAGCGATCGCTACGCTGGTCGCCCAGTTCTTTGGCTGAATTAGAAGAGTGCGGCCGATCACCTCACCGCCGTTCTCTTTGTGCGAGTGCCCGTACGCCAGAACATTGATTGCGGGCACCTCGGCAGCCGCCCGTGCGGCGACGTTCTCGCTGCCGATCCCGGTGCTCACCGTGTCATAGCTGGACGGTTCGTTCAGCCCGGAGTGGAGCACCAGGACGACGACGTCAGCTCCACGGCTGCGCACACGCTCGACGCCGGCACGAGCGGCGGGGATAATATCACTCACCCGCAGCCCCGCTTTCTTTAGATTGTCGGCATCCCACAGACTCGAGCCCGGCGTGGTGCCACCGACTATCCCTATGTTGACGCCGCGTCTCCGTACAATCGTCGTTGCTGCGTATGCGGGAGCACCGCTCGTGCGGTACACGTTCGCCGCCAGGAAGGGGAACCGCGCCTGAGCGATGGAAGCATTCAGATATGGAACGCCGTAGTTGAACTCGTGGTTCCCGATCACCGCCGCGTCGTAGCGCATGGAATTCATCGCGGCGATGATGGGGTTCTTCTTCTGTCGCGTGACACGCGCCGCGACGTATGCGAACGGATTTCCCTGAAGCAGATCGCCAGCGTCAACCAGCACCAGTCCACCCGGATGTGCCCGGCGCACCGAATCGACGATGGTCGCCGCGCGCGTCAGTCCACGAACTGTGTCCGGCCTGTTCTCGTAGTAGTCCCACCCACGCACTCGGCCGTGTGCATCTGTGGTAGCGGCGATGGTAACGGTGTCGCGCTGGCCTGGGCGGCAGCGCGGAGCCTCTGCTCCGGGAGCGGAACCAGGGCGGATCGGGGCTGTAGCCACGCCAAGCGCCAGCGCGACGGCACCGGTCAGCAGGGACGCAGGGGTTAACATCCGGGTAAGTTATACGGCGGTTGACGCTCCGGAAGGCGCGCGATTGGTACTCAATTGTGACAGCATCCGCTCGCCAGACGCCCACGAAGGGCGCCACATTTCCCATCATAAGATGAACGCCGCAGAGCTGGCCCCAGCACCCGTCCCCGATTCTATTCTCGTGGTGGACGACGAGCCGGACATCGTCGCGCTCGTTGCGTTTCACCTCGCGCGTGCGGGGTACCGCGTGTCCACCGCTGCAAATGGAACCGACGCCCTGGCGCAGACACGCCGCGATCTGCCAGCGCTCGTGGTGCTGGATCTGATGCTGCCCGGAGTATCCGGGCTGGAAGTGCTCGAGCAACTGCGTTCGGATGCTGCGACGGCTGGGGTGGCCGTGCTGCTCCTCACCGCCAGAAGGGAGGAGACGGACAAGGTGCGCGGCCTCACGCTCGGCGCGGATGATTACCTCACCAAGCCATTCTCGCCACAGGAACTGGTGCTCCGCGTTGGCGCTATCCTCCGGCGCATGCGCGCTCCGGCACCAGCGACAGTCGATGTTGTGACCATCGGTCCCATCCACATAGATCGTGCGGCGCACCAGGTTACGGCCAGTGGTGTGCAGATCGAGCTCACGCCTACCGAGTACAAGCTCCTGCTCACTCTAGCCGAGCGAAAGGGGCGTGTGTTGGCACGCACTTTACTGTTGCAGACGGTTTGGGACGCCGCTCCCGACATTCAGACGCGAACCGTAGACATGCACGTGCAGCGGCTGCGTACCAAGTTGGGAAGTGCGGGCGACCTCATCGAGACGGTGCGCGGCTTTGGCTACCGGATCAATCTCGGGTCGCCGAAAGGTGGCTAGCACAGAGGTGACCAAGGCGACCAGCCAAGCCATAGGCGCGGGTGTAAAGTGACCCTGCGCCGGCACTTGCTGCTCACATCGCTCGCGCTCATTCTGGCGTTGACCACTGCGGTTGCAATGATCCTGGACGGCCAGTTGCACCGGCGCATTCGGGGAGAGAGCATCGATGAGCTGGCACGCGAAGCGCGGTTCGTCTCGTCGCAGTGGACACCGTCGGTAGCTCCGATGCAGCTCGCTCATACCGCGGGCGCCGCGCTGGGGCACCGGGTAACGCTCATCCGGCGTAACGGTGTGGTGGCCGGCGACTCCGAGTTCGATTCACTCGGTGTGGCGCATTTGGAGAATCACGCCTTGCGACCTGAGGTGGCGGCAGCATTTCGCGGAGGCACCGGATGGTCGTGGCGAACGAGCCCGTCGCAGGGTGACAGCGAGCTATATGTGGCGGTGCCGGCGTTGTTGGGTGCAGCGCGGGTATCGCTGAGCACGGTGACCGCGGACGCGGTCTTCCAGCGTGCGCTTCGCGACGTGATCGTAGCTGGGCTGGCAGCGGCGGCTATAGCGCTCGTGCTCGCTGCGCTGTTCGCCCGCTCGGTCTCCGCTCCGATTGTGGAGCTGCGAGACGCCGCCCGCGCGATGGCAGAGGGTGACCTCAGCCGTCGCGCCGCGATCGGCGCTCCGGGGGAGGTTGGCGATCTCGCCAACGCACTGCACCGGATGTCGGAGCAACTCACAGCGCGGCTGCAGGCGCTGCAGAACGACGAGGCGCTGCTGTCGGCCGTTGTCGAGTCGCTGAACGAGGGCATCCTGGCAGTGAGCGCACGCAACGTAGTTCTACAGATCAACGCCTCGGCACGCGGAATGCTCCACGTGGGGGAGGAGGTTCCGTTCACCGTGGACCTGCTTCCACGCGACCGGCAGCTACGCGGTGCACTGACGCAGGCGTTGAGCGGGAGCGTGGCATCTGCTCAAGAGGTGGAGCTGCTTGGACGCACTGTCGTTGTAACGGCACGTCCACTCGAGAGCGGCGGCGCCGTGCTCGCTCTGTCGGATCTGACAAAGACGCGACGACTGGAATCCATGCGGCGTGACTTCGTGGCCAACGTGTCGCACGAGCTGCGCACCCCGCTTACTGTAATCGGTGGCTTTGCCGAAACACTGGCTGAGGGCGCCCTCAACGACGCAGACGGAAAACAGTTTGCCTCGCTCATCCTTTCCAATACCCGACGCATGCAGCGCATCGTGGACGAGCTGCTCGACCTCTCTCGCATCGAGTCGGGCGGCTGGGCAGCCCGGCCGAGCAACGTGGACGTCGCACCCGTTGCAGCGGATACGTTCGCATCCTACGCAGACACAGCAACGGCGCGTGAAGTGACACTCGAGGCGCTCATTGCTTTCGACGCCCGCAGAGTGTACGCCGACCCGACCGCTCTGCGCCAGATTCTGGGCAACCTTGTGGAGAACGCGGTGCGGCACACCGAGCGGGGGTGCGTCACCGTTTTCGCCCAGAGGGACGCAGCGGGAACGCAGTGGATTGGCGTGCGCGACTCCGGAGTAGGCATCGCGGCGGCTCACCTGCCGCGCATCTTTGAACGCTTCTATAGAGCAGATTCCGCCCGCTCGCGCGACAGCGGCGGTACCGGACTGGGACTGGCGGTCGTGAAGCACCTCGTAGAAGGCCACGGTGGCGAGGTTCGCGCCGAGAGCATCGTTGGTCGCGGCACCACGATCAGCGTCTCGTTTCCACCCGCAGTATCCGAGATCCCTGCTTCGTGACGCAGTCGTTACCGAAGCACTACGGATTCCGTGACGAATGCCTGCCAATATCAGGCGTTGTACTAACCCACCACGGAGTCGTCTGTGATTCGACCTGTTCACATTGTTGCATTCGCTGCCGCGTTGACGGGCGCAGTGTTCTCAACCGCCTCCGCCCAATCAGTCGACCTGAATGGCGCGGGTGCGACGTTTCCATACCCCATCTACTCCAAGTGGTTCTCGGAGTACGCAAGCAAGACTGGCGTGAAGATCAACTATCAGTCCATCGGCTCC
>JBPCQO010000003.1:0-9578 GCA_050998035.1 Gemmatimonadaceae bacterium | reverse complement strand
CGCGCTCACCGCGTATCCGATCGGAGTGGAACACGGGTGGGTCACGCGTGATCAGGCGCGTGATCGCGTGCTCGCCACGCTGCGCTTTTTCTGGAGCGCGCCACAGGGAACGGCAACAGCTGGGATGACGGGATACCGCGGCTTCTTCTACCATTTCCTCGATATGGAGAATGGACGCCGGTTCGATCGCGTCGAACTCTCCACCGTCGACACGGGGTTGCTGCTTGCGGGGGCGATGGTGTGTCGGCAGTACTTCGACCATAATGATGCCGCGGACTCGACAATTCGCGCGCTCGCCGACTCACTGTATTTCCGTGCCGACTGGCAGTGGGCTCGCGACGGACAGACGACGCTCAGCATGGGATGGCGGCCGGATCCGGCTCCATACCAGAATGAGCGTGGCTTCATCACGACGCACTGGCACGGCTACGACGAGGCGATGATCCTGTACGCCATGGCGTTGGGCTCCCCCACCCATCCCATACAGCCTGAAGCGTGGACCGAGTGGACCGACACGTACCGGTGGGCTGATTTTGAAGGCGAGCGCTTCGTGCAGTTCGCACCGCTCTTCGGACACCAGTACTCGCAGATGTGGATCGACTTTCGCGGCATAACCGACGCGTACACACGTGCGCACGGTACGGACTATTTCCAGAACTCGCGCAGAGCCGTGTTGTCGCAGCAAGCGTACGCGGTTGCGAACCCTGGAAGGTGGCGCGATTACTCAGCGTCCGTCTGGGGACTCACCGCTAGCGACGGTCCGCTGGACTCGGTACTCGTGCTCGATGGCCGCCGCCGGGAGTTCCACACGTACTGGGCACGCGGGGCAGCAGCGGACGAGATACGCGACGACGGGACGGTCTCACCCACGGCCGCTGCGGGCTCGATTCCGTTCGCACCCGAGGTGACGATCCCCGCGGTCGTGACCATGCAGTCGCGCTACGGCGATGCAGTCTTCTCACGGTACGGATTCGTCGACGCCTTCAACCCGACGCTGCGCGACTCCGGTCCTCCTCTGCATCACGGCAGGATCATCCCCGGCAAGGGATGGTTCGATACGGATTATCTCGGAATCGACGAGGGCCCGATTGTCGGAATGTTGGAGAACTACCGCACGGAGTTGATCTGGCGACTCATGCGGACCAATCCGTATGTGGTTCGTGGGCTGTGCAGGGCAGGATTCACCGGCGGGTGGATTGCCGGACGATGCGGTCGTACATGAGATCTGCGTTGCGTCGTTGCGCGCCGCTGATGCTGATCACCGCTGCGGTGTTCACCATGTCCTGCCGTAGCGCGGGCCGCGCTGAAGACAACACCGTGAACTTCTGGGGACTTGGTCGCGAGGGTGAAGTTGTGCAGTCACTCGTGCCCGAGTTCGAGCGGCGCAATCCTGGCCTGCACGTACGTGTGCAGCAGATCCCCTGGACCGCAGCGCACGAGAAACTCCTCACTGCTGTCGTTGGCGACGCCACGCCGGACGTTGCGCAACTTGGCAACACCTGGGTGCCGGAGTTCGCCGCGCTGGGAACACTCGCACCGCTCGAAGGGCTCATTACACGTTCGAGCACCGTTGTACCGGCCGCCTACTTCCATGGTATCTGGGACACGAACGTGGTCGATGGCCACCCGTACGGCATACCGTGGTACGTGGATACACGGGTGATGTTCTACCGCCGCGATCTGCTCAGGCGGGCGGGGATCAACGAGGTACCTACAACCTGGGCCCAGTGGCGCGACGCGCTGCGACGCGTCAAGGCACTCGGCGCCCCAACAGAATACGGCGTGCTGATGCCGCTGGATGAGTGGGCGCAGCCTGTGATTTTCGGTCTTCAGATGTGGGCGCCATTACTGTCAGGCGGTGGACGTTGGGGCGACTTTCGCGATCCGCGTTTTCGCGATGCTTTCCAGTTCTATGTCGATCTGTTCAAGAGCGGTCTGGCGCCGGCGGTCGCGAACAGTCAGATCTCGAACGTGTACCAGGAGTTCGCACGCGGGCGATTTGCGTTCTACATCACCGGACCGTGGAACATAGGCGAGTTTCGTCGTCGTCTACCGCCGGGTACGCAGGACGACTGGAGCACGGCGCCGCTTCCGGGGCCCACGGGTAGTGCCAGCGGAGTGTCGATCGCGGGGGGAGCCAGTCTGGTGGTATTCAGCGCGTCACCGCGCAAGGAAGCGGCGTGGCGATTCATCGAGTTCCTGTCGGAGCCGGCGCAGCAGGTACGTTTCTACACACTCACGGGCGACCTCCCTGCGCGAACGGAATCGTGGCGTGCTCCGGTGCTCGCGAACGACGTGGTGGCGCACGCGTTCGCCGAGCAGCTCACGCGAGCTGTCCCATTGCCCAAAGTGCCGGAGTGGGAACAGATAGCCCCGGAAGTTGCCCAGTACGCCGAGCAGGCGGCGCGCGGTAGGATGAGCGTGGACGTGGCGCTTACGCGTCTCGACGGTGACGTTAACGAGATCCTGGCCAAGCGTCGCTGGGTCCTGGACCGATTGCAGCACACGCGTTCGGGCGTGGCGATGCATACCGGCTCATGAGCGCCGTAACGTGAGCGCTGCGACGTGAGCGGCCGGTCTGTAGAACGCGAGCAGGCCCGTGCCGGGTGGGGTTTCGCAACACCTGCGCTCGTACTCATCGGCGTCTTCTTCGTTCTACCTGTTGCTGCATCGCTCGTCCTGAGTCTGACCGACTTCGATCTGTACGCCATCGCCGATCCGCGGAACACTCGGCTGGTTGGTCTGCGCAATTATGCGGCGCTGTTCAGGAACCCGCTCTTCTGGACGGCGCTTGAAAACACGTTCTACTTCGCGCTGGTGGGTGGCCCGCTAACGGTAATTACATCGCTCGGCGCCGCACTGCTGATCAACGCACGGTTGGTTCCGTTCAAGCCGTTTTTTCGTACGGTCTTCTTCGTGCCGTTCGTGACGACGCTCGTCGCCGTTGCGGTGGTCTGGCGCTACATGTATCACCCGAGGTACGGGCTCTTCAACTACGTGCTGAGCGCGGTCCACATCGCGCCAATCGACTGGTTGGGCGATCCGCGCTGGGCGATGCCGGCGATCATCATCATGGCCGTGTGGAAGAACTTTGGCTACAATATGCTGATCTGCATCGCGGGGCTACAGAGCGTTCCGGACGAGCTGTACGAGGCGGCAGCACTGGACGGTGCAACGGCACTACAGCGGTTCAGATACGTCACGCTTCCAATGCTGAGACCCACGTTGGTGTTCGTCGTCATCGTGACCATGATCGGGTATTTCCAGCTGTTCGCCGAGCCGTATGTGATGACTGCTGGTGGACCACTGCGAAAGACGACAAGTCTTGTGCTGCTGATGTACGAGGAAGGGTTCCGGTGGTGGCGCATGGGCGCAGCCGCGGCCATGGCTTTCGTCCTCTTCGCGATTATTGGAGCGGCATCCGCCATCAGAAGCGTGCACAGTCGTGTGCAGGCTGAATCATGAGCAGATCAGCGATCAGATCAGGCCGGCCAGGAATGCGCAAGGTGGCATCGCGATCCGCGCTGTACCTGGTGCTCCTGATCGGGAGCATGCTCTCGCTGGGTCCGTTAGCGTGGATGGTATCAGCTTCGTTGATGCGAACGGGTGAAGCGAGTACGTATCCGCCCCGGTTCATACCGCACTCGCCTACGTTCGAGCACTACACGGCTCTGTTCACGCGCCTCAACGTGGGGCATGCGCTCGCCAACAGCCTCATCATCGCGATAGCCGTCACGTCGCTGTCGCTCTTCGTGAACGCGATGGCCGGCTACGCTTTCGCGAAATTACGCTTTCGCGGTCGAGACCGCACCTTCGCATGGCTCACGCTCGGGCTGTTGGTTCCTACCCAGGTCGCGATGTTCCCGCTCTTTTTGTTGATGAAGGAGCTGCGGATGGTGAACACATACTGGGGCGTCATCATTCCCGGGCTGGCGAGCATATTCGGAATTTTTCTTGTTCGCCAGTATGCGCTCGCCATTCCGGAGGACCTGCTCGACGCGGCACGCATGGACGGCGCGAGCGAGCTACGGGTGTTCTGGTCCGTCGTCATACCGGTCATTCGGCCGATTCTGGCGACGTTGTCCATATGGACGTTCCTGGCTACATGGAACGACTTTCTCTGGCCTCTGGTGGTACTGAGCGACAGTCGCAAGTACACGCTTCCGGTTGCAATTGCGGGGCTGGTTGGAGAGCACGTTCAGGACACAGAGCTGATGATGGCTGGCTCTGTGGTGACGGTGCTGCCTGTGCTCATCGTCTTTCTCGCACTGCAGCGCTATTACATCAGTGGCGTGACAGCTGGAAGCGTCAAGTGAGCGCAGCACGGGTGGGCAGTAGCACTCGCGCCATCGGTCTGTTGTTGATGGCGATGTGTATTGTGTCCACGGGTCGTGCTCAGGACCTGGCAAGTAAGCGTACAGACAGCGCTGCTCTCGCAGCGACGGTACTCGATTCATTCAGCAATGTCGGCGCCTGGCACGCGACACCGGCCGATGGCGTGTCGCTCGCGATATCGAGTGACACCGGTGTGCACGGGACCGCGATGCGGCTCGATTTCGATTTTCATGGAAGGGCCGGGTATGCTGTTGCGCATCGCGCGCTCGCGGCCGATCTGCCCGATAACTACGAGATCTCCTTCTGGATAAGAGGGAAGGCGCCGAGCAACAACGTCGAGTTCAAGATGCTCGACGCGTCGGGGGAGAACGTATGGTGGGTGAATCGACGAGACTACTTATTTCCTGAGAGGTGGACGCGCTTCATCGTCAAGAAACGGCAGGTTTCGTTCGCGTGGGGACCGCGCGGTGGTGGCGAGCTGCGTCGGCTTTCGGCGGTCGAGCTTTCAATCACCGCCGGATCCGGCGGTAAGGGATCAGTGTGGATCGATGACCTCACACTCACTCCCCGTGAGCGCGTTCCGAACAACCCACCCGCGCCGCGGGCTATCGCGTCGCGTAGCGATACTGGGAGCTCCGCGGCGCTCGCGGTGGATGGTACGGCCGCGACCGCGTGGCGCACGGGTTCCGCCGCGGGCGCGTCGCTGGCACTAGACCTTGGCTACGAACGCGAATACGGCGGCCTGACAGTTGACTGGGATCCACTCGACTACGCGCGCGAATACGACGTCGAGACATCGGACGACGGGCGCAACTGGACCACTGCCTACAGCGTTCGTCGAGGTCACGGCGGCCGTGACCATCTCTACATGCCGGAAACCGAGTCTCGGTGGGTGCGACTGGCGCTGATAGCGAGCAGTCGTGGACGCGGGTACGCAGTGAGGGAGATAGCCGTCAAGTCGCTCGAGTGGAGCGCCTCGATGAATGCATTCGATTTCGCCATCGCCGGAGACGCGCCGCGCGGCGACTATCCTCGTGCATTCACCGATAGCGCGCAAACGTACTGGACCGTTATTGGAGCGCCGGCGGCCGAACGCGAGGCGCTCGTGAGCGAGGACGGTGCCGTGGAGGTGGGGAAGGGAATGTTCTCGTTGGAGCCATTCCTGTTCGTCGGTGGCCACCTCACCTCCTGGGCCGACGTGCGGGAAACCCAATCACTTGATCGCGGCGATCTGCCGATCCCAACAGTGCAGTGGCATCCACTTTCGAAGTCGAGGAATTCGCTTTCGCTTGCGACCACAGCATTGGTGAGTGGCAAGGCCGACTCCGCGATACTGCTGGTGCGCTATCGCGTGACGAACGAAGCATCATCGAATCGTCAGACGACACTATTTGTTGCCGTGCGTCCGTTCCAGGTTAATGGGCCATGGCAGTTTCTCAACGGAGCGGGTGGAGCGGCGCCGCTTCGATCGCTACACTATGACGGGCGCATTGTACGCGCTAACGGCGCCTCCGGGCAAACGGTGGTTCCGGTGAGCCGCCCTGACAGCTTCGGTGCGGCGCGGTTCGACGCTGGCGGAACGCTCCGGGCTCTACGTCAGGGCAGCGTTCCAACCGCGATGACGGTGAATGATTCCTCGGGACGCGCGGATGGCGCCCTCAGCTACTCGCTTGACGTACCGGCGCGTGGCTACCGGGACGTCATCGTCGCAGTACCATTTGGCGCGGTTACTCCGCCGGCTTCGCTCAGCGTCGCAGAGGCGTCTGCGTATGCGGAGGGACAACTGGCGCGTACCGAGAACGAGTGGGAGGAAAGCATCGGGCATGTAAAGATGCACCTGCCCTCGTCCGCGGACAGACTGGTGCGGACACTGCGCACGATGCAGGCGTACATCCTGATCAATCAGGACGGTCCGGCGATTCAGCCTGGTTCCCGCTCGTACGAGCGCTCCTGGATCCGCGATGGCGCCCTCACTTCCGAGGCATTGCTCCGCACCGGGCATTCCGATAGAGTGCGTGCTTTTTTGGAGTGGTACGCGCCTTACCAGTACGCAAATGGTAAGGTGCCCTGCTGCGTCGACCGGCGCGGGGCTGATCCTGTACCCGAGCACGACAGCGACGGCGAATTCATCTACCTGGTTCGCCAGTACTACCGTTTCACTCGCGACACGGCGACGCTTTCGCGCATGTGGCCGCACGTTGCGGTCGCGGTCGCATACCTCGATTCGCTGCGTCTGAGTGACCGGACACCCAGCTTCCTGGCTCCTGCCGCACGCGAGTTCTACGGTGTGCTTCCGCCGTCGATCAGCCACGAAGGATATTCGGCCAAGGCGATGCACTCGTACTGGGACGACTTCTGGGCTCTGCGTGGCTTTCGCGACGCGCGCGCCATGGCTGCGACACTAGGAATGCAGGATTCCGCGCGCACCATCTCGAGAATTGCAAGCCAGTTCAACGGGGACTTGTTGGCCTCTATCAGCAAATCGATGACCACGCATCACATCGACTTCATCCCCGGATCAGCCGACCTGGGCGACTTCGACGCGACCTCCACGACAATCGCCCTGGACCCGGGCGGCGAAGCGGCCGCGCTGCCCCATGCGGCGCTCGTCCGCACGTTCGAACGCTACTGGACAGAACATCAGAACCGTGTGATTGGACCCGGCACGGAAAAATGGGATGCATACACGCCGTACGAGCTACGCGCGGTGGGTGCCTTTGTGCGACTCGGGCGGCCCGAGCGTTCGCACGCGCTACTCGACTTCTTTTTGCGGGGACAGCGTCCAGCCGGTTGGAACGAGTGGGCCGAGGTGGTGCGGCGTCTTCCGCGGTCGCCGGGGTTCATAGGCGACATGCCACACACATGGGCCGGCTCCGATTTCATTCGCTCCTTTCTCGACCTGTTCGTCTATGAACGAGACCGCGACGCAGCGCTGGTGGTCGGCGCAGGGATCCCGGAGCGGTGGGTGCGCGGCAACGATAAGAAGCGCGACAGCGTGAGCGTGCAAGGGCTACGAACGCCTTATGGTGTACTCGACTTGTCGGAGCGGATGGTGGACGGCAGGGTGCATGTCGAACTCCGGGGGACGATGGACACGCCCCCAGGTGGCTGGATTGTACATCCGCCGTTTCCGTCGACTCCAATATCAGCCGTCGTCAACGGTGCCAGAGTCGCGACGGCAACGGATGGAAGCGTTCCGGTTCGCGCGGTTCCTGCGACGATCGAGTTCCTGTATTCGCATGCAGCGGCACCGTGACCATATTCACTTCATCACAGCACATGGCATCAGGTTCTGAATTCACAGTAGCGGACGTGCGGTCGAGCACAGTGCCAGCGAGCCAGGGCTTGTCGAACGGGAGCTACACCGCAGTCGTCACCTCTGCCGGCACGGGCTACTCCAGCTATGATGGAATTCGCCTAACTCGGTGGGTTCCGGATCCAACGCGGGACGAGTACGGCTTCTTCCTGTACGTGCGAGACGAGCTGACCGGCGAAGTCTGGTCGGCCGGACTACAGCCAACCCAACGGGATCCGGAGAGCTACAGTGCGCTGCTAGCCCCGGGTCGCGTCGAGCTACGGCGCGTTGATTGTGAAATCGAGACGATCACGGAGATCTGTGTTGCGCCAGACGCCGATGTAGAGCTACGTAGAGTCACTCTCCGCAACCTATCCGCCAACAAGCGCCGCTTCAGCATCACTACATACGCCGAGGTGGTGCTCAACACTCCGGCTGCTGACGCCGGCCATCCGGCGTTCTCGAAACTGTTCGTGCAGACCGCGCTAACCGCAGACGGATCGGGTGTCACCGCCAAGCGTCGGCCGCGTAGCGCGGAAGAAAAGCCGGTGTGGTTGGAACACCGACTCTGGTGTACGGCGGGAGCCGCGGGCGACACCATCGAGTACGAGACCGATCGCAAGCGCTTCATCGGACGCGGCCGCTCGCTCGCCAGTCCTCATGCGCTGGACCCGGGAGTATCGCTCTCTGGAACTGTCGGCGACGTGCTCGATCCGGTGCTGAGTCTGAGACATGTTGTCGAACTGCCGCCGGGCGGACGTGCCTGCTTCATCGCCGCGCTCGCGGTGGGTCCCAGCATCGAGGGCGTCGGGTCGATCACTGCACGCTATGTGGGCTCGCCTGAAGATGTAGGAAACGCTGTCGGCGAGGCGTTTTGTGGCGCCGTAGAGCGAGCCTGTGGTGTGTATGATGAACTGGGATTCAAAGATGTTGACGCGCCAGATGCGCTGCGTCAGATCCTGCTCGCAACAGGAACAGCCATCTACGGCGACACGACAACGCGGCCGCTCGTTCTGGCGCAGGATGCAGTTGTCGACGATCGTGTTCTGTTGCGCGCGGCGCAGGCCGTGATCGTGGAAGGACGAACACCAGCGCCGCCCGTTGATAATGCCGATACGCGTGACGCCGCGCGGCACCACCCAGTGGGGGGCGTAATTCGCGACGCGAGTTCCGACCTTGACCGGTCTAACGCGGAGCCGCTCGAGTTCTTCAACGGCTTCGGTGGCTTTGCGGCAAACGGAACGGAATACGTGATTCGGTTGGGGCGAGCTCAGGACGGGCTACGCTGGCCACCGCAGCCATGGACCAATGTCGTCGCCAACGAGCGACTGGGATTTATCGCGAGCGAGAGCGGCGCCGGCTACACATGGAGTGTTAATAGCCGCACCAATCGACTCACTCCATGGTTCAACGACCCTGTCTCCGATCCGCACGGCGAGGCTCTGTACGTACGCGACGAGGAGAGCGGTGCGTTCTGGAGTCCGACGCCTGGACCAGCACCCGGCAATGGTGAGTATGAGGTGCGGCACGGTTTCGGGTACACGTGCTATCGGCATACCGACACCGATATTATTTCAGATATAATCAGCTTCGTTCCACGACACGACCCCGTCAAGATCACGCGCATCCGGCTCACGAATAACGGTGACGCGCCACGCCGGCTGTCGCTGTTCGCCTATGCACAGTGGGTACTTGGCGATGTCCCGTGGATGACCGCGCCGAACATCTTGACTGATGTCAGGGATGGTGTCATCACGGCGACCAATGCGAACAACGGACCATTCGCGCAGCTCGTCGCCTTCGCCACCGTGATGCGTCTGTCCTCCAACGGCGACGTGCATGATTCGCAAGATGCTGGGCAAAACGTGCGCGCGTCCACCGATCGCGCCGCGTTCCTGGGCAAGCTCGGCGACCTCGCCGCACCCGCCGGCCTGACAGACCGCGGCCC
>JBPCQO010000277.1:0-4253 GCA_050998035.1 Gemmatimonadaceae bacterium | reverse complement strand
TGGTCACGCTCTGCGTTGGGAAATCGACGTATGCGCGGTGCGGCATTATCACAAATGTGACGCCATTTGAACCCGAGTGGGAAGGGTTCGTCACGCTGGAGATATCGAATACCACTCCGCTCCCGGCCAAGATCTACGCCAATGAGGGGATCGCGCAGGTGATGTTCTTCCGCGGCGAGGAGCCGCCTCTGGTGTCGTACAAGGCCAAGAAGGGCAAGTACCAGGGGCAGTCCGGGGTGACGCTGCCCAAGCTGTAGCCATTGTAGATCATTCTGGCGCGCGCGCAATTTTGACGATGCGGGCTCGGTGATGTACAACCGGCTCGCGATTCCAGGCAACGGTGGTCCAACAGTGGCATTCATCCCACCTATGACGGGGACGGTACGACAGCTTCCACGCCTGTAGGTGCGGATAAGCGCGCGCGAAAACATCGCGATCGCGCTATCGTGAAGGCGTAACCGAGTAGCGCTCGGTTGCCGCGCGACCCGTTACCGCGCCGCGATCCCGAAGAAGTACACCGCGCCGACTATCACCGCGATGGCGATCACGATCCACACCAGTGGATTCATCCCGGTATGCCCGACCGACGGAGGGTGGTCCATCGGCGTGCGAGCGTTGGGATTGGTTCCCTTCCCCACGACGTACGTGGTCTTTTCCACGGCGTCCGCGCCGCCGAGCGCGGTCTCGGAATCGGCGTACGGCTTCTTGGATGGTTCGTTAGTGTACTCTGTCATCAACCCCTCCGGCAGACACGAGCTTCTCTCCAGCAGCGCCGTTCATCATCGCCTTCACGTAGTCGCGATTCATCTGCATGATGGTATCGATGCTGATCTCCTTGGGACACGCCGCCTGGCACTCCCCAAACAAAGAGCAACTTCCAAACCCTTCCAGATCCATCTGTCCGACCATCCCGACTGCGCGCCTGTCCCGCTCTGGCTGGCCCTGCGGTAGCAGCCCCAGATGGGTGATCTTGGCGGCTGTGAAGAGCGACGCGGACGCGTTGGGGCACGCGGCCACGCACGCGCCGCAGCCGATACACGCCGCGGCGTCCATGGCGTGATCCACCGCCGTCTTACCGACGAGGATATCATTGGCGTCCGGTGAACCGCCGGTATTCACGCCCACGAAGCCGCCCGACTGAATGATCCGGTCGAAGGCACTTCGGTTGACCACAAGGTCCTTGATGACCGGAAAGGCGCGAGCGCGCCACGGCTCGATCACGATCTCGTCGCCGTCCTGGAACGTGCGCATGTGCAGCTGGCACGTCGCGGTGCCCTTCTGCGGACCGTGTGCCACGCCGTTGATCATCATGCCGCAGGAGCCGCAGATGCCCTCACGGCAATCGTGATCGAACGCGATTGGCCGCTTGCCTTCCATCGACAGGTTCTCGTTGACGACGTCGAGCATCTCCAGAAACGACATGTCCGGCGACACGTCGCGCGCCTCGTACGTCTCCAGCTTTCCTTCGACCCGCGCCGAGTCCTGACGCCAGACGTGCAGTGTGAGATTCATTTACTTGTAGCTCCGCTGTGAGAGCTTGATGTTCTCGAAGTCCAGCGGTTCCTTGTTCAGGATTGGATCCGCGCCTGGTCCTGCATATTCCCAAGCCGCAACGTAAGAGAAGTGCTCGTCATCGCGCAGCGCCTCCCCTTCAGGGGTCTGGCTCTCTTCACGAAAGTGACCGCCGCACGATTCGGTTCGGTGCAGCGCATCCTTGCACATCAATTCAGCCAGCTCCAGGAAATCCGATACTCGGCCGGCCTTCTCCAGTGCCTGATTCAACTCCGCGTCCGATCCCGGCACGTTCACGTTGTTCCAGAACTCCTCGCGCAGCTCCGGAATCCGGGCGATGGCAAGGCGCAGCCCGGCATCGTTCCGGGCCATGCCGCAGTTGTCCCACATCAATTTGCCCAACTCGCGATGGATGGAGTCGACAGTGCGCTTACCCTTAATGCTGAGCAACTTCTCCGTGCGCTCCGTAATCTCGCGCTCCGCCAGTTTGAACTCCGGCATGTCGGTGTTCACGGCGTGAATACCGGCCTGCGCCAGATAGTCGCCGAGTGTGTAGGGGAGCACGAAATATCCATCAGCGAGCCCCTGCATCAGGGCACTTGCTCCCAGGCGATTGGCGCCGTGATCCGAGAAATTTGCCTCACCGAGCGCGTACAATCCGGGCACGGTTGTCATGAGATTGTAGTCCACCCACAGACCACCCATGGTGTAGTGCACCGCGGGGTAGATGCGCATCGGAACCTTATACGGATTCTCGTCCGTGATGCGTTCGTACATCTCGAACAGATTACCATACCGCTCGGCGATCACCTGCTCGCCCAGCCTGCTGATGGCGTCGGCAAAATCGAGGTACACGCCAAGTCCGGTCTCGCCCACGCCACGGCCGTCGTCGCAGGCTTCCTTGGCCGCGCGCGACGCTACGTCCCGTGGGGACAGGTTACCGAAGCTCGGATACTTGCGCTCCAGGTAGTAGTCGCGCTCCGACTCAGGGATGTTGTTCGGCGGCCGCTTGTCGCCACGCGCAATGGGTACCCAGACGCGCCCATCGTTGCGTAGCGATTCGCTCATCAGCGTCAGCTTGGACTGATAGTCGCCGCTCACGGGAATGCACGTGGGGTGGATCTGAGTATAGCACGGGTTGGCGAACGCAGCGCCGCGCTTGTGCGCGCGCCATATGGCCGTTGCGTTGGAGCCGCGTGCGTTGGTCGAAAGATAACACACGTTCCCGTAACCACCCGTTGCAAGTATCACAGCGTCGGCAGCATGCGATTCGATCCTGCCCGTGAGCAGGTCGCGCGTGACAATCCCGCGCGCCTGACCGTTAATCAGTACCAGATCCAACATCTCCGTGCGCGGATACATGGTCACGGCGCCGCTGGCGATCTGCTTCTCCAGCGCCTGATATGCGCCGAGCAACAGCTGCTGTCCCGTCTGGCCGCGTGCGTAGAAGGTGCGCGACACCTGCGCACCCCCGAACGAGCGGTTGGTCAGCTGCCCGCCGTACTCACGCGCGAATGGAACACCCTGCGCGACGCACTGATCGATGATGTTCACCGACACCTGTGACAGGCGGTACACGTTGGCTTCACGCGAACGGAAGTCGCCGCCTTTCACCGTATCGTAAAAGAGACGGTATACCGAGTCGCCATCGTTCTGATAATTCTTGGCGGCGTTGATGCCGCCCTGCGCCGCGATACTGTGCGCGCGCCGCGGCGAATCCTGAAAGCAGAAGCACTTCACCTGATAGCCAAGCTCACTGAGCGTGGCTGAGGCGGACGCGCCAGCCAGTCCGGAGCCAACGACGATCACCGTGTACTTACGCTTGTTGGACGGGTTCACCAGCTTGACGTCGAACTTGTGCTGCTCCCACTTCTGCTCCAGCGGGCCCGGCGGGATCTTTGAGTTCAGTTCCATAGCGTTAACGTTTAGACCCACCCGAGGAAGACGCCGAGCGGCACCAGCGTGAAGCCGAGCCAGACGAGTACCGCGATCGCGGCGGCTGCTCGCCGGTGCATCGGATTGGGAGAATCACCGGTAACACCCAACGTGCGCACCGAACTCCATGCACCGTGGTACAGGTGCAGCCCGAGGAACACCATCGAGACGAGATAGAACAGCGTCACCCACCAGATGCGGAAGCTGCTGACCACGTTGGCGTAAACGTCGCCTTCCGCATATGAACCGGCGGGACGTAGCGTTCCGGTGGTGAAGTGTAGGATGTGCAGGACGATGAACACGAGCAGCAGCACGCCGCCCCAGCGCATGAGGCGTGAGGCGAGCGTGGATACCTGCGGCTCGCGCCGGACGTATGCGTGGGGTCTCGCAGCGTGGCTCATCTGTGTCAGCGAGTAAGCCGCCATCACGTGCAGGATGAGCGCCGCGATCAGCACCAGGCGAACGACCCAGAGCAGCTCACCAGTGCTGTGCAGGAAACGACTGTAGCCATTGATCGCCGCCGGCCCTCTGTAGACCAACAGGTTTCCCGCGAGATGCCCGATGACAAAGCCGATCCCGATGATTCCGGTAACGGCCATCACCACCTTTTTGCCAATGGCGGATCGCCAGAACATTTGAGCCCGGCTCATCGATTCCTAGAGCTTGATCGACTGCATCGGCTCGCGCACCGCGTCTGCACTCTTCTGCAGGGCGTCACGCTCGTCGCTTGTAAGCTCCACCTCGTAGATCTTTTCCAGACCAGCGCGGCCAAGCTTGCACGGGACGCCGAGGAAGAGGTCGTGCAT
>JBPCQO010000276.1:0-3450 GCA_050998035.1 Gemmatimonadaceae bacterium | reverse complement strand
ACCTCGTCCACGTGGCCGTTGCGCGTGATCGGCACGAGCTGATCCTCGTGCCAGGTCGACTCGCCGCGCGTGAGAACTCCCTCGATTTGCGGACCGATGACATTCCATATCTCGCTCCAGAACTCGCGACCTCTCGCTCCGAGTGCTTGCGGATGCCGATCGCAAAGGCTCGGGCAGTAGCCGTCGTTGTAGAGTTGGATTAGATCCGGGCCCCACCACAGGAACATGGGGTGGCGGGAGGCGAGCATATTGCTCACCGTTGTCAGCAACGCCTGTGGCCATGTATCTATCGGACCAAGCGAAGTGCGCGACCAGTCGTACGCTCGCGTCAGCGCAGCGAGCTCCCCTCCAGCTTCGAGGAAAGCTAGAAAGCCGCCACCAGGCCGCGAATTTGTAAGTTGATCCACCCGGCTAATGTACGACAAATTGGTTCAACTGGCCGGGCGATCTGGCCGGCTCCGCAATCAACCGGCTGGTCCGTACTCATGCGTACGATCATCACTGTTCTAGCTTCCTAGGTGAGATATGGCTGAAGTCACAACCAGACGATTGCAGTGCATCCGCAGCATCCGCAATGCTGGCTGCATAATGCTGCTCATTGTTGCGCACGCGACTGCCGAGGCCACGTATGCCACTGCGCAGACGACTCGTGCAGCGCCTCGTGTCGCACTGGATGCCGGTGTGATCGAGGGAGCGTACATCGGTGCAGCGCGGAACGAGGCGGTGTTCAGGGGGATTCCGTTCGCCGCCCCGCCCGTCGGAACACTGCGCTGGAAGCCGCCGGAGCCGGTGCGCCCCTGGCGTGGTGTGCGCGCCGCGCGGGAGTTTCCACCGATCTGCGCGCAGCATCTCTATGCTCAGGAATACTTCGGCGGCATCTCGTCACGCGTGGGCGGCCGAGTATTACCGCAAAGGCCGCTCACGACCAGTGAAGATTGCCTCTACCTCAACGTCTGGACGGCCAATCTCGGGAGCTCGCGCCATCTACCAGTAATGGTGTGGGTCCATGGCGGCGGCAACAACGGAGGATGGGGGACGCAGGCTACCACCGACGGCGAATTTCTCGCGCGCAAGGGCGTGGTGCTCGTGATGATAGAGTACCGTGTCGGCGCACTCGGCTTCCTCGCGGACTCGTCGCTCAGTGCGGAGTCGCCGCATCACTCATCGGGTAACTACGGTCTGCTGGATCAGATCGCCGCGCTGCACTGGGTGCAGCGAAACATCGCGGCCTTTGGCGGTGATCCCTCCCGGGTCACCATCTTCGGACAGTCGTCAGGCGCACTCGACGTCACCTGTCTCACAGTGTCGCCGCTCGCCGCAGGCTTGTTTCAGCGCGTGATCTCGGAGAGCGGCGCGTGCACGGGGCCGTTCGCGCAGCTCGGGCAAGCTGTCACAAGCTCCAGTGAACACGAGGCCGCCGAGTCAAGCGGAAGGAGACTGGCCGCGGACTTAGGGGTAGCGCACGCTCGCGACCCGCTTGCTGCCATGCGCGCCCGGAGCGCCGACGAGATCGTCGCCGCGGCCTTTGCGGACGGTGCGGTCGCGCACGAAGTAATCGTTGACGGATGGGTCATTCCGGAGCAGCCGGACATAGTACTGGCCCAGGGACGGCAGCAGAGCGTTCCACTCCTGATTGGCAGCAACGCGGACGAGTATCGCACGCTTGCACGGTCCTTTACCGTGAAGAGCATGGCGCAGTATCCGGAGCATCTACTGGCGGCGCTGGGAACGAGCGCGCCGCTGCGTCCCCTTTTGCCGCGCCTGTTAGCTGTATATCCCGCCCGAGACACGGCCGAGGCAGAGCGACGTCTGTTCGAGGTGAACACCGACGGTTTTGGAGGTAGCGCGCGGTACTTCGCGCGCGCGATGGAACGCTCCGGTGAACACAACGTGTATCTGTACTACTTCACGCACGTCATCCCGACGCCTGGCGGTATGAAGCTCGGCGCCTTCCACACGGGCGAAATGCCGTTCGTCTTCGGCAGCGACCCCGGCTGGCCGCACGGGCCGAGGGATGCGGCGCTACGCGACGCCATCAGTGGCTACTGGGTGCAGTTCGCAACCACCGGCAATCCCAATCGAACACGCCTTCCGGCGTGGCCGAAGTATGACGCCGTGACGGATCGATACCTGGAGTTGGGCGATCAGATTCACGCTCGCAGCCACATACGGCAGGCGCAGTACGACTTGCAAGACGCTGCGCAATCAGCCCTCGACGCAATGCTTACCCGTTGATAACCTGCCATACAGCATCAGCATCACAGGATCACCGATGACTGGCCGGCCGCTTCGCTTTCAATTCCGCGCGCGCGGTGGCCCTGACCGCCTTCCAGCGCGGCAGCACCGCGCCGTACTCGTCTCGGGCGCGCGTGGACGCCGCAACCTCCGCCGCTGTCGGGCTTGTGTCCGCACCCTGCATTGCCATGGCGGCAGCCAGCATTGAATTACTCACGCTCAACAGCGTGGGTGTCTGGGCGGTCGCAGCGGCACCTCTGGCTCCACCACCCCTTCTGCCGGCGCGAATCGGTGCCGGCGGCGCCAGTTCCTCGAGCTGCGACCGCAGAGCATCGAGATTGCCAGCGTGCGCACTGTCGAGTTGCGTCAGCAGCGCCCGCGCCTCCACGTATGCGGCGTGGCTTGCAACGGCGCCGTCGTACATCTCCCGAGACAGCGACGCCAGTTGCGCCAGCCCCGCGGCCGGCGTCGTCACGCGTGGGTCCAGGCGCAGCATTAGCGGCTGCGTGTAGCTCTTGCCGCCCACCGTTAGACGCACGGTGTACGCACCGGGCGGAGCCCACGGAGCCTCGACCGTTGGATACGTGCGGTGCGGTACGGCGCCGGTCGCGTCGTCGCCTCCGGCCGCTGCTGCACCGGTTCCGGCAATCGGATCGTAGTGAAGATCCCAACTGAAGCGGTGCATCCCCGACTGGGTCGAGATCACCATCGGGGGCGCCGGCCAGTACAGCGGAAGACTGCAATCAGGCGTGGCGGGATTTCGTTGGCACAGCCGATTGTAGGCTA
Organism: Gemmatimonadaceae bacterium; assembly: GCA_050998035.1. Lineage (GTDB taxonomy): Bacteria > Gemmatimonadota > Gemmatimonadetes > Gemmatimonadales > Gemmatimonadaceae > Fen-1247. The sequence goes on along the minus strand of JBPCQO010000276.1, from coordinate 429 downwards.
CCGGGTCGAGCGCCGGATGCGGGCGTGCTATCGAATCGGTGCTTGAGTAGGAGCGGATGACACGGCCGCCCGAATCGAGGATATCCAGCATGACCGGGCCGGAAGTATTGGCTGTGAGGTAATAATCGATGATGCCGCCGGGCGGCGGATTCTCGCCCGCCGGGACCTCCGGCGGCCACGGCGTAGGGTCGTTGGTTGCGAAGCGGACACGGACCGCGATAGCCGGCTTGAACAGATACGCGGAAGTTGCCGACTGCTTTGCCGCCTGCGCCGATGCAGCCTGTCGCAGCGGCGTCACGTCGTCCAGGATCCAGAACCCGCGGCCGTGCGTCGCCGCGACAAGATCGGAGCAGAGGCACGTGCTGTCGTCCTTCACCTGTAAGTCGCGCACCGATATCGCCGGCATGTCCTGCTTGAGCGACTGCCAGT
>JBPCQO010000267.1:0-5451 GCA_050998035.1 Gemmatimonadaceae bacterium | reverse complement strand
CTGTTTTCCTCAATGACGGACATGGAACCTTCTCCTCGTCTGCGCACCCGAACCATTATCCGGGTGCGCAGACATGATTCACGCTTCGACTCATTACGACGCTGGGGTCCCCTGATCGTTGGACGGTTGCAGTCCTGGCTGATCCGCGGCCAGCAGCGAAGCCGCCAGGATGACCACGGGCTCCTTGCCCGCATTCCGTGCCGTGTGGACGACCCCTTCCTGCTCGAAGAGACTGTCGCCAGCGTTCAACACGGCGGTGGTTCCGGCCTTGACCGTCTCCGGCGTTGTTGACCCAGCCCGAGTCACGACCGCCTCTCCTTTGAGGATAGGGAACTCGAGCGTGCCCGACTCAACCATGACGACGTAAGCACCGGGGTGGACGTGCACTGGGAAGGCTGCTCCCGGCGCCAGCGTGATCCGTTCGAGGGTGAGGACCTGACCCGGCGCGTTTCCGGGGAGGCCATGGCCGAGGGAGACGTCGGTGATTGGCGTGGTGTCGGTCGCCGGTGTCCCACCGTGGGCGGCGAGTTGGCTGGTGTTGGCGCCCAGGAGCGCACAGATGGCAACGACTGCCAAGGTCAGGATGAGCGTGCGGTTCTTCATGTCGATTCCTCCAGAATATGTGTCGAGCGACGGAGCGGGCATCGATGGGACATTCCAATCAGGTTGTGCGCCACTCCAGGCATCCAATCGGAAACGGCGTCTCTGGCCAGATATCAATCTTCGCCGTCCTCTTTACAATAGCCGTGGGCGGATGCATTCACATGCGTTGAATTGCGCAATCGCGAGCGGGGAACGTCGTCTGCGTAGAACTGCGCAGGTCGTTAAAGATGAGATTACCAGTGCAGATACTGACGCGCACCGGCGTCAAATAAGGCGGTGCTCAACGGCGTAGCGGGTGGCGGCGGCGCGGGAGGGAAGATCGAGCTTGGCGTAGATCGACCGCAAGTGTTGGCTGACAGTGCGCGGGCTTATGAAGAGCCGTTGTCCGACACCGGCGTCGGTCAATCCTTGGGCCACCAGCCGGAGGACCTCGACTTCGCGTGGCGTCAGGCCGGAGGCGATGCTTCCGTCGATCCGCGGTGCCAGCATCGCTGCGCGTGTAGCTACCTCGGCGAGTGTCTGCCGGGCGTGTAACGGGGTGCAGATCCGCCGGACCTGCTCCAGCAGCCCGGCTGCAGCTTCATCATGTCCTGATCCGCGGCGTACGTCGCTCAGGACCAGCAGCGTCAGTGCCCGCTCGAAGGGCGCGGCGCACGCGTCAGCCAGCGCGAGGGCAGTCGTCAGGTGATCATCGGCGAGGGCCGCGTCACCACGTTCGAGGGCGAGGCGACCGAGCAGGCGACGCGCGCCCAGGAGGACGAGGGGCTGGCGTGGGGCAGAGGCGAGCCCGAAAGAGTCTTCCGCGTGTGCCTGTGCCGCATCCATGTCTCCCGTTGCGACGTAGTAGCGCGCCCAGGCGAGCTGCCCATCCGCCCGGCCCAGCACGGCGTCACTCCAGGTGAGCCATCGATCATGTGCGGCCAGCCAGTCGCGAGCGATGTCAACGTCGCCAACGTCCAGGGACAAATCGGATGCCAGTCGCTGGAGCAGGAGCGCCTCCTGCAACATGCGTTCGCCGGGTTCGGTGGCGGCCCCCGCGGGCAGGATGGACCGCACCTGCGCCCACGCCAGATCCGGATACCCCTGATAGCGTGCAAGCGGGCCGAGCGTGGAGATGATCTCCCGCCTCAGGTAGGCGTTGCCAGGTGCCTGGCTATCGCCGATGATCTGATGGATTTCGTCCCATCCTCCTTCGACAAAGAGCCGAGCCAGCCGGGCGAGTCGCGGCGATACTCCGGGCCGGAGAGCGCCACCGGCTTGGGTCAGCGCCGCCTCGGCCTCTTCGGCCAGTCGCCGGCGCTGGGAAAGATCGGTGGTGAGATACGTCAACGCCACGTCTCGCAATTCACCAAGGAGCGTGAAGGCGATCACCGCGTGGTGGTCGAGGGCTCCATAGATTTCCCTGGCGCGGGCAAACGCGCTTCGGGCATCGTCGGGCCGGCCGAGCGACGCGTACGCAATGCCGAGTCCGTGAATGTTGTGACCGGCGGCACCCAGCAGCAGCCCGCTTTGAAGCGGCGCGCTGGCGATCTGCACATTGAATGACTCGCCTATCGACGTCGCCTCGGCGAGACGTCCGCCGGATGCAAGGAACCAGGGCAGGGATGCGCGCCGGTGGTGAACGCCGGTCGCTGAAAGAAGGGTGATTGTCGGCGCCAGGTCGATCTCGTTGACAAGTTCCTGCTGCGGCATGGCATCGGCCAACCACTCTCCGGTCATGCCATCCGTGCGCATCTGCTCGGCGGGCAAGGCTTCGAGTGCGGCCGCGGCCTCCACCAGTTCGGACTGCCCGAGTCCGAACTCGTCTGCGTAGCAGTGGAGGAGACCACGTGCCAACCACGCTTCTATTGCCAAATACCGGTCGCCCACCAGATCGGCCAGGCGCTCGGCGCCAATGAGGTCAATCACGCCTTGGGCCGGATCAGAGTAGCGACGCAGCCGGGCGCAACGGTAGAGCAATTTTGCGCGCATGCCTTCCTGCCCGGCGCGCTCCCCCAGCACCTGTGCGGCCGCCGCCAACCGCTCGCGTGCTGTCAGCCAGGCGTAGGCCCGCTGCGCCCGGTCGCCGGCGAGGATCAGCCACTCCGGTGCCCGTGGATCACCGGCCTGCTGGTAGTGGTAGGCGACGGCGTCCGGATCAGCGTTCGGTCTCGCGGCCAACGCTTCGGCGGCCAACCGGTGCCAGATCCGGCGGCGCGGCGCGGCGACCCCTTGGTAGAGTGCCTCCCGGGTCAGGGCATGGACGAAGCGGGCATGCCGGCCAGCGCCTTCCGATTCCATGAGGTGACCTTCGATCGCCCGTTCGACAATCGCCAGCAACGTCTCGTCATCCAACTCACCGACTTCACCCCAAAGATCGAGCGGAACCTCCTGGCCGATGACGGCGGCGAGGGCGAGTGATTTTCGGGTTTCCTCACCGAGCCGTCCAACGCGACCGTCGATGATCTGACGCAGTAATGGCGGCATCACGACATGGTCGAGCTCGCCCAGCACCCAGCCGCCGCGCTCGGATCGGATGAGACTGGCCTCCTGAAGCGCGCGCAGCAGTTCCGTCGTGTAGAACGGATTGCCTTCTGCGTGCATATCGAGATAGCGCACCAGCCGCGCTTCGTCGTCCGCCGCCAGCGGCATCTGCGCTGCCACGAGGTCCCTGATATCGTCGGGTTCGAGTGGGTGGAGATCGAGCCGCAGGCCCTCTGCCTCACGGACCAGCGCAGGGAGCTGCTGGTAGAAGGGATGATGTCGCGTCAGCTCGTCCACCCGGTAGGTCACCACGAGGAGGAGCCGAAGGGATGCGATCCGGGTGGCGAGGTACCGCAGCAGCTCCAGGCTCGCGGGGTCAGCCCAGTGCATATCCTCGAGAACAACGAATACTGGCTGGCTCGCGGCAAGGTTCGCGAAGAATGTCCGCATCTCGGCAAAAAGCGCCGCCTGATCGGTGATCGTTCCCTCCATCTGGCCGCTGGCAAAGGCCGTCGGCGGCGGTTCCTTGCCCGGTCGGTAGCCAGCGACGAGATTCAGCCAGGGGCCATAGGGTGGCGTGTTCGTCAGATCGTAGCAATGGCCGATCAAGACAATGGCGCCGCCTCTTCCCGCCTCGCCGGACAGCGTACGAGTGAGCATCGTCTTGCCAATGCCTGCCTCCCCGCCGAGAAGAACGAGACCACCATGGCCATTGAGGGCGGCGGCCAATTCCTCGCGCAGGAAGACCTGCTCCCGTATCCGACCAACGAGGAGGGGGGAGGTGCCGCGTCGAGCGTCTGGGTGGTCGCTGAGATGCTCCATGGTCGGACCTGCGCCGACACCCGTCGGATAGTGAGCGATCAATTGCTGCGCGTAGGTACTATTCGTCCATTGTAAACGAAGCGATCTCCTGAAACGGCGTCAGCGTCGGAGCCGCGGCCTCGACGACAGGAAGGACGGAATAGCAGGGCAGGGGCAGAGTCCCCAGTATGGGTCACGATGGAACCGATCGCACCCCTTCCCACTGCGCGAGTCCCTTGGTAGGGTGACGCCACCGATACGTCGTGTGACGGTGCGGTGCGCATTCACGTTTCCAATGCAGAAGCAATGAGGGAGTGAACCCATGCGGATTACCGATATTCGATTGCGTCAGGTCACCGGAACGCTTCCGTTCGAAGGGATCTTCTGGGAAGAACGGCTGATTCAGCCGCTGGATATCTACCCTGAGTATCGGCAACGTGGCCGCCTCGAAATGCAGCCGATGACCGAGAAGGGACTTCCCGTCTCGTCTGTCTTCATCGAAATCGAGACGGATGAGGGCATCACCGGCATTGGCGGTCCGATTACCGTGGATGTGGCCTTCATCACGTATCGACAATTTCGCAAGCTTCTGATCGGCGAGGATCCACGCGCCAACGAGCGACTATGGGACATCATGTACCGCTCGGCCGTTCACGGGCGCAAGGGCGAGGCAATGTTCGCCATCAGCGCGCTCGACTGTGCCCTGTGGGATCTTCGCGGCAAGTGGGCGAACGCCTCCGTCTGTCAGCTGTTGGGTGGTCCGAATCGTACTGAAGTCCACGCCTATGCCAGCGCCCTCGGGTATTCGATCGAGCCGGAAAAGGCCGCCAAGCAGGCCAAGGCGTTTGTGGATGAGGGCTATATCGCAACCAAATGGTTCGTCCGCAATGGCCCCGCCGATGGTCCGGAAGGCATTCGCAAGAATATCGAACTCATCGCCACGCTCCGCGAGGCAGTCGGTCCGGATGTCGACATCATGATCGACGCCTGGATGAGCTGGGACGTTCCCTACACCGTGAAGATGTCGCACCTCATGATCGACTACAACCCGCGCTGGTTTGAAGAGCCGGTTATGCCGGACAAGATCGACTCCTACGCGCAGGCCCGGGCGCAGTCGCTGGTGCCAATCGTCGGTGGCGAGCACGATTACACGCGGTGGGGCATGAAGCAGTTGCTCGATGCCGAGGCGGTCGATCTGCTCCAGCCAGACATCTATTGGGCTGGCGGCATCACCGAGATGCAGAAGATCCTGGCATTGGCCTCGGCTTATGACATTCCCGTGATCCCGCACGGTCATTCGACCCCGGCCGGGATCCACGTCTCATGCGCGCAACCGGTCACCGCCGTGCCCTTGATCGAGTATCTGGTCAAGTGGAACGAGATTCACCAGTTCTTCTGGAAGGATCCGATCAAGCCGGTCAACGGTGTCGTGAAGGTTCCCACGGGTCCAGGTATGGGCACAGAACTCGACCCCGCCAAGTTCGAAACCGATCGCTATCTGGACTTCAGCACGCTGTAGATTCAGCCGTTCTTGGCGGTGGGAGCGAAGTGTTTCCCTCCCCCACCAACACCACCCACGATGGG
>JBPCQO010000263.1:0-8710 GCA_050998035.1 Gemmatimonadaceae bacterium | reverse complement strand
CTTGAACGGAGTGGCGGCAAGGACGACCGCAAGTGCGCCCAGCTGAAGAAATATCAGCGCGGCGACGCCGGTGCTCCCAGCGCTCTGCGTTCGCGGCACGGATGGCGGCATGTCCCTCGGCGTCACTGTCAATAAGTTATTGGATACCGCAATCCCCGTTAACCTCACTCGAGGAATCCCGATGTTGCACCTAGTACGTCGCACCGCGGCCGGTTTGCTCGCCGCCAGCGCCATGTCGGCTGCTGCCTTCGCACAGCAGCCGCAGGAACGGCAGGCGCGAACTTCGAATATTCTCAGGCAGGAAATTGATGCGCACCTGCGCTTCCTGTCGTCCGATCTGCTCGAGGGGAGAGCGCCGGCAACGCGTGGCGGCACGCTGGCGGAGCAGTACATCGCGACCGAACTCGAATCGTACGGCGTGAAACCAGGAGTCAAGGGATCGTACTATCAACCCGTCCCGATCGACGTTGTAGCGTCGGACCCCAAGACGATAAGTGTCACAGCATCGGGCAAGGCCACAGCCACGCTCCGCTTCCCTGAAGATGTGGTGGTGTGGGCTGGCTCGGCCACACCCCGGAGCGAGGCCAAGGGCGAACTCGTATTCGTAGGCTATGGCGCGCAGGCACCGGAATACCGGTGGGATGACTTCAAGGGAGTGGATCTCAAGGGAAAGATTCTGCTCGTACTCGTGAACGATCCCCCAGCACCGGCATCTGATCCCGCGTTGTTCGGCGGCAAGGCGATGACTTACTACGGGCGCTGGACGTACAAGTACGAGGAAGCCGAGCGGCAGGGAGCGGCCGGCATGCTCATCATTCACACCACGTACGAGGCAGGTTATCCGTGGCAGGTGGTGACCGGATCCAACTCCAAGGAACACCGACTGCTACCGCGCCCCGCCGATGCACCCGCGCCGATCGGTGTGCGCGGCTGGATCCAGCACGACGTCGCCGCAAATCTCCTGAAGCAGGCGGGGCTAGATCTCGCTCAGCTGACGAAAGAGGCCGACACGCGAAGCTTCAAGCCGGTGCCGACCGGCATCACGATCGACATGTCCTTCGCCAACAGCGTTGCGCACATGACGTCAAGTAATGTCGTTGGCATGGTTGATGGCAGCGATGCGAAGTTGCGCGACCAGTACGTGCTTTACAGCGCGCACTGGGATCACCTCGGAATCGGACCGGCCGTTAACGGCGACTCCATATACAACGGTGCGTACGACAACGCGTCTGGCGTCGCGACCGTTCTGGCGATCGCCCATGCAGCAGTAAAGGCCCCAACAAAGCCAAAGCGTTCGCAGCTGTTCGTGTTTGTCACTGCCGAAGAGTCCGGTCTGCTCGGCTCGCAATATTTTGGTGAGCACCCCACTGTTCCATCGCGCGACATCGTTGCTGCGTTGAACATCGACGAGGCGAATGTGAACGGGCGCGTGCGTGACCTCACCGTGCTTGGCGATACCAAGAGCTCGCTCGGCCCGGAGCTTACCGCAATGATAAAGGCAGATGGAATGCGCCTCTCGCCCGAGGAGCACCCGGAAGCCGGCTCGTTCTACCGCTCGGATCACTTCTCATTCGCGCGTGTCGGAATTCCGTCGGTCTCCATCGGCGGCGGCTCCGACTACGTGGGCAAGCCGGCCGGATGGGGCAAGGCGCACGAGGAGGACTTTGTCTCAAAGCGGTACCATCAACCGTCCGACGAGTACCAGGCAAACTGGGATCTGACGGGCGCCGTGCAGCTTGGTGAGATCGTCTACCAGTTCGGGAATCAGCTGGCCAACGCCTCCACGTTACCCGTGTGGAACGCGAACGCCGAATTTCGCGCCATGCGTGAGAAGGCGTTGAGTGGCCGGTAGCGACGAGGGGAGACTGCTATCGCTCCGGGACGAGTTCCCCATCCTGGAGCGCACCACATATCTAGTATCCAACTCTCTGGGCGCGATGCCGCGCGGCGTGCCGGAGCGGTTGGTCGAGTACGCGCGCGAGTGGGCCGAACTGGGCGTACGTGCGTGGGGACGTGGCTGGTGGGACATGCCAGTGCGGGCCGGCGACGTGATCGCGCCGCTGCTCAACGCCGAGCCGGGGTCGGTGGCGATGCAGCCCAACGTGTCCATTGCGCAATCGATGGTGTTGTCAGCCATGGATTTCGGTGGCGGGCGCGATACCATCGTGATGACGGAGCTGGATTTTCCTTCCGTACGTTACGCGTACGCAGGGCTCGCGGAACGTCTCGGCGCCCGAATCGTAGTGGTGCCGTCGGACGACGGACTCAGCATCGATCAGGACCGCCTGCTCGCCGCGATAGATGAGCGCACTCGGCTCGTGTCCGTGTCGCACGTGCTGTTTAAGTCAGCGTTCATCATGGATGCGGACGTGATCTGTGAACATGCACACAGGATGGGTGCGCTCGTGTCACTTGATGCGTACCACTCGGTAGGAGTCATCCCAGTGGACGTGCAGCGCTCAGGTGTGGACTTTCTAACTGGTGGCGTGCTGAAGTGGCTCTGTGGCGGTCCCGGGTCAGCGTTTCTGTACGTCTCGCCACGGGTTAGCGAAACGTTAGAGCCGGCGCTTACCGGTTGGCAGGCACACGCGCGGCCGTTTGCGTTCGATCAGGAGATGGACTTTGCGGAGGGTGCGTCGCGCTGGCTCACCGGGACGCCAGCGATTCCCGCGCTGTTCGCCGCCACGGTTGGCCCGGCGATCGTGCACGGCGCCGGCATCGATGCCATCCGCGCCAAGTCAATGCGACAGACGGAGTGGCTGGTTGAGGCCGCGGAAGACCGCGGCTATCGCGTCCACACGCCCCGCGATCCGGAGCGCCGCGGCGGGACCGTTGCCTTCGACGTTCCGCACGGACACGAGGTGGCTCAGTACCTGCTCGCGCGCGATATCATCGTGGATTACCGCGTGGGCGCGGGCATCCGCGTGGCGCCGCACTTCTACACTCGGGACGAGGAGCTGGAGAGCTGCATCGGAGCGATCGACGAGTGCCTGGCGACAGGGGCATGGGAGCGCTTCTCGGACGTTGCGCTCGCGGCTATAGTCACGTGAGCGCGTGCGATACCGCAGGGCGAGGCGGGAATGGTGCTTCGGGAACAGCACCGGAAATACTCGCGGCCCGGCTGCCGTTATTAGTCCAGCATCCGGGCCGAGACTAGGAGTATAGCACACTGCGAGCCCAAGGAAAACTGCCACCGCCCGTACCGCAGTTCGGGCCGAACGGACAGTAAGGGAATGTTATCTGGCGCGGTCCGTGCTTTCATCGAAAGTGTTGTCAAGTTCTTGAACAAACCGGTGATCGGCGAGTAGAATACGTCATCAGTGTATCCGATCGAGTGGAGGTGTGCCGGATGCCAAGCCCATTCCTTTCGTCCGAAGAATATGACGAGCGTGCGCACCAACTCTACAATGAGGGAGAATACGATCAGGCATTAACCGTACTTCAGGAAGGGTTGACCCTTTATCCCAGCGCCGTCGAGTTGCATATCGGCGTTGGCTATGCCCACAACGCCCGGGAAGAATTTGCCTGGGCGCGTCGCGCATTTGAGGAAGCATTAGTTCTCGACCCTGACCACGAGGATGCTCTCGCCGGACTCGGGGAAACGCTGCTCAAGTTTGGCCAGCGGGACGCGGCGGTGAACTGTTTTCACCGATCGCTCGAACTGGGCTACGCGGATGATCTGGACCTGATGCTCCAGATTGGCCGTGCGCTATTCCGGGAGTCCATGATCCCGGAGGCGCGAGAGTTCTTTGAGATTGCCGTGGAGCACGCGCCAGAAAGCTCCGAGGCTGTCTCATGTGTTGGATACTCGCAACACCGTATGGGGGAAGACGAGGCAGCCATCGTCACCCTCCGCAAGGCGTTGCGGTTGGATTCGGATCACGTTGAGGCCCGGGTTTACCTAGGCAACATCCTGTACGATCGGGGCGACTACGAGGCTGCACTGCACCACCTCGACAAGTCCAACCCGGACGATCACTGGGATGAGCTGGGGATCTGGCGCCTGATCGAGCTGAAGAAATCCATCTTCAAGCTGGAGGACGGCGATCCAGAGCTGAAGCCGTGGGAAGAGCGGGTGCAGGAGCTTGCCGGAGAGCCGGACGACATCGATGAGATGCTGGCCGAGTTGGAGGCAAAGATGATCGAAAGTGACCAGCAGGCCGCGCGCGGTCAGCTGGAGTTATTCGGCGCGCTTCTGAATTCCCTTGTGGACACGCCCGAAGGTGGGAGCGAGGATACGGATGCCGAGTCGCCGCGTGGGTGGCACCGCATAGTTACAGGCGGACACACGTACGAGGGGACCTGGGAAGAGATCGTGCAGCAGATGTGCGATCAGAAAGCAGCTGGACTCCCACTGGAACAGTACATGGCAACGGAAGCCCGCAGAGGGTATGGCATGACCGGAATCGAGATTCCGTGGCGCGATCCTGAGAGTTTCATTCGAGGGAGCGCGCACGCGGGCTTGCTCCGGATTGATCGGTGACCCCCGGCGACCGGACCGCTGCCCAGGCAGCATTGAACGAAGGTCGAGGCGTCTACGGACGCCTTGATCAGATCCGGGGGCCCGAGGATGCTGCAGCCGACATCCTCGACCTCTGGAGAGCCGCCGAGTCCGCCTTGCGAGCGATGCTCGGCGGCTCAACGCTGTCGGGGCAGCCGCTGGTGAGAGAGCTGCGACAGCGTGGCACCATCAACCTGGAGCAGGCCAATGCGCTTGCCAGCTTCTGGGATGCCAGAGCACGCGTCGACGATGTTGGCTATAAGCCGACGTTAACGGATGTTGGATACGCCCGTGTAGGATATAACGAGCTGACTCACGCGCTGACCGACACGTCCAGCGGCAACAGTAGTAACAGCGGTGCGGCGGCAGGGTCAGGAGCGGCTGCCGCGGCAGCATCGACGTTCTCTGCGCCCCAGGGTGCGCCAGTGATACCGCCTGCGCCGCGTGCGCAGCCCGCGACGACGGCCGTTCCGCCCGCTGCGCAAAGGGCAACTGTTGATCGAAGCCGGCGTGCCGTACGTGGCATGCCGCCGATCCCACTCCTCGTAGGTGGGTTGTTATTGCTCGCTATCATCATTGCTGCCGCGGTCTACCTGACGAACGGGTCTTCCGCGTACACAAACGAGATGGGCACCGCGGCTCAACTCCTGAGCACCGGGCGACAGGAATCGGCGCGAGCGGCATTCAACAAGATTGCGCGGGATTACCCCAACCAGTCCAAGCCGCACGTGTTTCTGGCCCGATTTGCGCGGCAGGACGGAGACCCGAGTACCGCGCGCCAGGAGCTTGAGACAGCGATCCGACTAGATCCGACTGATGAGTTGGCCCAACGAGAGATGGGACTGCTGCTATTGTCTGAGAACGATCCGGCGCTGGCGCTCCGGTTCTTTCTTCGTGCGGTCAAGCTCGCACCGCTCGATTCGGCGGCGCAGGGCTACGCGGGGTGCTCGCTGCTCCGGCTCAACCAGATCGAAACGGGGCAGCGGTTCCTGAGCCGCGCGGGACCAGGAACGTGGTCATCCTGCACAGCGGTGCCTCCGCCAGTAACCGCGCCGGCTCCAGCGCCTCGGTGATCGATCTCCAAAGCGTCACGAAAGACTATCGATCGATCCTCGGCCGCGCAGTAACCGCGGTCGAGGATTTTTCGCTCCAGGTCGGTGACGGTGAAATTCTGGGGATCGCCGGTCCCAACGGGGCCGGGAAGAGCACGCTCATTTCCATGCTGCTCGGATTCACGCGTCCCACGCGCGGCCGCGTCCTGATCGATGGACTGGACCCGCGGAGCTACGCCGAAGCCAACGGCGTGGGATATCTCTCGGAGCTGGTACATGTGCCGCCCAGGTGGCGTGCCGAGACAGCGCTGCATCGCTACGCGTTGCTGGCGGGCGCACGCAGCAGCGATGTCGGTTCAATTGCGGCGTCCGCCATCGACCGACTCGGACTGGCCGAGCATCGCGGCAAGAAGATCAAGACACTGTCGAAGGGGAATCTTCAGCGCCTCGGCTTCGCACAGGCGACGCTCGTTCCGCAACACGTTTACGTATTCGACGAGCCCACCCACGGGCTCGATCCCGTGTGGACGCAGCGCTTTCGCAGCATTGTGACAGAGCTGCGCAGTCCGGAAACGATAATTATCATCGCGTCACACAATCTGGACGAGCTACAGCGGCTCGCTGACCGGGTGGCGATCATCGATCATGGCCGACTGCAGCGAGTGGTGACCACCGGTGATCTCCCGGAGCAGTCGGGAGCACTCATCTACCGGCTCAGGGTGGTGGAAGGAGGCGATCAGGTGCGTGCTGTCTTTCCCTCGGCGTTCGATTTCGGTCGTGGCGAGGTGGAGATAAGTGTGAGCGACTTGCGCGAGTTGAATCGCGGAATCGCGGAGCTGGTGGCGCGCGGCGTCGTGGTTGCAGCCGTCGCCCCGGCGCAATCGGTTCTGGAGCTGCAGTTCCGGCAAGCTGTGGCGGGTTCGTAATGGCACGCGCAAATCTACGAACGTATGCACTTTGGCAGGTCGCTGACTATGTGACGCAGCGAGGTATTCTCTCGTTCATAATTGGCTTCATGGTGGGCGCACCCGTGCGGTACATGGTGAACGGATACCGGAGCACTGGCGCCGACCCAGAGCGGATCCAGTCGGCTGCCAGCCAGATCGCGGGCGGAGCCGCGGCGACGCTGGGGGTGCTGATCGTTCTTCTGGCAGTGCAGAGGTCGATTGCTGGAGATCGCGCCGACGGATATTACCGTTTTTACTTTTCCAAACCGGTGCGCGTGTGGGAGTTTTATCTTCAGCGATATGTCGCGTTTGGAGTGGGGTTGTTGGCGATGGTGGGATTGCTACTGCTGATAGGAGTAGCAACCGGCGTTCCCGTGCACCTGGGCGGGGCGATCCTCTATTTCCTGATACTGTACATCTCCTTTGGCGGTATTGGTTTCCTTTGTTCCGCGATCACTCGTTACGACTGGTCTGTTCTGTCTGTGATCTGGTTTGGCGCGCTGTTGGTGCGCACCATGTTTTCACGGCAGGCGACTGGTTGGCAGCGTGTGCTGGCCGCGGTGTTGCCGCGCGCGGAGCGGATGGATAGCGTGCGAAGTGCGCTGTTCGCCGGTATCGCGCCCGACGCTCACGATGTCATGTGGCTGATTGGCTACGGGCTGGCGTGCATCCTGCTCGGACTCGTCGTCGCCCAGCGGCGCCCGCTTGCGTCCTGACGGCAATCAGCTTCAACACACGTTAATCATGACAAGCTCCATAGATCCGGGCGCTCTCACGCGCACAGTGCTCGCGAACGGTCTCACCGTGATCATCTATCACAACGTCGCGGCACCGGTGGCGGCGGTGAACACGTACGTGAAGGCGGGCTACTTCGATGAGAGCGATGAGGTAGTGGGGATCGCGCACGTTCTGGAGCACATGTTTTTCAAGGGGACAGAACGTCTCCGTGTCGGCGAAATCGCCAAGGCTACGAAGGCCGCGGGCGGCTACCTCAATGCACATACGATATACGATCACACCAGCTACTATGCCGTGCTTCCGGAGAGCGGGTTTGTGGACGGTCTGAAAGTGCAGGCTGACGCGTACGCCAACTCAATTATTGATGCAGGTGAGCTTGCACGTGAGCTCGAAGTCATCATTCAGGAAGCCAAGCGTAAGGAAGACAACGCGGGCGCGGTCACCACAGAGACGCTGTACGCGCTACTGCACGATACGCATCGCATCCGGCGCTGGCGCATCGGACGGGAGAACGAGTTGCGCGGGTTCAGGCGTGATGACTTGCTGCGATTCTATCGAAATTTCTACACGCCTTCCAATACGGTGCTGTCGATCGCCGGCGCGATGGACCCGGATGCGACGCTAGCAATGGTGAAGGAGCTATACGGTGCCCTGCCATCTGGCACGCCAGTCCGTGACGTGGGACCGAAGGAGCCGGAGCATCACGGCTTTCGCTACAAGGAATTGAGCGGCGACGTGCAGCAGACTCAGCTCGAGATCGGATGGAGGACGGTTCCGGCGCTACACGCTGATGTGCCCGCGCTCGATCTCACCGCCAGCATTCTTGGATCCGGTCGCGCATCCAGGTTGTATCGCGCCGTGCGTGACCGGCAGTTGGCTGGCGCCGTGGGAGCGTACAACTATTCACCCAGCGAAGTTGGTGTGTTGGTTGTGTCCGCGGAGTGCAAGCCCGAGAATGCCGCAGAGGCGGCTCGTGCGATGTGGGCGCAGGTCGCGGCGGTACGCGCGGGTGATGTCAGTGCCGACGAGATAGATCGTGCTCAGCGGCTATTTGCCTCGCGCTGGGCGCGCCACCTGGAGACGGTCGAAGGACAGGCGTCATATCTCGCCGAATGGGAGTCGATGGGTGGCTGGCGGATGGGGGAGGAGTACTACAGCGCATTCATGGCGCTCGGGCCGCTGGACGTAACCGCCGCGGCACAGCGGTACCTGGCGGATGACGCTGCGGCCGCTGTCGTGTACCGCCCCAGCAGCGCACCAGAGCTGGCTCGGTCGGCGGCTGATTTTGTGCACCTGTTAACTGCTGGCACAGCGGCACCTTTAGCTTCCCAGCCGCGCGTTGAGATCACGTCGAGGTCGAAGCACGTGACCGCGACATTCGAACGGGAAGAGAGCGGTGTCCGCGTGTACCGCACGCAAGCTGGCATTCCCATACTCATCCGCAAGCGTGCAGGGGCCGCGATCACGCACAT
>JBPCQO010000243.1:0-11437 GCA_050998035.1 Gemmatimonadaceae bacterium | reverse complement strand
GACAGATCTGGCCGCCCACACGCGGCGCGCGGACATCGTCGTTACAGCCGTCGGCCAACCGAACCTCATCACGGGCGACATGATCAAGCCTGGCGCAGCGGTGCTTGACGTTGGGATAACTCGTGTGCCTGACGTCACGCGAAAGAGCGGATCGCGGCTGGTCGGAGATGTGCACTTCGACAGCGTGCTGGAGATTGCGGGGCTGCTAACCCCGGTGCCGGGCGGCGTTGGTCCGATGACAATCGCGATGCTGTTGCGCAATACACTTCGTGCAGCGCAGCGCGCGGCGGTCGCATGATCCACATCTCCATGTTGGTCGCGGTTTACCTGTCGCCGGTTTACCTGTCGTGAGAAACGCCCGCCGTCCGTCGCGCCAGTGGGGCTCATCGCAGAACTTCGACATGTTCGGCGCGGAGATTGGGATACCAAGCGGGATCCCCGTTATCACGAAAGTCGTGGTCCCCGGCGGCTCGCCCGAGTCCGCCGTGTCGGTGGCATCGCTTACCGAGACGGCGCGAGCCGTGATTGAGGGTGCGCTGCCTCCGCTTTGGGTGCGTGGCGAGGTAAGCGACTTCAAGCGTCATCGCAACGGTCATTGGTACTTCTGCCTTCGTGACGGCGCCGCCCAGGTACGCTGCGTGGTTTGGTCGCGCGGGCAGCGCCTCATCCCAACGTCGCCCGATGATGGCATGGAGGTGTCCGCGTACGGACAGCTGACGGTGTACGCTGCGCGTGGCGATCTGCATCTCAACGTCACTGCGATGGAAGCTCGCGGCGACGGGCTGTGGCTCAAGGCTCTGGAAGAGACGAGGCTTCGGCTCCACAGCGACGGTCTGCTCGCCCCCGAGCGGAAGCGCGTTCTGCCGGCGGCGCCGCTAAGTGTGGGTGTGGTCACGAGCCCGGACGGCGCTGCGCTGCGCGACATCATCGCCGCCATACGCCGACGTGCACCGCACATCACCATCGTCGTGAGCGCGACCGCGGTGCAGGGAGTGAGCGCGCCGTCGCAAATTTGCGATGCGATCGACCGTATGTGCCGCTGGGGCGGTGCGGATGTAATCATAATCGGCCGTGGTGGTGGTGCTCGGGAGGATCTCTGGGCGTTCAACGATGAGCAGGTAGCGCGGGCGATCGCGGCTGCACCGGTCCCGATCATCTCCGGGGTGGGGCACGAGACCGACATCACCATCGCCGACCTCGTTGCCGATCATCGCGCGGCGACCCCATCCGCGGCGGCGGAAGCGGCAGTGCCCGTGCGCTCCGAGATGCTGGGCGCACTCCGCTCAACTGCCGCGGCCCTGCAGGGTGCAATGGACTCGCGGATTGCGTACGCGCGCGGAGACCTGCAGAATGCCGCGGACATGCTGCGGCGCAACGCTGAGCTGGACGTGGAGCGGCGCCGTGCCGGGATCGCTGCCACAGCCGGGCGGCTCAACGCTCTGAGCCCGCTGGCCACGCTATCGCGGGGTTATGCAGTGGCACGTGACGCAGTGGACCGTCGGACGCTGGCGCAGGTTGCCGACTTCGGTCCGGACCGCCTCTTCACGCTCACTCTGCGCGACGGCGACATCGTCGCGCGTCCGGTGGCGAGGGAAAACGCGTGAGCTACGAGAGGCAGCTGCAGCGATTGGAGGAAATCGTGACGGCGTTGGAAGGCGACGCTCTCCCGCTGGACGATGCGCTTCGGCTTTTCGAGGAAGGCATCGAGCTGCTCCGCGTGGCGTCTGATGAGCTGACCCGCGCAGAGGGCAAGGTCCAGCTCCTTTCCGAGCGGGCCGAGGGGGTCTTCGAGACCCAGGACCTGGATGAGTAAGCAGGTCGATGCCGTTGACCTGGCGGCGGACCGGAGCGCTATCGACGCGGCCATCGGGGATCTCTGTGCCCGGATTCCGGCAGAGCTGCCGATGCGGGTTGCGGACGCGATGCGCTATGCCTGCCGCGGCGGTGGCAAGCGGCTCCGCGGTATTCTCGTGGCCGCTTCTTACCGTGCAGCATCCGGCACCGGCGACCCGTACCTGCTCGCGTCCGCCACGGAGATGTTACATGCGTACTCTCTGGCTCACGACGATCTCCCGTGTATGGACGATGATGACGTGCGCCGCGGACGGCCAGCCACACATCGGGCCCACGGTGTCGCGGCTGCCACTATCGCCGGCGCCGCGATAATCCCGTTCGTCGTATCGGCGCTTGCCCGTGCGCCGGTGACCATGTGGTCGCGTGAGCGCGGACGTAGTATCATACGGGAGCTGATGTCGGCCGCCGGAGCGTCTGGTATGATCGGCGGGCAGCTCGCCGATCTCAGAGCGGAGAACGGCTCCGTTGGCACCCTGCCGGCACTTGAGCGGATCCACCGGTTAAAGACTGGGGCACTTATCGCTGCCTGCTGCCGCGCTGGTGGAATGGCGGCTGGCGCGAGCGATGCATCCATTGGCGCTCTGGGAGAGTATGGCAGCCATATAGGCCTTGCCTTCCAGATAGTCGACGATGTGCTGGACGTCACCTCGACTACAGCAGAGCTGGGCAAGATGGTCGGACGCGACGCCGCGCTCGGCAAGAGCACCTACCCGGGCTTTCTTGGTGTAGAAGGAGCGATGTCGCGCGCCCAAGGACTGGTTCACGACGGATGCAGTTCGCTCGATCGCGCCGGGCTGCTGACGCCGGAGCTGAGGCACCTCGCAGATCTGATCATTACTCGCACGCACTGAACGCGCATTGAACCCGCATTGAACGCGATGTCAATTCTCAGCCGCATAAAATCTTCCGCAGATGTGAAGGCACTCTCACGCGACGAGCTGGTCAGGCTCGGCGAGGAGATGCGCGCGTTTCTCATAGACTCGTGCTCACATACCGGCGGCCACATCGGGGCCGGCCTTGGCGTGGTGGAACTCGCGATCGCACTGCACGCAGTGTTCGATACTCCGCGCGATCAGATCGTGTGGGACGTGGGCCACCAGGGATACCCGCACAAGCTGCTCACCGGCCGCGCAGGCCAGTTCGGTACGCTCCGGCAGGAGGGCGACATGTCCGGCTTTCTCAAGCGCACAGAGGGCGAGTACGACAGCTTCGGTGCGGGCCACGCGGCTACTGCCATCTCTGCGGGCTTCGGAATGGCCACCGCGCGCGATCTCAACGGCGAATCGTTCAAGGTGGTTTCCGTGCTGGGCGACGGCGCGCTTACCTCCGGGCTGTCGTACGAGGGGTTGAACAACGCCGGCGCGTCGGGACGCGATTTCGTCGTCGTGCTGAACGACAATGAGATGTCCATCGCGCGCAACGTTGGCGCCATGGCCAAGTACCTCAATTCGGTGCAACGCAATCCGCTGTACAACCGCGTGCGATCGGCCATTGGCACCGTTGTGGATGGAATGCCCGCTCCGCTGCAGCCGGTGAGCAATCTTGTGCGCAAGTGGGAAGAGAGCGTCAAATCATTCCTCACTCCCGGTGTGCTGTTCGAAGCGCTTGGCTTTCGCTACTTCGGTCCTGTCGACGGCCACGATCTGGACTCGTTGGTTGACACGTTCGAAGCGGTGCGTGCGCTCGGCGGGCCGCGCCTGGTACACGTGATCACTCAGAAGGGAAAGGGGTTCCCCGCCGGCGAACACACGGAGAAATGGCACGCGCTGCCAGCAGGCCACGATCCGGCCACGGGGAAGCAGGTCCTCTCCTCGTCGGCTAACCCGTCCTACACCGCCGTGTTTGGGAAGGGACTCGCCGAGCTGGGTGCGATCGATCCGAAACTGGTCGCAATTACCGCGGCGATGCCGACCGGAACCGGGACCAACATCTTCGCCAAGGCATTCCCGCAACGGTTCTTTGATGTCGGGATCGCAGAGGGGCACGCGGTCACGTTCGCGGCTGGACTCGCCACACGCGGCATCCATCCGGTGTGCGCCATTTACTCGACGTTTCTCCAGCGCGCGTACGACAACGTGGTCCATGATGCCGCCATTCAGCATCTTACGGTGATCTTCGCAATGGATCGGGCCGGCCTGGTCGGCGAGGACGGCCCAACGCACATGGGACTGTACGACATCGCGTACATGTTGGCAGTGCCCGCGATGACCGTCACGGCGCCAAAAGATGGAACAGAGATGCTGGCACTCCTCCGTAGCGCGACCATCCATACCGGTGGCCCGTTCTCGATCCGATATCCGCGTGACGCCGCTCCGGATATTGTGCCGGCCATCGCCGAAATCGCGCCGGTCCCATTTGGAACGTGGGAAGTCCTGCGCCGCGGTACGGAGTTGGCCATTCTCGCCGTCGGCACCATGGTGAACGAGTCGCTGCGCGCCGCCGACGCGTTGGCCGCCGACGGTATTTCGATCACCGTCGTTAACTGCCGCTACCTCAAGCCTCACGACGAAGTCACGCTCAACGCCTTGCTCGCGAATCACAAGCAGTTTCTCGTTGTGGAAGAGGGGACAGTGGTGAACGGCTTCGGTGCGTACATGTCGGCGGTGATCGCTCGCATGGATACGGCGGTGCACGTAGCGACGCATGGCGTTCCCGACGTCTTCGTCGAGCAGGCTTCGCGGGCGCGACAGTTGCGCATCACGGGCCTGGATGCGGTCGGGATCGCTGACCGCGTACGCGCACTTAACGGCACCACCGCTGAGGCGCTGGCGGGGTGATGCGGCTGGGCGTGATCGGGCACCGCGGTTACCCGGAGCTGCCGGGGATTTTGAAGGCGCTGCTCGCGGCCGCGCATGCACACGACGCCGAGCTGTATTTCGAGCCGGATCTTTTCGATCTCGCCGACGGCGCGCGTAAGCTCGAAACGCCGGCCGACGCTGACGTCGTAATGTCGCTCGGCGGCGATGGCACGCTGCTGCGCGCCGCGCGCTTTCTTGCCGGCGCCCAGGTGCCCATCATGGGCGTCAATCTGGGCCGGCTCGGCTTCCTCACAACCTGCGGTCCCGATGGCGTTGCGGAAGCCGTGCGAGTGCTGGCGTGTGGAGAGTACACGGTGGACCACCGCATGGCGCTACGCGGAGAAGCGCTTCGTGCCGGTAACCCTGACGAGAGCGCACGACCCGACGGAATATGGCACGCCCTGAACGAATTCGTGATGCACAAGGGTGGCTTTGCCCGCATGCTCACCGTTCGAGCGACGGTCAACGGAGAATTGCTCGGCGTGTACACGGCGGACGGAATTGTAGTTGCGTCGCCAACGGGATCGACGGCCTACAGTCTCTCTGCCGGTGGTCCTCTGATCAGCCCGGCGCTCGATTCCATAATCATCACCCCCGTTTCCGCGCACACCCTGGCCATCCGCCCGATCGTCGTTCCTCCCGATGTTGAGGTCATACTCGAAGCGATCGATGGTCCTGACGAAGTTCTGGTGACCGTGGACGGACAGGCCGGGGCGCAATTCGGCCGGGGTGATCGGTTACTGGTACGCCGTGCATCCATGCCTGTGTGTATCGTTCGACTTCCGGGTAGCGGCTTTTTCGATCGTCTGCGCGTGAAGCTCGGGTGGGGTGGGCTTCAGGCCAGAGATGAGCCAAGATAGTGCTGACTGAACTTCGTATCCGTAACTTCGCGATCATTGACGCCGTGACGCTTCCGCTCGCGCGCGGCTTCAACGTGTTGTCGGGCGAGACGGGCGCGGGCAAGTCGATAGTCGTCGGCGCGCTCGGTCTCCTGCTTGGTGAGCGTGCCAGCGCGGATCTGGTGCGGCCGGGCGCGGAGCGCGCGAGCGTTGAAGGGGTGTTCGATCTGGAAGGGCGTGCAGATCTGCTGCGCCTCATCGACGAGCGCGGAATTGAGACTGAAGATGCCACGGTGGTGCTCAAGCGTGAGATCGCTGCGACGGGTAGGGGACGCGCTTGGATCAACGGGACTCCGGTGACCGCGACGGTACTGGCAGAGATTGGCCGCTCGCTCGTGAATCTGCACGGACAGCACGAGGCTCAGTCTCTCCTTAGCGAAGACGCGCAGCGGCAGATACTGGACGCTTACGCGGGCGCGAAGGATGCCTCGCGTGAAGTGACCGAAGCGTTTGCCACCACCGCATCGGTGCGCCGCAAGATCGCCGAGTTGAGCAAGCGTCGCGCCGACGCCGAGCGCCGGTCCGACTATCTGCGGCATGTGGTGCGTGAGATAGATGACGCAAAGCTCACAGCGGGTGAGGACGTTTCGCTTGAGGATGAGGCACGCATTCTGGAGAATGCCGACGAGCTGCGCTCGCTCGCGGACGGCGTTGCGGCTTCACTGAGCGATGACGAGAACGGTGCTCTGGCGCGGCTGTCCGCGGCGCAACGGTCACTGACGCACATCGCGCGCATTGATGCGAGTGCGGCGCGGCTGCAGGAGCTGTACGACACCGGGTTCTATGCCCTGGACGAGTTGGCACGCGCCGCCGACGAATATGCCAGTTCCGTGGAGCTGGATCCGGAGCGCCTCAGCCAAGTGCGCGCACGCCGCGACGTCGTCTTCCGGCTGAACAAGAAGTACGGTGGCACGCTTGCCGACGTGATCGCGATGGGGGAACAGTCGCGCGCCGAGCTCGATCTGATCGATTCCGCTGAGTTCGATGTGGTGCAGCTGCGCAAGCAGGAGGACGATGCCGCCGAGCGGCTGCGTGACGCCGCACGTCGGCTCACCGAGCTGCGTACCGTTGCGAGCGCGGCGATAAGTACAGCCGTGTCCGCCGTTCTACCGGAGCTTGGTATGGGAAACGGCCGCTTCTCTGTGGTGCTTGCGCCGCGCGAGGAGGTGGGACCGGAGGGCGCGGAGGACGTGCAGTTTCGCGTGGCACTGAACCTCGGGTACGATCCGCGGCCGCTGGCGCGCGTCGCGTCTGGAGGTGAGCTGTCGCGCGTTATGCTTGCGCTCAAGACCGTGCTGGCGTCGGTGGACGACGTCCCGACACTAGTATTTGACGAGGTCGACGCCGGAATCGGCGGCCGCGTGGGACTGCAGGTCGGCGACACCATGCGACGTGTGGCGGGCGATCACCAGGTGTTCGCGATCTCGCATCTGCCACAGATCGCAGCCAGAGCGCACCACCATATCGTTGTGGCCAAGGGTGCGAAGGGCGGCGTCACCACGGCCGATATCACGGTGCTGTCGCCTACCGCGCGAGTCGCCGAGATCGCGCGCATGCTTGGCGGCGATCCGGAGAGTCGGGCGAGCAGGGCACATGCGCGCGAGCTGCTGCAGGCCGCTGCCTCTTAGCGGGCCTGCAGAGCGCGTGGGTTTGCGCTAACGGCGCACGCCGCGGTACAGCCGAACCTGGATCTGATCCAGAATGAGCTTGGGAGTGTTGGCTCCGCGAATCGTTTCACTGTGTAGATAGCTCACGGCGAACGGGAAGCGAGCGCGCCCCATCTGGACCGCGTGTGCGTTGGAGAACGCGATGCCGCCCCCGATACGCTGCGCAGTGGATTGTGTACCGACACCGAATCCGAGCGGATCAAAACCGGGTGACCCAGTGGCGCTGTTGATCACACCGCCGGCTACGGAATAGCTGTCCTCTGGCTGATGTTGGTACATATACTGTCCGCCAATCGAAACGAAGTCGTTGAAGACCCAGCGTGGCGTTGCTTCGATCTGCGTAATGTTGCCCGGCTGCCGCTGAACGGTTTGACGAGCAGCGACCAGCGGGAAGACCTCACCAGGCGCGGCGTAGCGGACCACCACGTCACCCGCTGGCTGGCGCGTGTAGCGGCCGATCACCGACGTCCAGAAGTGTTGTCCAAGAAGAACGTCCGCATAGCCGCGAGCCAGAATGGCACTCTGGTGCGTTCCAGTACCTATTTCGGTCAGGTTGTCCGGTGAGCTTCGCTCCCCGGTTGGAAAGCGGTAGCCTGCGGCAACGGCGACCCGTGCATTCACACCGTGAGGGTTGAAGCGGTTTATACCGTCGCGCGCGCGGAAGGAGTCGAACAGCAGCGCTTTCGCCGCGACCTCCACGTCACCTATATGGGTGCGCACGATCGTCTGCAGCGGATCGAGCTGCACTCCGAACGCTGGGTCCGTGAGCGTCTGCTGGACCTGAGCGGTTGTTAAAGGAGTGGTCGCCCCGATCACACCGGGCGCGCTTATCGCGGGTATACCCGATCCTGCGATCCCGGCAAACGTATTGAGCGAAACGCGGTATCCCTGCGCACGAGAGTCGATTGCTCTCTGGACATCGCTGCCGCGCGTAGGCACGAAGACTCCGCTGGAATAATAAGACGCCACCGAACGACCAAAGGCCGTCGCGCCGCTTACCAGACCAGGCGCAGAGCTGCACTGGTTGGTTCCCGCGCCCGTGCCCGCGCAGTACGACTGAACGGCCGCGGCCGTACGCAGGAGCTGTTGTGCAAAGCCGGTGTCGGCGGCGAGGGCGACCTGGTCACCCAGCGCCGGATTGATGCCGAGGTTGCCCTCAGTTCCCGTGCGGTTGGCGGAGAAGAAAACAGTCGAGCTGGTGTGGACGATCGGCACCCTTACCGAAACCGACAGCCAGCGTGCAATACCAGCTTCGAGCGTGATTGGCACCATCGTCACCCGGTCGGTGATCTGGGTGCGGGTGCTTCCGAGCGATACGGCTATTCCTGCTAGTCCGCTCAGCGCCCTCAGGCTGTCCTGCAGCGGGCGGAGAATGGCGAGTTGCCGGGCGCCGAGCGTGTCCAGTGTAAACGCCGCTCCGAGGGGCTGGAGCGCGTCGTTGTTACCGCCGACGGTGGCCGCGCCGAATCGCTGGTCGTAGTAGCTCCAGCCGCTCTGGATGGTCAGGCGGAGCTTGCCTGCGGCTGCAAGGGTAGCGTCATCACCCAGACCGGTGACCGCCTGCGCTGCGGCCGGGCGGGTGCTGAGCGAGACCGAGGCGGCGATGACTGCGACGAGCAGGCTACGATAAGACATGTGCTGATAATCCGGGTCGTTGTTGGCGTGCCGCGGGGACGTTAGCATTCCCGTTCCCCCAATGTCAACCAAACTGAAAGCATCCAAGTGATCACACCGCCTGACATCCCGTGGCAGGTGACGGGTAATCACTGGATTTCGCTGCCGTGCGTGCATCCTTCCGACGGAGCGATCCACGCGGTCGGCCTCATCTCGCAGTCGCTGCGCGGGACCGTCGAATTTGCTGGCGGGGAAGGATTTGTTGAAGGGTCCGCACCCCCGCTCCTTCGCCTGGCGCTCACCGTCGACGGTGAGTCTGCAGAATTGGGCTCCGGGCGCATGGCGTGGCAACGTGTATCGGAGTGGCTCCCGACTTTCAATAGCACGCTTGGACAGCTGATCGTCAGGGGGACCGTTTTCGCGCCTCACGGTCGCGGGGCTGACTTCCCGGGCTTCGTTTACGCCGTTTCGCTGGAGAACCGGGGACCGGAGCCGATGACGGTGTCGCTGTCGGCCGAGGGAACGCTGGGTTTGCGGCAGCACCGCATCCGGAGCGCCCGCCGTTTTGCAGACGCGAATGTCTGTGATGTTGAAGGTGACATTGTTTACCTCAGCGGCGCAGGCGCGCAGTCGCCGTTCGCCCTCGCAATCGCGGGCGATGAGATGGTGGCTTCGGCCAGCGCGCCGTCCGCGACGGATGCAGAGACCGGCGCTGAGACCATCGCGGCGACCACCAAGGCGACCAACGCGGCGACCTGGTCACTCACGCGGGAAGTCACTCTGCCCGCCGGCGGGAGAGTCGAGTTCGCCATTTATGTTGCGGCGGGGCCAGAGCGCGACGGCGCGGCGGCGATGGTGTCGCGGATGCGCCAGCGGGGTTGGCGCGCGCTGGCCGAGCAGACGCGTGAGGCGCTCGCCGGGCTGCAACAGACGACCGGAGTCGCCGCTGTGGACCGGCTCCTCAATCGGAACCTCATCTTCGCGTATTTCTATTGCGCCGCGCGCGCACTGGACGACGCACGCTGGTATCTCGTCCGCTCGCGTGCGCCATGGAACGGCCACGCGGTCACGATTCAGGACTGGGATGCGCTCATGTGGATCATTCCAGCGATCCAGCTCGCCGACCCCGACCTCGCCCGCGAGCTGTTGCTGCGAACCTGCGAGTTGCACGGTTACGCGCCCGGACGGGGTGTGAACTATCTCGACGGCGCCCCGTTCGAGCTCGCGTTTAGCAGCGCCTCAGTTGCGGCGTACGCCGTTGCGGTAGATCGCTACATCGCGCAAACGGGCGATGACCGGATCGTGGAGGATCCGCCCATCGCCGAGGCGCTGTACGCGTCGCATGACGACATCGTGTCGCGCCGGCACGCGGCTCTGCCTCTGTACAGTACGGAGTGCACGCCTTCCGGAGCTACCGCGCCGCTGCCGTACACGCTGCACGCCAACTCCATCATCGCTGACGCACTGGACATCCTCAAGCATACACTGGACGAGAAGAGCGCAGAGAAGGTCGAGAGCGGCGACGTGGTGCGGGCCGCGGTCCTGCGCAATTTCGCCACAGACGGCGACTCCGCGCGTTCTGCCCTATGGACGGCGTCCGATCTTTCCGGTGCGAGTTCGCTGGTGGACGATCCCGTAGGATCAGTATTCTGGATCCCGCTGTATCACATGCTAGCGCGCGACAATTCTACTTACCGCAGAACGGTTCGGCGCGTGGAGACGCCGGGCGGCGACGCGTCGCCTGCCGAACTATCTGACGCCAGCGCGCCCGACGTCGTTGCGTCAGGCGCTGAGATACTTCTCTCAG
Source organism: Gemmatimonadaceae bacterium (assembly GCA_050998035.1). Lineage (GTDB taxonomy): Bacteria > Gemmatimonadota > Gemmatimonadetes > Gemmatimonadales > Gemmatimonadaceae > Fen-1247. The sequence goes on along the minus strand of JBPCQO010000243.1, from coordinate 798 downwards.
TGCAGTGCGCCCGCTTGGTCGGCCCGGACGCTTCCAGCGTTCTGGAGTGGTTGAGGCGTGCTGACCTGGACAACGGATTCGCGGCGGAGCTGTTGAACGAGCAGTCGATCGCGATCGGCAACGGCGGAGACGCCGCTCTGTCCGCGTTGGTTGCGTACTCGGTGTGGTACGCGGTGAACGTGTCCGGGGTGGGACTGGCGTAACGAATAGCGGAACATTCCACGTATATTGAACGGCGTTGTGGGCGGAACTGTGGTCATGCTCGGATGGCGAAATGGGTAGACGCGAGGGACTTAAAATCCCATGATACGCGCAGTAGCATTATCCGCGGTATTGGAAGGTGATTTACCTATGGAAAATCTTCATTTCTGAAAGGGTGAGCGACGTCTTTTCCAAAAATGCGCTGAGTTAATTTCTGAGTTAAGACGGCTCCTCGGTCGAAGCCAGCGCAAAGCCCAGCCGCTCTGCTGCGCGCTCGGCCGCGGCGGCTCCTTGCTCAGACGGACGCGCGATGCGGAGGTACTTCGACAACGTAGAGAGGTTCCTCAACCCCATATAGAGCTGTACGTCGTTGAGTGGCACGCCATCCCGGAGCCAGTTAAGCGCAGCAAAGTGGCGGAAATCCTTTCGCCATAGCACCCGGTGGAACTCGTCGTCGGTGAGCTCGCGGGTCTTGTAGCCGTCGTTGTTGACAGCGTCAGGGGGGAATCCGCGCCCGATCTTCTTCCGGGCGCGGTCGTGTGCGTCACTCCAACTGTTTTTGCTGATGTCGCCGAAGTACGGTTCGTTGTCTTTGAT
>JBPCQO010000228.1:0-3532 GCA_050998035.1 Gemmatimonadaceae bacterium | reverse complement strand
CTCTAGCTCCCTCGGCTTCCTGAAGAACATCCATGTCGACACCCTCCTCCTGAACGCGATCGACGATCCGTTCCTCCCACCCGACGTACTGGACGCTGTCCGCGCTATCGCCGCACGCAACCCACACGTCACGGTCGACTTCAAGCGCCGAGGCGGGCATGCGGGGTTCGTCAGTGGACGGAACCCGCTCAAGCCAGTCTATTATCTGGAGCGCAGAGTGGGTGAGTTTCTTGCGAGCCGGTTCGATATGCGCGCCAGTGCCGGAACACATTCGATAAGGCGTTCAACAATGCATTCAACAATGCATTCAACGGCTCCCCATGCCCACATCTCAGTCTCCACTTAAGCCCAGATCTCTGCCCATGTCCAAACTCCCGATCGTCCCACTCATCGCGGCTCTCCTGTCCGTCGGCGGTGCCCAGAACATGAGAACGTCGCAGCCGCCGTCGAGTCGAGCTGTGGCATCGAACGGGATGTCGCACGACATATCCGACCATGACATGTCCAGCCACGCCATGCCGTCCGCCGCCAACACCACCGCATCCGTGCCGAACGACCCCACGCTCCCGCCCGACGCGGCGCACGCGGTCGCACGCCTCAACGCCTCCACTCGGCACGGCCAGTATGTTATGATCCCGACGTCAAAGGGAGATTCGATTCGGGCATGGATAGTCTACCCTGAACGCAGCACCAAGGCGCCAGTAATAGTAGTTGTCCACGAAATCTTCGGCATGAGCAGCTGGATCCGCGCCGTCACTGACCAGGTCGCCGCCGATGGCTTCATCGCTATCGCACCGGACTTCCTCACCAATCAGAACCTTCCCGGCGCCCCCGACAGCGTCTCCTTGCAGGCCGGCGTCGCCGCGGTATCCAAGCTCGACATGAGCGATGTTCAGAATGAAATCGATGCCGCCGCCAAGTACGCGATGGCCCTCCCGTCCGCGCTTCCCAGATACGGAATCGTCGGCTTCTGCTGGGGCGGCGGGGTCTCCTTCATGCACGCGGTCCACTCGCCCACACTCGGCGCGTCAGTCGTCTATTACGGCACTTCGCCCAAATCTGAGCTCCTCTCGGCCATCAAGGCGCCAGTACTGGGTCTCTATGGCGGCAACGATGCGCGCGTAGTCATGACTATCGCTCCCGCGGACTCGACCATGAAGGCTCTCGGAAAGACTTACGATCACACTGTGTTTCCAGGTGCAACGCACGGGTTTCTGAGACAGCAGGACGGCGGCGTGAACGGAGCCAACCTCGCGGCAACTCGCCAGGCATGGCCCGCGACGATCGCGTGGTTCCGCAAGTATCTCAGAAGCTGATGCCCGACTCGCAGCTGCTCAACACCGAACGAATCCTGTACGCCGTAGCCTCCGGTATCGGACTCCTTGTAGCGGTCTGGGCGATGCTACATGGTTCCGTCCGTACCGGACCTACACCGAACGTATTAAAGCCACCGCCAGCGGGCTTCAACACACCGGTCGTCGGCGCTGCACTCATGGCCTTTGGCGCGATGGGATATCTCGTCGCCAAATACTCGCAAGTAGATACTATATGGACGTTGGTCGTCGCGATCACGGCCGGTGCCGTGGGCTGGATCAGTATGACTGTGCTCATGGCTAAGTGGGCGCTCCGCGGCCCCCTGAACGATCCACACGAAGAGATGGAAGAGCTCCAGGGCACCGTAGCTGTCGTCACGCGCGCGATTACCGTCGCCGCACTCGGTGAAATCTCCTATAGCTTCCACGGTTCGCCTACCACGGCATCGGCGCGCAGCATCGACGGTCAGCCCGTGGCTGTCGGCACCGAAGTAGTCATTGACACCATCGCCAGCGGCATCGCCGACGTGGAGCTCTGGTCTGTGGTCGAGACGCGCCTGTAGGGGCGGGATCGAACATCATTTTGCGGCCAACGAATCACGATCACATCCGGAGAGGGCGACCACAGGTCGCCCCTACGATGCTCCTGCGTATAGTTTGAGCCATTCGGGCCAATTTCCGCTGAGTTCAAAAAAATCTTCGAAGTACTGCAGTCCATTCGATTCCAACTCCGAGATCATCTCGCCCAACATGTCGTCGGACGGAAGTGGCCCGATGGCTACGAGATCACCTTCGACCCGAAATTCCTCGTCCGTGAGATTGAAGCGCGTATCGATCAGCGAACGTTCGAGCCCTTCGCGCTCGAACGCCGCGCGCTGGACAAACACCGTAGGCCGGGAGTCTGAGATCGGTAATGGCATGGCATCGTTGCAGGTTAAAGGTCCTCCGGCGGCATATATGCCGGCACGTACGGAACAGCGATTCTTCTACATTAGAGTAGCGTAAGGAGCGCTCAATGCCACACTTCGAATCCACCTTCGATGTCCTCATCATCGGCGGCGGTCACGCTGGTACCGAGGCCGCAGTCGCCGCCGCGAGACTTGGCGCGTCCGTCGGACTCGTCACCAGTGCGCTCGACACCATCGGTCAGATGTCGTGCAACCCCGCCATCGGTGGAGTTGCCAAAGGGACTGTGGTGCGCGAAGTCGATGCATTGGGCGGGATCATGGGCCGAGCGACGGATATGGCGACGCTGCAATTCCGAATGCTGAATCGGAGCAAAGGACCTGCCGTCTGGGCACCGCGAGCACAGTGTGACCGTGGGCTCTACCGGCGCGCCGTGCGCACCTTGCTGGAGCAGCACCCAACGCTACAAACAATCCAGGGCACCGTCGCGCGGCTGATAATGGATCAGGGCGGCGCGACCATGCTTGGTGTGGAAACGCTGGAGGGAAGGCGCTTTGGCGCCAGCTCCGTGGTGATAACTACCGGAACCTTTCTTCGTGGCCGCATCCACATCGGCACCGACACCAGCATCGCCGGTGGACGTGCCGGGGAGAGCTCGACCACTCATCTCGCCCAGCAGTTGGATGAGGTGGGATTGAGAGTCGAACGGTTCAAAACAGGAACACCTCCCAGGGTCGATGGCCGCTCCGTCGACTTCTCCAGGCTGGAAGTGCAGGAAAGTGAGATCGAGCAGTTCGACTATTCCTGGTCGCATTTCTGGACAGTGCCGCGGCACTATGGCGCCACCACACGTCATCCGGGTCAGTTGGCATGTTGGATTACGTATTTGGAGTCAGCGGGAAAGGAGATCATCGCCGGCAACATTAATAAATCGGCGATATACGGTGGCGCCATCGCCTCACGTGGCCCACGCTACTGCCCGTCGGTCGAGGACAAGATCGTCAAGTTCCCCGACGCCGTGCGGCACCAGATCTTTCTGGAGCCGGAGGGCCACGACACGAGTGAGCTGTACGTGAACGGACTCTCGACCTCTCTACCATCGGAAGTCCAGCTCCAGATCCTGCGCAGCATCACCGGGCTGGAGCATGTGCGGATGAATCGAGCGGGCTACGCCATCGAGTACGATTACTATCCGCCCACCCAGCTCGATCTGACGTTGCAGGTGAAGAACGTGCGCGGCCTGTACTTCGCCGGCCAGATCAACGGCACCACCGGGTACGAGGAAGCAGCGGGGCAGGGAGTAATCGCTGGCT
>JBPCQO010000140.1:0-10208 GCA_050998035.1 Gemmatimonadaceae bacterium | reverse complement strand
GTGGACCCCTCAGGGTGAGACGCGGGGAAGCACAGCGTTTGGTGGCGGGCGCTCTGCCGCGTTGCCTTGACCGACAGCGCGGGCAGCGCGCAATTCGAGCAGGTTCTCTTCCCCATTGTCCAGGGCGGAATTCACCCCGAGCTGCGGCTCGAGTCGGTCGCCCGCATCACGGAGATGGGCGACTGGACCGGCTACGGGATCGGGGGACTGTCCGTGGGCGAAGCCAAACCCGCCATGTACGATATGCTCGACGTGGTGAATCAGGTGCTCCCACGTGACGGCCCGCGCTACCTGATGGGCGTCGGTTTCCCGGAAGATCTCATCGAAGGCGTCCGTCGCGGCGTCGACCTGTTCGACTGCGTGGCCCCTACACGAATGGGGCGGACGGGCGCCGTCTTCACCCACGACGGGCGCCTCAACGTAAAGCGCGCGGAGCTGCGCAGCGACCCGGGCCCGCTCGATCCTGATTGTGATTGCCCCACCTGTACCCGGTTCAGCCGTGCGTACCTGCGCCACCTCTTCGTCACGGAAGAACTCCTCGGGCTCCGCCTCCTGTCCTTGCACAATGTACATTTCCTGATCCGCCTCATGCGAACGGCCCGCGCGCATATCGCACGCGGGAGCTTCGCTCAATGGAGCGCCGACTGGCTGCTGCGGTACAAATCCAGCCAAAACCCGCGGCCACAAGCGCCAGCCACAGTTACCACTTAATAGCCGGCTACAAGTTCAGCCTGATCCCTAAAGATGAACAACCCACTTATCAGCACGATACTGATGTACGGCGCCATCGGCGCCATCTTCTATTTCATCCTTCTTCGCCCGCAGCAGAAGCAGAAAAAGGAGCACGACGCGATGCTGCGCACGCTGCGCCGCGGCGATGAAGTTGTCACCGCCGGCGGCCTCGTCGGCGAAGTCACCTACATCGCGCAGCAGACCAAGGAAGGCAGCCCCGTGGTCGCCATGGACGACCGGGTAACGCTAAAGTCCGGTGACACCCGCCTACTCGTCGAGCGCGGCCGCATCGCCAAGATCATGCGCAAGACGGCCACCGCGGACACCACGGAGTAATCTGAGGTGGCCGTACTCGATATTCGCGTTCTTGGCGATCCCATCCTGCGAGAGCGCACCGCGGTCCTGAAAGAAGTGACGGATTCCACCCGCGCGCTGATCTCCGACATGTTCGAGACCATGTACGCGGCCGAGGGGATCGGGCTCGCCGCGCCGCAGGTTGGACGGAGCGAGCGCGTATGCGTGGTGGACGTGGACGGAACCCCGCTCGCGCTGGTCAATCCGGAGATAGCAAGTCGCGAGGGGATCGATCGCGGCGAGGAAGGGTGTCTCTCTATCCCCGAGATCTTTGGAGACGTGGACCGGAGCGAACACATTGTGGTACGCGCTCTGGATCAGGATGGAAAGCCGATCGAGACCGAAGCCCACGATCTGCTCGCCCGCTGCATCCTGCACGAGCTGGATCATCTGGACGGGAAGCTCTTCATCGACTACATGAGCCTGCTCAAGCGCAAGTTCATGGCGCGAAAATGGGAAGCCGAGGCCGCCAAGTATCCGGGCTTCATCCGCAAACTCGACCCCGCGACGCCGCGTAAGCGCAGATCCCGCTCGCGCAGCGGTGCCGACGCAGCAGTCAACGCCGGCGAACCTACAGATCCACCGTTCGAGCCCGAGCTCTAGGCACTGTGCGCATCATGTTCTGGGGAACACCGGAGTTCGCGGCACCGCCGCTGCGTGCGCTGCTAGGTGAGGGCTTCGACGTGGTCGGGGTCGTCACCCAGCCAGACAAACCCGTCGGCCGTAGCCGCACGCTCACTGCACCGCCGGTCAAGCGTATCGCTCTGGAAGAAGATCTCCCGATCCTACAACCCTCATCGGCGCGCGATGGCGACTTCGCCGCCGCCCTGCAGCAGCTGCAACCCGACCTGTCAGTAGTGGTCGCGTACGGCCACATCCTTCCACGCGCTGTGATCGACCTCCCACCTCTCGGCACCGTCAACATCCATGCGTCGCTCCTCCCTGCCCTTCGCGGCGCTGCTCCGATCCAGGCCGCCATCCGCAACGGACTCCGCGAGACCGGGATCTCGATCATGCGAATGGTGCCAGCACTGGACGCGGGACCGGTGATTCTGCAGGCACGAACTCCCGTGGCCGGGGACGAGACGTACGGCGAGCTTCAGATAAGACTCTCCGAAATGGGGGCGCTCGCCCTCATCGAAGCGTTGGCGCTGATGGAGCTGGACCGCGCCCCGGAGCAGCCGCAGGACGACTTGCTCGGCACGTACGCACCGAAAGTCACTCGCGAGAGCACCCGCATAGACTGGACACTCGCGGCTACGGACGTGTGCAACGCCGTGCGCGCTTACGATCCCCGGCCCGGTGCATGGACTACGCTCAGCGGCTCGGACGTTAAGCTTTTCGGTGCGCGTTGGATGCCACAGGCCTCGGGAGAGCCAGGCGAGCTGCTGAGGACCGACGCTGATGGGCTGCTAATAGCCTGCGGTAGCGGAGCGGCACTCATCAGCGATGTCCAGCAGGCCGGGAAACGCCGGATGTCAGCGGCATCATGGCAGCGCGGACGCGGTATCAAAAGCGGCGAAAAACTGGTCTAGCCTCAGCGGTCGTGCGTTCATAGCCGTACGCAAGCGTACGCCTTGTACCAATCGCGTCCGTGAGCCGCGCATGTCGTGCCCGGCCAACGACTGTTGGATCAAAGCAGCATCCGCAGTATTGATTAGCGCCGGGAATTCGGGACGAAGACGACCCGAAAACTAGCGCGATTCGCTATGTTTATAAACATGATAAAGGCAGTCCCGAGTGAGTCGGTCAATCTGACCGTAAACTTATGTTCGCGTTCATCATCGTTCGGCACGACACTCGCTTCACTTGTAGAAGTCTCGGCCTTTGATTGGGGCGGAATCGTTCGGTATCATCCGGCGAAATCGCGCGACAGTGACCCTTTTCCGGAATGCTCGAAGCGTGCATACTCAGATGACTGATCCGCTCCGAGCAGCCACCAGTATGCGTACGCCGTCCATCACGCCTACGCGTGTAATCGCCGCTGAGGTTTGTTCCGATGTCCGCACGGGCCAGCTGCTGGACCCGTCGTTTGAGCGACACAGCGCGTCACTTGACGGCCGCGACAGGCGTTGGACCCAGGAACTGCTGTACGGTATGACACGCCGCCGCGCGTTTCTCGACGCAGTACTCTCGGATCGCGTGCGCGGCGGACTGGTGCGTCTGGATCCAGATCTCATCGATCTTCTGCGCCTGGGCGCATACCAGCTCCTGTGCATGGGCTCCGTCCCTGCGTACGCCGCTATCGCCCAGACGGTGGAGCTGACCAAGACCCGGCACGGCATGGGAGCAAGCAAGCTCGCCAATGCCGTGCTGCGCCGCACGGACCGCGAGCGCGCCAATCTCGCCGTCGCCACCCCACCGGACCCGATCGACGCGCTGGCGCTGGCGCACTCGCACCCGCGTTGGCTGGTTGCGCGCTGGGTAGCTCGCTGGGGTGCCGACGCGACAACGTCGCTGCTGGCCGCGAACAATACCGAGGCGCCGATCGTCCTCCGCCCGTACAACGTGTCGGGCAAGGAGCTCCGGGAGATGCTGATCGCGGCCGGCGTTGAGGCCACCCAGGATCACCTTGTTTTCGACTCCATCGAACTGGGGCACGGCGTTTCGCTCACGGAGCTGGACGCATTCAAACGCGGATTCTTCTTCGTGCAGGACCCGGCGGCCACACTGGTCGCCCGCTACGCTGCTGTCGCCCCGGGTGCTACGGTTGCCGACCTGTGCGCCGCTCCTGGAGGCAAGGCGTTCGAGCTCTCACGCGACGCGGCCGTCGTTTTCGCAGCCGACAGGTCGCCGTCCCGCATGCAACGCGTCGTCTCCACCAGGGACCGGCTGAACGCCAGTCGCGTGATTCCGCTGGTTGACGACGCTCGGCACCCGGCGCTGCGGAATCTGGATGTGGTACTGCTGGACGTGCCATGCACCGGTACGGGCACGTTCCGTCGTCACCCGGACGCCCGCTGGCGGCTCAAGGCATCCGACTTGGCCGTCATGCCAGCGATTCAGCGCTCGATCCTTCGCGCCGCGGCCGACGTTGTCAAGCCGGGCGGGCTGCTCGTTTACAGCACTTGCTCGCTCGAGCCGGAAGAGAACGACGCTCAAATCGAGGCGTTCCTCGACGATCATCCGCGTTTCACACTCGAGCCGCCCCCACCGGGAGCAGTTCCGGATTCCGTTCTGGATGCTGGACGTCTGCGTGTACTACCACATCGGCACGGCACCGATGGAGCCTTCGCTGCCAGGCTGCGGAGAACGGAGTAGGTGAAGCGCCGCGCAGTTCTGCGGCGTGCGTTTCCGTACCTGGTGATCGGCATCGGCGGCTTTGCGCTAGCCTATGTGTTGATCTACATATTCGTGCTGCCGTCCAAGATTATCCCGCCCGCCGCTCAGCCCTACGTTCCTGATTCGTCCAGGATCTTCCGTACTATAGACACTACCGCCACGGCTCTGGCAGACCCAACTCCGTCCCAGCCGACGGTCGCGATGGCCACGCCGAAAGCTGCACCCGTTCTAGTGCAGGTGCCGGACCTCATCGGTATGGCGCTTCCAGACGCTCGCGGCATTCTGAACGGGCTCCGCCTGCGAACTGTCGTCGAGCGCGATACCAGTTCGCTCCAACCGCCCAATACTATTCTTCGCCAGTTACCGCTATCGCAGGAGACTGTCCCCCCCAACGGAACCGTCACTGTCACTGTATCGTATTTTCCCGCGGACGCATCCCACGCGACCGGTGACTCAGTCCCCGTGCAGCGCGGATCCACTCTCCCTCCAATCAGATCTGCCGAGCCCGACACGATCAGACACCCAGGTTTGTGATGCAAGCAGCAGGGCAAGCAGCACGTGGAGCAATACGTATCGCTCCATCCATCCTCAGCGCGGACTTCGCACGCCTGTGTGAAGAGGTCGCCATGTGCGAGCAAGGTGGCGCAGATTGGATCCATATTGACGTGATGGACGGCCAGTTCGTCCCCAATCTCACCTTCGGTAACAAGATCATCGAGGCGGTACGAAAGTGCACCTCGCTGCCGCTGGATGTGCACATGATGGTCATTCGACCTGAGATGTATCTGGGCGACTTCGCGAGCGCTGGCGCCACGGGCCTCACTATCCACGCGGAGGCAACGGTGCACCTCCAGAGGAATCTCTCCGTCATCCGTGGTCTCGGGTGCCGGGCTGGCGTTGCGCTCAATCCAGCTACCCCGATAGACGTGCTACGCGAAGTGATCCACGACGTCGACCTGGTGCTGGTGATGACCGTGGACCCAGGCTTCGGCGGCCAGGCTTTCATCCCCTCGTCGGCGGACAAGATTGCCCGCACGCGTGCCCTGCTGAATGATCTGCGCTGTCCTGCGGATCTTGAGGTGGACGGCGGCATCTCGCGCCAGACCATTCTCGAATCTCACCGCGCCGGTGCTGACGCATTCGTCGCGGGCAACGCCATCTTCAACGCGCCGGAACCGCGCGCCGAGATCGGTGCACTCCGCCGCGCTGCCACCCAGGAAACAGTTTGACTGCCCGTCAGCAGCTCGGCACCGTAGTCGCTGTTCTGGCGGTGATCGCCGCGGGTGTGTTCTTTGGTATGCGGGAGCTCGGAACCGAGATCTCGCCGCTGGGCGTCGGCGTCTCCGCACCCGAGTTCCACGCCACAACACTGAGCACGCCGTCCCGCGTCCGCACGTTGGCGGACTACAAGGGCCACCCGGTTCTGCTCAACATCTGGGCAACCTGGTGCGCACCCTGCCGGGCCGAAATGCCAAGCATCGAGAGACTGCAGCAGACGTATGGACCGAAGGGGCTCCACGTTGTGGCCGTGAGCATTGACGACCCGGGGACCGAAGCAGGAATCCGTGAATTCGCACGTGACATGGGGCTCACATTTGAGATCCTGCACGATTCCACCGGACGGATTCAGCGCGCATACGAGACGACCGGCGTTCCTGAGACGGTGATCATCGGCCGCGATGGTGTGATCAGAAAGAAAATCGCGATGGCGACGGATTGGGATTCCGAGCCCAATCGTCGGCTCATTGAACGGCTGCTGGCGGAATAGGACGCTGGTGGCTGAATGACGGTTGTGCTCGGCATCGAGACCTCTTGTGACGAGACATCGGCGGCTGTCTTGGACGATAACGGTGGTACTCCGGTGCTCCGCTCGCTCGTCATCCTGTCGCAGGACGTTCACGCCATCTTTGGCGGGGTGGTGCCGGAGATCGCATCGCGTGCCCATCTCACGGCCATCGTTCCCGTTGTGCGCCAGGCATTGGTCCAGGCTGGCGTGACACATGCCGACATCGACGCGATAGCTGTCACCACGGAACCTGGTTTGGTTGGCGCGCTTCTCGTAGGAGTGAGCTACGCCAAGGGACTCGCGCTTGCGCTGGACATTCCGGTTGTGGGCGTGCATCACATGGAAGGGCACCTGTTCGCCAGTTCGCTGGAGCATCCGGATGCCACCCCGCCGTTCACGACGCTGCTCGTGTCCGGTGGCCATACCATGCTCCTGGACGTTCCCGAGTGGGGACAGTATCGCCTGCTCGGCGCCACCCGGGACGACGCTGCGGGCGAGGCGTTCGATAAGGTTGCCAAGCTGCTCGGGCTCCCCTACCCTGGCGGTCGGCACATCGAGGCTCTCGCGCGCGAAGGCGATCCGGTTCGCTTTTACTTCAACCGGCCCATGCTGCGCAGGAATACCGCGCCAGACGATCCTGCGTATTTCGATGTCTCCTTCAGCGGTCTCAAAACAGCGGTGCTGAACGCCGTACGCGCGTCCGCCAACATCGCAGCCGATAGCCCCCATATCGCTCGCGGTTTTCAGGACGCGCTGATAGAAACTCTCACGGAAAAGACCGCACGTGCCGCACGCAGCTACGGCCGCACGCGTGTCGTCCTCGGCGGCGGCGTGGCGTGTAACCGGGCCCTCGCGGCAGCAATCAAGGAACGCATGGGTCCTGGTGTTCATGTTTTCACCCCCGCGCCGCGCCTCGCCACCGACAACGCCGCGATGATCGCCCGTGCGGGGCTGTTCAGGTATTATCTTGGCGAGCGTGCCCTGCTCGACCAGAGCGCACACGCCACCGCCCCGCTTCCCGGACAGGTATGATTCCCGTCTTCGCATCGATCAGCCAGAACTCCTTCGCGTACGACATTGGCCGGTTCCAGTTCACAGGCTTTGGGATCGCCGTGCTCATGGCCTTTGTCATCGCCCAGATCATCTCGCAACGGGAGCTGTGGCGCCGCGGGCACGACCCCGAGCCAATCTCGGACCTGATATTCGCGGCGGTGATCGGCGGGCTGGTGGGCGCCAAGGTGTACTACGCCGTTCTCATGGGCGACGTGGGCGCGCTCTTCACCCGTGCCGGCTTCGTGTTCTGGGGCGGGCTGATGGGCGGTATTTTCGCCGTGCTCTTTGTGGCGCACCGCAAACACCTGAACCTGCTCCGCATCGCAGACGTGGGAGGGATCGCTGTCGCGGCCGCTTACAGCATCGGCCGGACCGGATGCTGGGCGGTGGGGGATGACTATGGTCGCCCGTGGAACAGTGCGCTAGCAGTCGCGTTTCCAAACGGCGCGCCGCCGAGCACGGTCGAGAACATGTCACGCATGTTCCACGTCCATTTCCCCGCTGGCCTGCCAGCGCTCGAGGTGATCTCCGTGTATCCCACGCAGCTATTCGAAGTGGTGCTCGGCTTCATCATGTTTCTGATTCTGTGGCGCATTCGCGATCACGTGCACGCCGAGGGATGGTTGTTTGGCGCGTACTGCGTGCTAGCGGGCGTGGAGCGCTTCATCATCGAGTTCTTTCGCGCCAAGGACGACCGTTACTTCGGACCGTTCACCAGCGCGCAGATGGTGGCCGTGCTCTTCGTGCTTGCCGGAGTGGCGATCATGTACCTGCGTCGCAACGTGTCCGAACGTGCTTCGGGAATTCACTCGCGACCGCAGACAGCTTAGGTTCACGCATCTCTCACACTGTAGCGATACTCGCCCGCAAGCTCACGCTCCGATAGCGCTGCCCGTAGCCCTGTTCTGCTCTCGTACGCACGAACGAAGTCGGGCAGCCGCTCGGTGGTGAAGCTGGACCGCTCAATTCCGAGTACCAGGATCGCCGCCTCGATTCCATCGGGCGTTCCTTCCACCTCAACGAGCGTGTCCATACGCGGATAGCGCTCGAACCGGATCGTGGTCCCGTACAGCACGTACTGGACGATGTCGCGGTCGATCTCGCGGATCACCACGTACCCCATGTGACCCAACATGGCTGCCAGTGCATCGGGATCGCTGACCCCAGTTGTGAGCTCGTCGCGCACCTTGAACGTGTCCACCACCTGAGTCGGTCCCTTCCAGTCCAGATGTGCGTGTGATCCTTCCGAGTTGCGATACGTGCGCAACCTGATCACCTCGTCTCTGGCCGCAAGCGTGTGATCGGCGCTGTCGTACCGCCTGTCCTCCAAACGCCCTGCAAAGACTAGCCGCCCTCCCGCATCCTCCACGGTATGACGGGTCTGTCTCAGGTCATGCACCACGGCTTTCAGCTCGACTTCCCTCGTGGGATTGGTCATGGCTTCTCCCTCATGATTCGATCGCCGCCAGTACCGCGTCCGTGTCGCTCAGGTCGGCGAACACAGCAAACGGTTCGTGCTCTTTCAAATCTTCAACGCTGTAGCGGCCGGTCGCAACTGCAATGGCGCGTGCGCCGAGCGATCGGCCACAGTCGATGTCGGCAGGCGTATCGCCGATCACCACCACGTCACGGCCGGCGAGCGACACACCGAACACATCGCACATTCTGCGGTGCGCAATTTCCGGCAGCGCACCGCGCACCTCGTTGTCAGAGCCAAATGCGTTCACCCGGAATCGCTCCATCGCCAACCCGACTGATGCGAGCTTGAGCTGAGCTCCGCGCTCCACGTTACCCGTCAGCAGCCCAAGGACGTTGTCGGGGCTGTCATCCACAGCGTCAATCAACGCCATCACTCCCGGGAAGGTCTCCACGTCATGTGCATCCTTCAGGCGGTCGCGCAGCCCGTTCACGTACAACTCCAACACTTCATCCATGCGCCGTTCGATATCGTCGTCGCCAAAGCCTGCCGCGCGCATGAGCTCCCGTGCGATCTGGCGATCGGTCTTACCGTCGTACCGAAAGCCCGAGTCGCCGGGTGTGCCGAACACACGGGAAAGCGCTTGCTCCATCGCTTCGCGCCCCGCGCCGCCGGTCCGCAGGATGGTGCCATCGATGTCAAAAAGAACCAGACGTTTCATCTACTGTATTGAGCCTGCTGGAAATTGTGGAGACCGGGTCGAGCCGGGGCTCAGGCCCGCGTGAGAAAGATGCCGCCAATGATCATGATCGTACCGACGATCTGCCACACCGTCGGCGCTTCATGCAGTGCCGCCCAACCGACGAGTATGGCAACGATCGGCTGCAGATTGCCGTACACCGACGCCCGGGTAGGACCGAGCACGCGTATCCCGCGATACCAGAAGAGGTACCCTACCCCGATGGAGATCACGCTGCTGTACAACAAGCACCACCATGCAAATGGCGCAACGTGTCCCCACGGTACGGAGGTGAAGGCGAATGGTGTGAGGAATAGCAGCGGGAGCATACCACCGGTCATCGTCAGCGCATTGATCTGCACCGGGTCCACGCGATGAGTGAAGGGCTGCATCGCGACCGTGAAGATGCTCCAACATAGAACACCGATGAACACGAGCAGCGAGCCGAACGCCGTTCCCTCGGAGTTCGCCGCCGTCGCGCTCCCCAGCATCACGACCCCGACGCCCGCCACCGACAGGAGGATGCCGACGATCGCGCGCGGTCGCACACGCTCCACACCGCGGACGCGGCTGATGAGCGCCACGAAGGCCGGCATCGCCGCAACTATCAGAGCAGCGTCAGCGACGCGAGTGCGGGACACCCCGAAGACGAAGAACAGCTGATAGAACCCGTTACCAAGTACGCCGAGTGCCATCAACCAGAGCACGTCCCCGCGGGTTGGCCACCGGTTCCGCTGGATAGCTGCCACGGCCAGCAGCGTGACCATCGCCATGAACACGCGCAGCCAGGTGAACGCCAGGGGCGAGAGCGCCAGGCTACCGTATTTGACCGCGCTGTAGTTAAC
>JBPCQO010000132.1:0-3248 GCA_050998035.1 Gemmatimonadaceae bacterium | reverse complement strand
CGGAGCACCTCAGCAAAGATCTGGTATTGCATGGATTCGGAGGAGATTACCGCCACTGACTCGAAGGCGTCGAGCAGTTGCTCAAACGCTCGGTCTTTATAAATGATTGGCCAAAACGTTGAATTGTCGTAAGCGTGTCGGCTTGGCCGTCTTTACTTTGGATCGGTGTGTTTGCATTCTCTTGTTATGACCCAGGCTTTGTCCTGTGTTTCGGGGGAGTGGATGGATGTCGTGGAAGCGGTGACTGTACGGAAGAAGTCGCATACCTTCCGGGGTGTGGAGGAGAAGCGGCGGATCGTCGAGGGGACGCTGAAGGAAGGGGCTTCAGTATCGTCGGTGGCGCGGGCGCATGGGGTCAACGCGAACCAGGTGTTCCAGTGGCGCAGGCTTTATCGAGACGGTTTGCTTGACACGGCTGCGAGTGGGAACGAACTGCGTTTATTGCCGGTCGCGGTGTCGGATGAGGCGCGAGGAGACGTTGCAGGCCGCCTGGCAACGGGACCGCTGGAGGAGGTGGCGAGCGGCGGTCCTTCGACCGGCATGATCGAGTTGACACTGGCCCGAGGTCAGGTGCGGATCGAAGGCGCGGTGGATCGCGAGACGCTGCGGACGGTGCTGGGATGCCTGCTGAGATGATCGCTCCGATCTCTCCACCGGCGAACACGCAGATATGGATTGCGGCAGGCGTGACGGATATGCGCCGTGGATTTCCAGGGCTGAGCGCGCAGGTGCAGACGGTGCTCGAACAGCAACCGCTCTCCGGCCATGTCTTCGTGTTTCGCGGCCGCAGAGGCGATGTGGTGAAGCTGCTCTGGCATGATGGCGATGGGCTGTGTCTGTTCCAGAAGCGATTGGAGCGAGGCCGTTTTGTGTGGCCGCAGGCGACCTGCGGCAAGGTCTCCCTGACCCGCGCTCAGCTCTCGATGCTGCTCGAAGGGATCGATTGGCGCAGACCCGATCGCACTTGGCAGCCGGCCATGACAGTATAAGGTGACACGTCTGATTCGCCAGTGTTCACAGGCATTTTGTGCATAACTCCGTGCCGCGTTCATGGCATACTGTGGGCATGATCGAAGCGCCACTTGCGATGCCGGACCTGGACGCTCTCGATCCCGCGACGCTGAAGGCGATGTTCCTCATACAGCAAGCGGAGTTGTTCTCGCACAGGACTCAGATCGAGCATCTGCAACTGCTGATCGCAAAGCTGCGCCGGATGCAGTTCGGCCGCAGCTCGGAGAAGATCGGCCTTCAGATCGAACAGCTCGAACTCCAACTGGAAGAGCTCGAAGCCGCTATCGAACCTCAAGTCGCAGAGGTACAAGAGCAGGAGTCCGCGTCTCCAGTTGCCATCGATGCGGTGCCCTCCCGGCGCAGGCAGTTGCCGTCCCATTTGCCGCGCGAAACGCATACCCATCTTCCGAAGCAAGAGAGTTGCGCCAAGTGCGGCGGCGCGTTGCGCAAGCTGGGCGAAGATGTCTCGGAGATGCTGGAGTACATCCCAGCCAGCTTCAAGGTCATCCGTCATGTGCGTCCGCGACTCTGCTGCTCCGGCTGCGAACGCGTGGTGCAAGCTCCCGCACCCACGCGGCCGATCGAGCGCTCCATCGCCGGACCCGGCCTGCTGGCGCATGTGCTGACGGCCAAGTTCTGCGATCATCTGCCGCTCCATCGCCAGTCGGAGATCTATGCCCGCGAAGGTGTGGAACTCGACCGCTCGACGCTGGCCAAGTGGGTCGGCGGAGCCAGCGCGTTGCTCGATCCTCTGGTCGAAGCGCTGCGCCGCTACGTCCTCGCCGCCGACAAGCTGCACGGCGACGACACGCCGGTTCCCGTGCTCGCGCCCGGCACCGGCAAGACGAAGACCGGAAGGCTCTGGACCTACGTTCGTGACGACAGGCCGTCGGGTTCGACCGAGCCGCCCGCCGTCGGGTTCGCTTACTCGCCCGACCGCAAGGGAGAACATCCGCAACAACATCTGAAGAGCTTCAAGGGCATCCTTCAGGCCGATGCGTACGCCGGCTTCAACAAGCTCTATGACGATGGATCGATCCGGCAGGCTCCCTGTCTGGCGCATATCCGGCGTAAGTTCTACGACTTGATGGAGGCGCAACGGTCGCCGGTCGCCACCGAAGCCGTCCGCCGCATCGGCGAACTCTACGCCATCGAGCGCGAGATACGCGGACGCTCGCCGGACCTGCGAAGGCAAGTCCGCGAGAGTCGCGCAAAGCCGCTGCTCGACTCGATGCAAAAGTGGATGCAACACTCGCTCAGCCAACTCTCCCGCAAGTCCGACGTCGCGGCTGCGATCCGTTACGCGCTCACGCTGTGGGACGCGTTCGTGCGCTATGTCGACGATGGCCGCATCGAGATCGACAACTCGGCCGCCGAGCGATCCCTGCGCGGCGTCGCGCTCGGACGCAAGAACTACCTCTTCGCCGGCTCCGACCGTGGCGGAGAACGCGCCGCCGTCTTCTACGCCCTGATCGGTTCGGCCAGACTCAACGGCCTCGATCCCGAGGCCTATCTCCGCGAAGTTCTCACCCGTATCCCCGACCACCCCATCTCACGCATCGAGGAACTCCTGCCATGGTGCCTCGTCCCAAGCCTTCCACTCGCAAGCCAACTCGCGGCATGAGCAAGAACGCCGTCCTCCATGACGACTTCCTGCCGCACCTCGCCGATCTGATCGAAGACGGAGAGATCACTATCGGCAACCTCGAACCGGTCGGAGGAGTCGCCACTGCCGTCGATGGCTCCAACTGCCTCGCCATGCTCGTGCGCCGCGACGGCGAGACCCTCGTGCAACTGCTCAAGCGACTCGACCTCGCTGTAGCTCTTGCCTTCACCGAAGACATCTTCACAGACGAAGTCAACACCCCATCGAAAAGCCCTCGGTCCAGGAAGTAGCATCGACCCCCCAACCCATACAGGTCATGTCCACAACCAAAATCGTGGACACAAACACATACTTCCGACCAAAAGCAATACGGCCACAAAGACACGCTTACCCATCTTCACCGCCGGACGATCCGTCTTCTTACGCTGGGCAGGTACGGCGTTGCGCACCGCCGCACGCACCATCCGGCGGTGCACCCCGAGCTTCCGCGCCCCACCGATCACCGACCCAACGCCAAACTCGTACTCTCGGCGAATCTGCTCGTATAACTCCACCTTGGCTCTCCAGTCCAACTCGCCCTCCGTTCCTCAACACGCGTGAGAAACAGGGTAGAGTCCGCTCTGCCCAGGGT
>JBPCQO010000082.1:0-16113 GCA_050998035.1 Gemmatimonadaceae bacterium | reverse complement strand
GGAGCGCGCATGTAGGTCGGCGTCCCCATGTTGATCTTCTTGAGATGATGATTGGTATCCGCATTGGGACACGCGTACAGCATCCGCGTGATCACCGCGCACGGCTCCAGCCAGTCCTCTATCTCAGACGTGGCAGATGTACTGTCGTGCCGAATGGCGGTTAGCGTTCCATCATTTGTGGCGCCGAGTGTAACCTGCTGTACGGTACGCGGCCGGCCACCAACGGGGCCGAACATCTGCCGTCGCGTGAGCACGAGCTTGACGGGTTTCCCTACCTGTTTGGCGGCCATGACTGAGAGCATCACATGGGACCAGGCCGACCCTTTGCAACCGAAGCCGCCACCGATGAAGTAGGACACAACGCGCACGTTCTCCGGCGCGATGCCGAACGTCCTCGCGACGCTATCCCTGCACCCGAACACTCCCTGCGTTGAATCGTACAGCGTGAGGTGATCGCCCTCCCACACCGCGAGAGTTGCGTGTGGCTCCATCGGATTGTGGGTCTCGAACGGAGTCGTGTACGTCTGATCCACGTGCACCGCGGCCTGCGCCATTCCATCGGCGAAGTTACCGCGAGTGGTCGAAGGTGGTTCGCCGCCGCCGCTGGGTGGAGGGTTCCCCGGTGGCGCGGTGGCCATATCCAGCTCGGGCTTCTCAGCCGCGTATGTAACGCGCACCAACTCGGCTGCCGATATCGCGTGCTCCAGAGTGTCGGCGACCACCAGGCCGATCGGCTGACCGTTATAGTGCACCAGGTCGTCCTGCAGCAGCGTGAGGGCGCGCCCTGATGGACGCTTTACTCCCGCCTCTTCATGCTTCGGCAACCGCGGCGCGTTGGCCGGAGTAAGTACTGTAATTACACCAGGTACGCGTTCGGCGGCAGCCGTATCCATTCGGCTTACACGCCCGCGTGCGATGCTGCTCGTCACCATCACCGCGTGCACCACGTTAGCGACGGGCATCTCCGCGGAATAGCGTGCGCCACCAGTGACCTTAAGGCGGCCATCCACGCGATTCATCGGCGCACCTATGCTGGCAGCCGCTCCCTTTCCCGACCCGGTGTTCATTCCGCCGCTCGACTGGTTACTCAATTCATTGCTCGGCTGGTTGCTCATGCGGAGACCTCAGTTAGCGCGCGCACCAGCGTCCGCTTCGCCAACCCAACCTTGAATGCGTTGTCCTTGTATTTGACAGCTCCCTTGAGGGCCGCGTTGGCGGCGGCGTTGTAGGTTGCCGCGGTCGGGCGTTTCCCAATCAGTGCTCGCTCGGCCTCGTGTGAGCGCCACGGTTTGGTCCCGACGCCGCCGAGCGCGACACGTGCGTCGTGCACCATGCCGTTTTGCAGGTCGAGTGCAACTGCTGCCGAGGCGAGCGCGAAAGCGTAGCTCGCGCGGTCACGCACCTTGAGGTACATGGACCGTTTCGCGAACGGAAGCGCCGGAATGTCGATCGCGGTGATCAGCTCGCCAGGCCTGAGCACCGTCTCGATTTCCGGATGCGAACCCGGCTCCACGTGGAAGTTGAGGAAGGGTATCGTTCGATCCGCGAACTGACCGTTCGCGCCGGGCCCGTGCACGTGGAGAGTTGCGTCCAGCGCAACGAGCGCCACCGCGAGATCGCCAGGATAGGTTGCGATGCAGGATTTGCTGGTCCCGAGGATCGCCTCGTCACGGTTGTAGCCGCCGATTGCCGAGCAGCCGGATCCGGGCTCGCGCTTGTTGCACGGCGTGGTAACGTCGCGGAAATACGGACACCTAGTACGCTGTAGCACGTTGCCGCCCATGGACGCCATGTTGCGCAACTGTCCCGACGCCGCGAGCAGCAGCGCCTGGCTCACCACTGGGAACCGGTCACGCACGCGTGCATCCCATGCCACGTCGCTCATTCGCGCGAGTGCGCCAAGCCGTATACCACCGCCGGGAATTTCGGTGACCGCGGTGAGCGACGGGTCATGGGCGCCGAGCGCATTGATATCCACAAGATGGACAGGAGTTTCCACACCGAGCTTCATCAGGTCGATGAGCGTGGTTCCGCCGGCAACGAAGCGCGTCCCTGTACCAGCCCCGGCGCGCGTCGCTTCATCCAAACTTGTGGCGAGCGTATAGTCAAACGGATTCATCTGGGTTACGCCCGGTCAGTTAGTGTGTTGGACGTGCTGGCTACGTTTCCGTGTCGCACTTCCTGCACGGCGTCCACGATGTTGGGGTACGCGCCGCAGCGGCAGATGTTGCCACTCATCGCCTCGCGCACGTCGGCGTCGGCCGGTCCCCATGGCTCCTTGACCATCGCGCTGGCGGACATGATCTGTCCCGGCGTGCAATAGCCGCACTGAAATCCGTCATGCGACAGGAACGCCTGCTGCATCGGGTGCAGTGCATCGCCCGTGGCGCCCACGCTGTGTGCCAGCCCTTCTATTGTAGTGATCGACTTCCCCTGCTGCATCACCGCGAAGTTGAGACACGACAGCACGCGGCGTCCATCGATGTGCACCGTGCAGGCGCCACACTGTCCGTGGTCGCACCCTTTCTTGGTTCCGGTGAGCCCGGCGTACTCTCGCAGCGCATCAAGCAGCGTCACGCGCGGCTCGATCGTCAGGGCGAGATCGCGACCGTTCACATGCAGCGTTACGGGTATGGCGGCGGGGATGGCATCGGTCTTCGGCGGACCTGGTCGCGCGCCCTGTGCCAGCGCCTCGGCGTGCCGAGTCAACGGCATGAGCGCCAGCGCAAAGCTCGCGGCCAACGCGGTCGCGACGAATTCACGACGGGTCCAGCCACCTCGTGCATTGGAGTGGGATGTGGCGATTACATCGTGGGTGATATCGCGCATTGCATCATGCGACGATGACTGAGCCTCGTTCGCCTCGGGAGCGATGAGCACGGCCAGAGCGCGTCCCACATCATCGGGGTGGGCGAACGTATCGTCGGCCCGGTGGAACCAGCGGATCGTCCCGTCGCCGTCGATGACGAAGACGGCCGGCCCGGTCTGCACACCATACTGCTGTGCTACTACGCCGAGTCCGGAGGTCTCAGTGGTGAGCACGGGGAGAGTGAGTGCAGCACCGTCGAAGCCAAGCTGTCGCAAAGGACCCTTGCCATCGATGCTCAGCAGGCGCGCAGATGCTGGCCCGGAAAGCTGGGCAATGAGCCTGTTGTAGCTCGCGACGTGATCCGCGGCCGTGGGATCCCAGTGCCGCGGCTGGAACACCAGGACGACCGGTGATCCGCGGAAGCTTGCCAGCGTGAGAGTCTCGCCCGACGCGCCTGCCAGCGGGAAGTCTGGGGCCGGATCGCCGATGCGCAGCATACCCGCCTGCGCATCCAGATCACATGATCGCTGACATGACCGCGCGCCGAACGCGGTCGTTGATGACGTCAGGGGTGACGTCGTTGATGATCGTGAGCTCATGAATTCTCTGTCTTGCTGTGGAACACCCGTCGCCCGATCCATGCGCCACGCGTCAATCAGCGCTACGCCCTTTCGGCCAGCAGACCACTGCAAGAGCAGTGCTCCAACGGTCGGTTGCCGCCGATACAGGTTGCGCGAGCTGCGCTGTCGATTCGAACGAACGTTGTAATGTTGGCGTAATGTCGAGTCGCTACGTTTCGCTGGTGCGACAGCTCTCGCTATTCCGTCGCCTTGCGCCTCTCATCGGTTGCGGGCTCCTTCCCATATCAGTCACTGCCCAGCAACCCGCCGCCACCAGGCCGGATACTGGGCAATCTCTTACGCAGACCAGCGTCGTCGGCCCCTTGACGTTGGAGGATGCACTGCGCGCGGCGCAGGCATTCAATGCGCAGCTTCCCGTCGCAGCGCGGGGGGTGGACATCGCTCGGACGGTGGTGCGCGAGAGTCGGGCGAATCGCTATCCCAACCTCGCTCTTGCGACCGGTGTGAACGCGGGCGGACCGATCGCGTACACACAGACGCAGGGAGCAGTTCAAGTAGTGGGATCGGACACGCTCTTTGCTGGCGGACGGCTGCGTGCCACCATCAAGGTGGCCAAGTACCGCGTGGAAGGCGCCGGTGCTGGCTTCCGTATTGTACAGAAAGATGTGGATCTCGCCGTGCGACTTCGGTTCAGCGATCTCCTCAGGGCTGAGAGTGAGATCGCATTTCGACAGCAAGGCATAGAGCGCCTCACGACCTATCTCACGCAAGTCCAGCAGCTACGGGCGGCGGGGCAGCCTGTGGGGGGAGACGTACTCACCACGCAGGTGCGTCTGGGCAGTGAGCAAGCCTTCTTCGAGGATGCTTTGCGGGCGCGAGATTCGGCCAGGTTTCAGCTCAACGATCTGATGGGGCGAACGCCCACCGTGCCGCTCACGGTCGTCCCGCTCCCGAACCCACCTCCGCCCCCACCGCAAGAGCCTGTTGCAGCGCCCTGGGTCGCAGCACCCGACGTACGCGAGGCCGCAGCAAACACTGCGGCGAATCAGGCAGGCATCGCCATAGCACGCTCGGAGCGCCGGCCTCAGGTCCTGCTTTCCAGCAGCCTGGGCGCCCTTCCATCCTTTGGACAGAACGTGGGTACTGGTCCGAACAGTGGAGCGGGTTTTGGTGGCGCCGTGTTCTTTTCCGTCACGCTGCCGTTCTTCGATGGTGGGGGGTATCGGGCGCGGCTGGATCGAGCACAGCTATACGCGCAGCAGGCACGCGATTCGGAGGTCGTCGTCAGGCGGCAGGTCCGTCTCTCGTATCAGCTCGCTTCGGCGAATCTGACGAGTTTATACGCGCAGGTACAGACGTGGGCCCGCAACGTTCCGGTCGCGCGTGACGCTTATCTGCAGACGGAAAGCATATACAACGGCGGTGCGACCACCGCGCTCGCGGTTCTGGACGCGTACACGTACTGGATAAACGCGAACCAATTATACGCCGACGCGGTGCTCCGCTACCGACAGGCAGAAGCCAACTACCTCCGATGGGGAACACCGTGACGTCTTTCTTCGGGCGACCGCCGGTCGCCCCTACATTGCGACGGCCGCGATTGCCGGTCGCCCCTAAGTCGTGTTTCATGCGGGCAGTCAGCATGACGATTACCGCGGTGGCGATCTCTGCTTGCTCGCACGGCAGTAGCACGCCCGCGGACAGCACCAGCCCCGCGGCTGGCGCAACTGATTCTGCCAACGCGGCGACACCGGTGCACATGGGGCTGGTGGAGCGTGGGAACGTCGCAATCACGGTAAGCGGCCCCGGACAGACCAACGCGCTCGATCTGCAGAAGATTCGCGCGCCATTCACGGGAACACTCACGTCATTCAACATTGTTGTCGGCCAGCACGTTGGCAGCGGCCAGACAATCGGCGCGGTAGTGTCGCAGCTAAGCGAGGCGGCGGTGCGCGGAGCGCAGTCGATGCTCAGCTCTGCTGCCACATCCACCCAACGGAGCGACGCGCAACGGGCTCTAGTACTGGCGCGACAGAATCTCGTGGCGACGCCACTGAGTGCGCCCAGGGGTGGCACCGTGGTATCGCGCAATGCAAGTCAGGGCGACCTTGTGAATGCTGGCGACAGCATCGCGAGTATCGCAGCCGCCGGATCAATTGCCTTCATCGCGCGGATCGCCCAGAGCGATCTCACGCACGTGCGGCCGGGCCAGCGGGCGATGATAACCCTGCCCGGCAAGCCCACGCCGGCGGACGGCGTGGTCCACGGCCTCCTTCCCGCCGACACCAGTGGAGGGATGACCGTGCCGGTGCGGATCGATCTGCAGGGCTCGCCCACCACGGCGGGACTGCCCATCCAGACGGGACTATTCGGGACGGCGCAGATCGTCACTGGCGAGCTGACCGGCGTAGCGGTAGTACCGTCGGCAGCGGTACTGCGCGATGACATCACCGGCATTTCCCAGATCGCGGTCGTCTCGACGGACGGCAAGGCGCACTGGGTGACGGTCACCACCGGAGCGAGTCAGGGTGATCGGGTGCAGATCACCTCGCCGGCACTCACAGCGGGGCAGCACGTGATCGTCTCCGGCCAGGTCGGACTCCCTGACGGCAGTAGGGTTCGCGAAGCTGGCAAACTCGGCAGTACGACAGACAGTTCAATGACCGGAGCTAGCGGAGGTGGCGGAGGTGGCGGAGGTTGCGGAGGTGGCGTCTCAGGAGCACCTGCCGCGGGCGGATCCAATGCCGGCGCATCCAAAGCCGGCGGATCCAATGCCGGCGCATCCAAAGCCGGCGGATCCAATGCCGGCGCATCCAAGGCCGGCGGATCCAATGCCGGCGCATCCAAGGCCGGCGGATCCAATGCCGGCGCATCCAAGGCCGGCGGATCCAATGCCGGCGCATCCAATACCGGCGCTCCAACCGCCGGCGGAGCACCTGCCGCAGGAGCAACTGGTCCGGGCAGAGCCACGGGCGCCACCGGACGCGCGGCGGGTGCGGGTACCACTGCGCCCCGACCTGGAGGTGGCGCGGGGAAGGCCGGAGCAGCGGTACCGTGAGTCTGCTAACCAGCACGCGGCAGCGCGCGGCCGCCGTGTACCTGTTGCTCGCGATTCTGATTATCGCCGGCATCTACTCGGTCATGGGACTACCGTCGTCCATCTTCCCCACGGTCACCTTTCCGCAAGTCAAGGTGATCGCCGACGTCGGTGATGAGCCGGCCGCGCAGATGATGCCGACGGTGACACGCGTACTTGAGGAAGCGATTCTGCGGGTGCCTGGGATCGAGATAGTCCGGTCCACCACCTCGCGCGGCTCCACGGAAATATCGGCCCAGTTCGCGTGGGGCACGGACATGCAGGCCGCGCTCACACGCGTGCAGGCGGAGACTCAGCGCGTGCGCCCGGACCTGCCGCCCCAGACGCGAATTGAAGCACAGTGGATGAACACTGCGACCTTCCCGATTCAGGGATACGCGCTCATCTCATCCACGGAAACCCAGGCACAGCTCCTTGCTTTCGCGCAGTACACGCTCAAACCCGCGCTCGTTCGCATTCCCGGCGTGTCGGAAGTTCAGATCCAGGGCGGGCGTCAGCGCGAGTTTCAGGTGCAGCTCAACCGGCAGTTACTGGCAGGTCATCGCCTCGCTGCCTCGGATGTGGTGCAGGCGATTCAGGCGAACAACGACGTGGTGTCCACCGGACTGACCGAGCAGAATCACGAGCTGTACCTCACGCTCGTCACCGGACGCGTGACCGGGACAAAGCAGCTTTCCGAACTCGCCGTCCCGGTTCCGAGCGGTCCGCCCGTGACGCTCGCGGAGCTCGGTACGGTGGCCGTGACGAACGAGGTTTCCTATGTACGCACCACAGCCAACGGTCAGGCGGCGGTGCTCGTCAACATCGTGCGTCAGCCTTCGGCCAACACGGTCGCCATTGCCACTGGCGTGGACCAGATCTTCAAGGACCAGCCGAACCTGCTGCCGAAGGACGCGCACTGGAGCAACTTCTACGATCAGGCATCGTTCGTCTCAGGGTCGGTGAATGGTGCGCGTGACGCGATCATCATCGGCGTGGTGCTCGCCGCTGTCGTGCTGCTTCTCTTTCTGCGCAACGTTCGCTTCACTCTGATAGCGGTGGCTGCGATCCCTCTGACGGTCGCGATAGTTGGATTGGCGCTCGGGATCTTTGGCCAGACGATCAACCTGATGACGCTCGCGGGGGTCGCGGCAGCACTGGGGCTGATCGCCGATGACTCCATCGTTGTGATCGAGGACATCGAGATGAGTCATCACACGACCGCGGAAGCTGGACACAATCCAGAAGCGGATTCGACACCAGCTGGTGGCGATGCGATAGTTGAGGCAACCGCGGCGGCCACGCGGCAGTTGCGGCCCGCACTCATTGGATCGAGTCTCTCCACAATCGTGATTCTGGTGCCGTTTGCGCTGCTCTCCGGGGTGGTGGGCGCGTTCTTCAAGCCGCTCGCGCTGACCATGGCGCTCGCGCTCGTCGTGTCGTTCTTCTTCGCGCTCGTTGTCGTTCCGCTGTCAGTCACCCTATTTCAGCGGCGACCAGCGAAGAGTGAATCCAAGGCCGGATCCCAGAGCGGATCTACCCTTGGAGATAAGCCCGCACGCCCTGGCATCGCGAGCCGGATATTCGCGCCCGTCACTCGAGTGCTTGCACCGGTCAGCAAGCGCATGGGACGCGGCTACGATCGCGTGGTCCACATATTCATTGCGCACGGACTGGTCAGCGTGGTGATCATCGCGGTCCTGCTCGGCATCACCTACGTGCTGTACGGTCGGATCGGCACCGACTTTCTCCCGGCGATGGATGAAGGGTCGATCATCCTGGACTACTGGACGCCGCCGGGAACGTCGCTCACGGAAACCGATGCGATGCTGAGCGCAGCCGAGCGCGTGATCAGCTCGAATCCGGCTGTGGAGAGCTACTCGCGGCGCACCGGCGCACAACTTGGCTTCTTCATCACCGAGCCCAACCGCGGCGACTACGTCATCAAGCTCAAGCCGCTGTCGCAGCGGCTCGGCGTGGACGAGGTGACTAATTCGCTCAGAGATGGCATCGCCGCCGTCGAACCCGCCATTCACACCGACTTCGGCCAGCTACTGGAAGATCAGATCGGCGATCTCACCGGTGGCGCACCGCAGCCGATCGACGTAAAGATCTTTGGCAGCGACCCCACCATCCTGGCACAGAAGGCAGATCAGGCGGCGCACATTCTGGAGAAAGTGCCGGGCGTGGCGGACGTATTCAACGGCATCACCATCGCCGGACCGGCGTTGCAGGTACACGTTGATCCGGTAGCGGCTGGACGTTTTGGCCTCACCACTCAGACAGTTGCGCAGGCCGTGGAGCCAGCTATCACGGGGACCGTCGCCGGTCAGATACGCATCGGCGACAGAATGTACGATCTGCGCGTGCTCGCCACGGACTCCGCCGGCCCGTTGGCCGATCTCAAGATTCGCACCGGGCCGCCATCGTCGTCGCTCATCCCGCTGTCCACAGTTGCCACCATCTCGACCGGGACTCCAGAGACAGAAATCAATCGCGAGAATCTCAAGACGTACGTGGGCGTGACCGCGCGACTTACAGGTCGTGACCTGGGCAGCGCGATGGCAGAGATTCGCCAGCGACTCGGGCAGGATCTGCACCTCACTCCCGATATGTCGATTGAGTACGGTGGACTGTATCAGCAGCAACAACAGTCGTTCCGCGGACTGCTGTACGTTCTGCTGGCTGGCCTCGTGCTGGTCTCGGTGGTGGTGCTGTTCGAGTTCGCCGACTGGCGTGCACCGGTGGTGACGGTAGTGTGCGCGGCAGCGGTACTTGCGGGCGTGCTGGGTGCGTTACTACTCACCGGTATGACGCTGAACATCTCCAGCTACGTCGGCGCGATCATGATGGTGGGTATCGTCGGCGAGAACGCGATCTTCGTAATTCATGAAGCGCAACTCGAGCTCAGGAACGGGATGTCAGTATCCGAGGCGTGGTCCCAATCTGCACAACGCAGATTGCGTCCGGTCGCGATGACGGTTCTTGCAACGGCCTTCGCGCTCGCCCCGTTAGCGCTCGCAATCGGGGCGGGATCACAGCTGATGCAGCCGCTCGCGATCGCCGTGATCGGCGGCTTCGTTTTATCCGGCCCGATTGTGCTGCTGGTACTCCCAGGGTTGTATCGTCTGCTCGACCCGCACGGTAGACTCGGCCGGAGCTGACACAAGAAGAACGGGAGTGAGGCTTTCGCCCCACTCCCGTTTTCACATCCGACTGCGGTGGTAAGCCTACAGCTCTGGCTTCTTCGTTCCTTCGTTCCCTTCCTTGCCTTCGTTCCCCTCGTTCGCTTCGCTGTGGTGCTTGCCCTTCCGAGCGTGCCACGCGGCCTTGCGATCCGCGGCATTTTCCTTGGCGATCGCGGCCGGTCCTTCATGCGCGACGCCGATCAAGCTGCCGTCGATTGCATTGACCTGCACTTCCTCGATGCCGGACTTGCCGGAAACCTTCATGTCGTACGAGTAGAGCAGCTTCCCGTTCTCGTTCTCCAACTCGGCCGCCTGAACCGTGGCGCCTGGAACCTTGGACATCGCCGTGGCGCGGGCTGCGGATTCAGAGATCTTGGCCTTTCCCGCCAGGTTGGCAGGGATATCAGCCTTGGGTCCCATCTGCTGCGTGGTGGACTGCGCCGATGCGATGCCAGCGGCGCCGAACATGGCTGCCGTAAATGCGAGTGTAGTAAGAGTGCGCTTCATTACAACGAACCTCCAATTGAGTATTGGTCCACAGAACAACAAACCGCTCTGAGCTTCTGAGTCCGCGAACCGATGGCGGGGCAGGCGGCACTCGCCGCGACTTTCACACTGGAAAGAACCCCTGATCGAACCATGTGAAAGGAATATGGGTAGCGATGGCTTACAGCAGGATTAACGCGCAGTTTCACGCGCACATTTCAATGCTCAGAGCCGGTCGAGCCGTCCACCATCGATGATCAGGCTGGCTCCCTGAACGAACCGCGCCTCGTCCGACGCCAGAAACGCGATACCCGCGGCGATATCCTCGGGCTCACCCACATCGCTGCGATCGATCTTCTCCACGCCGGACTTCACGTTGGGATTATCCCACAACATTGGAGTGTCCACAGCACCGGGAAGCACGGCGTTCACGCGAATCCCGCGTGGCTTGCCCTCGATTGCCGCGGAGCGCGTGAGTGACAGAACTGCCGCCTTTGCCGCGGCATACGGAGCGACGGTCGGTTCGGTCTCGATGGCGTGGATGCTTGCCACGTTCACAATTGATCCACCTGGTCGCATGTGCCTGAACGCCTCCTTGATGAAATAGAAGGTGCCAAGCAGATCGACGCCGAGCACTCGGCGCCAGTCATCGCCGGTGAGGTCGATGAGCGGCTTGAACGTCATGAGTCCAGCATTGTTGACAATCACGTCGATGGCGCCGAAGCGCTCGACTGTACTCTCCACGCAACTCGTGACCTGCGCCTCATTGGATACGTCGCACGCAGCGCCCCAGGCGTCCGGTGCACCCGCGTGCTTCACCGCTTCCGCAGCTGCGCCAGCCTTCGCGACGTCCAGATCGGCGATCACAACCTTTGCTCCCTCGCTCCCGAGGCGCTTTGCGATTGCGAGTCCAATCCCGCTACCGGCACCAGTAACGATTGCCACCTTCCCTTCGAAACGGTTCATTTGACAGGCTCCCGCGGAGCGGATGATGTTGCTGTTGCGGTTGCAGCCGGCGTTGGCGATGTGGTCGCCGGCGTGGGTGTGCTGGAGCTTCCCGGCGTGTCAGGCTGAACTACCTGCGGCCGAGTTCCGGATGGCACATGTTCGGTGCTGCCAGCGTCGCCGATGTTGTTGATGTTGTCAACATTGCTCACGTCCGGGTGTTGGGGCACGATCGGGAGCGACAGTACGATGCTCTGGGTCGGCAGCACGGCGCCCCAATCGCTTATGAGATCCCTGTATGCTTCACCAACGGGCCTGATATTCCGGTCCAGGTCGAACAGCCCAACTGGATCGACGTGTCCGTTCGGTTCCCGGAGGGTGGTGTCCCAGTCGACCTGATCAGTCAACGAATACCACGTGAAACCAACGATTGGCACTCCATCGTTGCGTACGCGCATGACATTCGCCCACTCCTTTCGCAGCCAGGCCGCCGCCTCGTTGCCTCGCGGTCCCTGACGATAGTTGGTTTCGGTGTGCATCACCGGGAGACAGTACCTGGAGTAGTACTGGCTCGTAATCACGTGATAGCCAAAGATCTCGCCCGACGGCTCGGTACTACCGTCCTGGTGGACCAGATGCTCATTCGTGACATAGTAGTCGTTTCCCATTATGCAGTGCCGCTTGAGTCCCTGGCCGAGGAAGAAGTGGTACTCTTCGCGCGTCATGCCATTGTCGGTGAGGTACTCGTACATCTCCGAGCTGACCCGTTTGCCGTAGTTCAGATCCAGCGACAGGAACCGGAGCTCATTCATCAACTCGGCCGGCGCTATCGCGTGCGGATTCTGGGCATGGAAGTACTCGCTCGATTCGCTCTGGACGAAGATTGCATCGGGGCGCACCTCCAGGATCGCCATCATGGCCAGAACATTCGCCTTGGCGATATGCTTGAGCGCCGTGACGAAGCCATAATCGGTGGTGAGCTGCTCGTTCCACCAGCCGTACTTGGCGGAGAAGAGTGCGCAGACATACATCTCGTTCACCGGAGTGTAGAGCTGTACCCAGGGGAATCGGCGAGCGAACGCTCCCGCATACTGTGCGAATAGCGCGGGGAAGTCCGGATTCTGGAAGTTGCCAATCCAGTCCGGCACGCCGAAGTGACACAGGTCGGCGATAGGCGAGAGGCTACGGCGACTGAGATCACCGAACGTCTTGTCGGCAAAGCCCCAGTCGTATCGATCGGGCGCGAGCCACGTGCTGTAAAGAGGAGGACCGTACCGGAGGTGGCTCACACCGATGGATTCGGCAAGATCAAAGTCCCGGCGCCACTCGCGGTAATGGCCACACTTCTCCATCTCGTCCACACGCAGCCGTCCATCATGAATCGTCGGATAGCTGTTCTCAATTCCCGTAGCGAACATGAAGTAGGTGCTGCTCGACATGCTATTCATCAAATTCCAGACCCGTGGTTCAAGAGTTGTGATGAATATGAAAGCATCATCGGTACCAATCGTATCCATTCAGTCAAAGGCAGCTTGCGAATGTCGCGTTAATCCTGACGTAAGGTGCAGCCGACCAGATTGAGCCGTATACAGACACTCACCGTCAGGAGCGGCCATTTCCTCAGTCCTGAGACATCGGACCACAGCCGCATGCATGGCCGCCATCGCCATCGCCACTTGCGATTGCGGGGCCACGTCCGACGGGACTGCTCACAGTGCGCAATCAAGGTCACAGCACGCGAGCCATATTGCAACCGTGCCAGCCACGCCAACCGCGCCAGTTGCAGATACCGCAGCGTCAGTACCAGCATCGGCGTTACCGTATACTGGCCACGACGCACACGGCATCCCCCACTATGTTCGGCGTACATTCACGCAAAGTGAGCGCGATCTCCTGCGCCAGGTGTATGGCGTGGAAAATCCAAATCGGCTGTACGTTTCGGACTCGACAGATACTGGACTGCTCAAGTACGACACGCAGTTGAAGCGCTGCAGAACCTGCTACGTTAACTCATATCGGGTGGGCTTCGTGTCCATTCGGCGACCCGGAGAATCGTGGGACCAGCTGGAGCGCCGTGTACGCGGGATGAAGCCGTCCGACTTTCCGCGGTCCGCGCATGTCGCCACAGTTTCGCTTGCCGCACTCGACCCCGACATTCAGCCATACGTAGCGCGCATGTTAGCGGACGCTCGCACCGCTGGGTTCCATCCGCGTGTTCTGTCGACGTACCGAACGCCGGAACGTGAAGCGTACCTGATGGCAATCGGCGGGAGGCGCACTCACACTCTCACTTCGCTGCATTCATACGGCCGCGCCATCGACATCTCTATCGGCGATGGCAATCTATCCCATCACCGCACGCGCGCTGCGTGGATCGCATTTCGTAAGTGGGTGATGAGTTACCGCGGTGGCGAGTTCCGCATCATAGGAACGGCAGCCCACACATGGGATTGGAACCATTCAGAGATCCCGAGTGAACGCGTTGGCTTCCGCTCCATAGATGCAGCTATCGCGAGAGCACGGATCTGTCGCAAGCCGGCAGCAGACGGAAAGGCGGCACAACCGGGACATGGGGGAGCACATGGGGCGGCACACGTAACGTGCGACTTCCAGCCTCACCTGCCATAATGCTCGCGACACTCAGGCCGAAGCTCGCCGCATTACCGGGCCCGCCGCCACTCCAGTCCAGACACACGCACCACGCCCGGATACGGTGTGGCTTTCCCCTTGATCGCCTTCCACAGAATGCGGTTGAATAGATCCTCGTCGGCGCGGTCCTCCGCACTAAGATCCAGCCGCGCAGATTCCGCTGCGCCGACACTCTGTTTGGTGTTCTTCTCACTCAAGTTCACGCGCGGTACGATCGCGACGTAGGGCGTGAGCGCCGGCACCCTGGCCCACACGTCGCGCAGTGGCCGGCCGTAGTAGTCGAACTGCGACAGCTTCCCCAGGTGCAGGATCTCACCGATCGTCGCCAGTACGTCGGTGGTATTGGTCCACCGGTGAACAACACCGGCTTGGTTGTATGCGGAGATGACAAACGCCGGCGCCCGGTGCGAGTCCACATGGTCCGGCCCGTTCTGCGCGTCGTCCTCGACCACGAACACCACGGTGTTCTTCCAGAAGGGAGATCGTGACAGCGCCTCTATCATGTGGCCGAGTGCGAGATCGTTGTCCGCCATGAACGCGCGCGGGGTGCGTGAGCCAACCTTTGCACCCGCCGTATGATCGCTTGGCAGACGAACTATCTCCAGCTGCGGCATGATGCCGCTCTTCACGTAACCAGCGAACTCCTGCAGCCAGACGTCCATGCGTCTTTGATCCAGCACGTCGAGATCGAAGCCCGGGTAATCCGGATTCGTATGTGTTGCCAGAAACGGTTTGTTCCCGATGTATTCCGGGTGGCCATCGACACTGTCACGCACCACAAATTCGCCGTAATTGCGCAGCGTGATGTTGGCCCGTGCAGCGAGATCCCACAGATATCCGTTGGCCGGCTCGCTCACGTCGTCTTCGGGAATCTTCGCCCTGCCGAAGCCGCCGTTGGCCCCCTCGTAATCGTAGCTCCGCCCGCGATCGGAGTAATTGCTCGGGATCGTCTTTTCCAGATAGTCGGTAGCGTACGCCGCCATCGACCAGTTGTGCCCATCCGGACTCACCTCGGCGTTGGTGAAGAACCGATCGAACACGCCGAACCGCTCGGCCAGCGCATGATGGTTGGGCGACAGCGCCCGCGGGAAGAACACAAGTGCAGAATCACCGTCACCAATCGGCAGATCACCCAGCACCTGATCGTATGTGCGATTCTCCTTGATTACGTAGATCACATGCTCGAATGGCGGATAGGATGATGCCGTACGATTCGGGCGAACGTCCCATCCCTGTGCGTGCGCAACGCGCGCGGATAGCGTGGCGAGCGTCGCCGGAGTGGCTTGCGCAAGCGTCATCGTCGAGAGCGTGCCGGTGGTCTGGCCAAGTGTGTACGAACGTGAGCCAGCGACCCTCGGGTGCAGTGGATCTGGACCGTCCGGGTTCGGTGCTGTGCCATGTCCCTTGCCGCTGAGCACGAGCAGCGTGTCGTGCGCGGCGATGAGCGCGGTCGGGTACCAGTCGGTAGGAATGCGGCCGATGAGCCGGTCATCTCCGTGGGCGGACGCGATACCGGCGGCACCTGAACTGAGATCGAACACGGCAACCGCGTTGTTGTCGGCTTCGGCGACGAACAGCCGTGTACCGTCGGACGACAGCGCCAGCGCATTGGGAGTGCTCCCCTCGCGCGGACCGGCCGGTGGCCGATCGAGAAGCTTCGTGACTATCTCCCGATGTCTGGTGTCGAGCACCGAGATCTGATCCGTGCTGCCGGATGCGACGAACAGCCGCGACCCATCCGCGTTTAGAAGGAGCGCTGAGGGATGTCGTCCCACGAGCACGCGACCGGCATCGCCGAGCATCTGGGCTGCACGAGAAGAGGAAGTGGGAGCGAAGACGGACGCCGTGTTTCCGCCCCACGCGGACACGTACACGGTGCCGTCGGGAGCCACGGCCACGCCGTACGGAAACCGTCCGGTCGCAAGCCGTTGGATCACGCGACCGCTGGCCAGGTTGATCACGGCCAGTGAGTCGGCGAGATTCTCCGCGACGTACAGCGAACGTCCGTCGGGCGACACGCCGATCCCGGCTGGGTAGCGACGCCCCGCCTGGCGCGGTTTCTTGGCCGCGAGAACGAGACTGTCGGTGAGCGAGGCGGTGCCGTCGTGCCACGCGTATCTGTAGACCACATCCTGATTTCCGCCGGAGACGTACAGCGTTTTCCCGTCCGGTGCGAATGCTATGCCGATGAAAGCGGCGGGCTGCACAATTGTCTGTGTAACGCGTCCCGTGACGCGATCGACAACCTGAAAGCCCTGCTCGCGCCAGCCGTTGAGGAGTAGCACGATCTGCTTTCCGCCTGGCGCCACGACCATCGCGAGCGGCATTGAGCCGACGGTGGTGGATGCGACAACGGGGTCGAGCAGCACGCCAGTGGGA
>JBPCQO010000014.1:0-9389 GCA_050998035.1 Gemmatimonadaceae bacterium | reverse complement strand
CGCGCGGCCGGGCCGTGTTTGACCTGTCTCTCACCGGGGTGCACGGCATTGACGCGAGATTGCATCAGGTCACCTTCAAGCCGGGCGTTGCGCTGAAGCCCATGGCGAGCATGTTCATCAGCCTGTCACCGACGTACGACGTGAGTGAAGATGTGGCCCAATATGTGACGACAGTCAGCGACCCGACCGCCACGGCATTCTACGGTAAACGTTACATCTTCTCGGCCATTCATCAGAAGACGGTCTCGCTGGACACGCGCGTGAACTGGACGTTCACCCCCAACCTGACGCTGCAGCTCTACGCTCAGCCGTTCATCGCAAGCGGCGCGTATTCCTCCTTCCGCGAGTTCGCCGCGCCGCGAACGGTGCAGAAGCTGGTGTACGGCAAGGACATGGGGACTATCAACTACGCCTCGTCCACCGCTACCTACACCGTGGATCCCGACGGCTCCGGACCCGCGAGACCATTCACCATCGCGAATCCGGACTTCACCTACCGCTCACTGCGCGGCAACGCGGTGCTGCGCTGGGAATATCGCCCGGGGTCCACCGTCTTCTTCGTGTGGACGCAGGAACGCACCGGCACCGACGCGGTTGGTACGTTCGACTTCAATCGGGCGCGCACCGCACTCTTCCGCGATCGGCCGACCAACATCTTTCAGATCAAGGTGAATTACTGGATCGGGCGGTAGTAACTGCGCCCCAACTATTGTTGGACCGATCCAGATCCTGAAACCGGTTATCCGGGTCGAGTACGATGCTCTTGACGGTCTTGCCGCGAAGCGGAATCGTCATGACCACCGCACGCGTCCCGGTAAACCAGACGTCGGCCGCCTGCACCACGGTGTCCGACGTGCCGTCGGTGTAGTCCACGCGTAGAATGATCGGCATCGCCATGTCGCTCCTGTCCCGCACATTGACGATGGCGTTGCCGGAGCGCATCGCGACGGATTCAATGGCCTGATCAAAGGTGTGGGTGGTGAAGAACCACTGGTTCCAGAACCACCCGAGGTCACGGCCCAACGAACTGTTCATCGCCATGAAGAAGTCCCACGGCGAAGGGTGCTTGTACCGCCACTCGCGCGCGTAGTTGTCGAATGCAGCATGCACCGCGGAGTCGCCGACAACACCACCGAGCGCTCGCAGAGCAACGGGTGCCTTGAGGTAGGTTGTCATGGTCGCGTTAGGCCCAACAAAATCCGTGGGCCACATCATCGGTGCTTCCAGTTCCGTACCGGCGACGCGGCGATAAGCTGCGCCGTACTCCATCAGGTCCACCGGCTTCTTCGTGTAGTCGACGGTTGCTGGCTGATCGATGTACTCGTTGAATCCTTCGTCCATCCAGCCGTAGCGTGTTTCGTTCGAGCTGACGGTCATGGGGAACCACTCGTGACCGAACTCGTGAACGGTGACGCCGAGATTGGGTCCGTCGAAGATGATCATCGGATATTCCATCCCTGTTTCCGGACCGTCCGCTATCGTACCCTGCGCGAAGTCGTACGGGAATACGTACCGCGAATGATGCTCCAGGGCAAAGCGGCCGTACTGGGCGGTGTTCTGTACGGCGTACTGAGTGTGTTGTGGCAGGTACAGTACGTTCACCGGGATGCGCGCCT
Source organism: Gemmatimonadaceae bacterium (assembly GCA_050998035.1). Lineage (GTDB taxonomy): Bacteria > Gemmatimonadota > Gemmatimonadetes > Gemmatimonadales > Gemmatimonadaceae > Fen-1247. The sequence continues at coordinate 7,773 of JBPCQO010000014.1, read as the reverse complement.
TGGTCGGAATGTCGGCATGTGTCGCGTCGTACACGTAGTCGCGTGACGTGGCGAAGGCGAAGTCGTTCACATTGGTCGCCGTAAAGTGCCAAGTGAGCGTCGCGCCCGTCGCGGTGGCGCTCGCCCCACGCTCGGCGGCCGCGACGACGTGTATCGTCGTGTCCACGTTCATCGCCAGTGCGAGGCGGTCCCGCGTGCGCTGTGATAGCACCTGCTCAGGGTTCTGCAGCGTCCCTGTCGCGCCCATCAGCCAGCCGCCGGGCGCCGTGATGTTCACGTCGAAGTTCCCAAACTGATTGTAGAATTCACCCACGCCCATGTACTGGTCCATGTCCCACCCGTGCAGGTCGTCGTACATCGCGACCTGCGGATACCACTGTGCCACCTGGAACAGATAGCTGTCGTAGCGTCCCATTCGCTCACCGCGCTCGGTGGTGTCCACTTTGGGAACCGTGAAGTGCCACGTTGCGTCGATGGACGCATCGGCACCGGGCGCGATCGGCGCCGATGGCGTCACCGTGGCGACAGTTCCATTGATGGTGTAGGACTTGGCATCCGTGAGCGCGATAGTGCCGCCATTCACGGTGAGCCGCTCCAGCACCACGCCGTCGGTGATGTCGGTGACGTAGTCGTTGCGCTGGCTGGTTGCCTTGAAGTAGTTCTGGTACAGCCGCAGCACCACTTGCTTGAGCGTGTCGGGGGAGCTGTTGTGCAGCATGATGGATTCAGCGCCGCGAACCACGCCCGATGGCGCGTCCACCGTGGCGCTGATGCGATAATCCACGCGCTGCTGCCAGTATCGCTTTCCAGGTGCGCCGCTCGAATCGCGAGTTCCCGCGGCATACGCATGCCGAATCGCGGGGACCAGCGGAATGTCCCGCCTCACCGCGCGGTCGGGCAGCGTGGGTACTGTGACACGCGCGGTGCGCACGGCCGGCTGCTGGCCGGCCGCTGGAGTGGTGAGAGCGAGCGCCAGACACAGGGCGCCGAGCGTCTGCTTGGCTGGTATCGCAGGTATCATGGTTACGGCGGGTGGGGTGAAGTTGTTGTAATATAGGGACGCCATGACATTCATCCGCCAGAGCACGACCGCTATCGCGGCGTGCACGGTCCTCGCGACCGCCGCAACAGCACTTGTAGCAACCCCGGCCGCCGCGCAGCATTCGGCTACCGCTATTGCTCCGGTTACCGCACCGAGCGTTCCCTCGGCTTCAGCCCCGTTAGCCGGGTTCGATGCATACGTCGAGAAGGGGATGCGCGAGTGGCGTGTGCCCGGTGTCGCCATTGGCATCGTCCACAATGACTCGGTGGTACTGTCTAAAGGTTACGGCGTGCGCACTGTGGGGCGCCCTGAACCGGTGGACGACCGAACGCTTTTTGCAATCGCGTCGGACACAAAGGCATTTACCGGAATTCTGATGGCGATGCTGGCCGACAGCGGCAAGGTACACTGGGACGATCACGCTACCGCGTACCTCCCCGATCTCCAGTTGGCGGATCCATACGTGACGCGCGAGCTAACGGTGCGCGATCTCCTGACGCACCGCGCCGGGCTGGCGCGGGCCGATCTACTGTGGACAGGCGGCTACGGTTACGATACCGACCAGCTGCTCCACCGGCTTCGCTATCTCAAGCCGTCATGGGGCCTGCGTTCACACTATGGCTACAACAACCTGATGTACGGTGCAGCGGGCGAGGTGATCGCGCGTGCGGGCGGCAAGCCGTGGACCGAGCAACTGCATGATCGCATCCTCGTTCCGCTCGGGATGACGTGTACCAACACTACGGTGACAGCATTGCCATCGCAGAGCGACGTTGCCAGCCCGCACGCGATCGTGGATGGAAAGCTGCGTACCGAGCCATACACCAACATCGACGCGCTCCCCGCGGCCGGCGCCATAAACTCGTGTGCCGCCGACATGGTGCAGTGGCTCCGGTTCCAGCTGGACAGTGGACGAGTGGGTGGACGCACCCTCGTCAGCGCCCGCAATTTCCGCGAGACGCATACGCCGCAGCTCACCATACGCATCGACTCAGCGTCCCGTGTACTCAATCCAGCCACGCATCTGCACAGCTATGCGATTGGTTGGGTCGTGTCTGACTATCACGGGCGGGAAATGTTGTCGCATGCCGGCAATCTGTCCGGCATGTCCGCGATGGTTGGGCTCCTCCCCGAGGAGCGACTTGGCATTGTGGTGCTATCCAATCTGGAAGACCAGACACTACGCGAGTCGCTCATGTACAAGGCCTTCGACCTGTACCTCGGCGTTCCGCCCAAAGATTGGAGCGCTGAGACACTGGAAGCGAAACGCAGGGCAGACTCGGTGACTGCCGTGAAAAAACGCGCGCGTGAAGCCGAGCGAGCGACGGGCACTCATCCCTCTCTCCCTCTCGTGCGCTACGCGGGAGAGTACGCGGACAGCCTGTACGGTCCGGCCGAGGTGACCATGGAGAATGGTCACCTCGTGTTTGCCATGGCGCCCAAGCAGGTTGGCGATTTGGAGCACTGGCAGTTTGATACCTTCCGTGCGATCTGGCGCGATCACCGCGACGGCAAGAGCTTGGTGACGTTCGAGCTGGATCCGATCACCGGCGCGGTGCGTACGATGCGCGTCGTTCCCGATCCGGGCGAGGCGGAGGAGCAGGTTCCGGTGTACACGCGCGTGCGGCCGTAGCCGCCGATTGCTCGTGTGTGGCTATTCGTGTTCGACCCGACGCGCGTTCGCCCAACGAGCGCGCCATTGGCATGGTTCCGGCGCTGTTACCTTGTACTCGTCCACACCCGGGCGTGCAATGTACCCCGACTCGGAGACGCTATGTCGTTACCCAGTTCAGTCTCAATTAATGGCCGATGCATGCGCGGCCTTGCGGTCCTCGGCGCTGCCGTTTGTGTCGCGACTATCAGTGCTCAGGCCGTTACGGCGCAGAGCACTGCCGCTGTAGCCCAGCCTGCCAACACTCAGGAATTCGGCGTTGATGCAGGCGCGGTTTTCGGACTTGGCAGTCAGTCATCTGTCGATATCACACTGCCGGCCGCGCGCGCGCGGATCGGCTTCTTTCTCAACAGCGCATCGCGCTGGTCCATCGAGCCAGCGGGCTTCTTTGGCTACTCCAAGATCAAGGATCTGCCAAGCGCCCTGGTGTACAATCTCGAGGCCGGTGTGCTGTATCATTTCCGCGCACCAGCGGACGTGTACAGCGGTCCGCGCACCATAGTCGCATACGTTCGTCCGTTCGTCGGCGTGAGCGGAACGCGTAGCGGTGGCAGCAGCAATAACGAGTTTGAGGCTGGCGGGGGCCTTGGAATAAAGGTGCCGTGGCGCCAGGATGTGGCGTTCCGCTTTGAAGGAAACCTGGGCTACGGCTTCAGCAACAAGGCGGCACGCCTGGGTGCGTTCGCCGGTCTGTCGTTCTTCACGCGCAACGGTATCCCAGTCCCGGGTATGTAGATCTGGGTACTTGGATGTTGTTGATCAAGCTTTGATCACCTGTTCGATTAAACGGCGGAGGCTTGCATTTCCGTGGAGCCTCCGCCGAGCTCGTGCTGAAGCGCGCGGCGGGCATCGTCGATTACCTGGCGAGTGCGCTCGCGAAGTGCCGGCAGATCAGCCGAGGATAGCCCAGCAGTAGCGATCGGCTCCAGAACGCGGCATATGGCCGTCGCGCGACGGAACTGGAATGTTCCCTTGGCCATCGCGTTGCGCGTACCGGCCACCGCAATCGGAAGGATGGGAGCGCCGCTGTCGATGGCGAGCTGGAAGGCGCCGTCCTTGAACGGGAGCATGTCATTCGTTCGCGACCGGGTGCCTTCCGGAAAGATCATGACCGAGACCCTCTTGGCCAGCCGATCTCGGCATCCGTCAATCGCCTGCTTCACACTGGCTCTGCTCCCCCGAGTGATCGGGATGTCGCCTGCCATGTGCATCATCCATCCCATCACCGGAATTCTGAAGATGGTGTCCTTGGCCAGCCACTTCATTTCCCACGGGAGATGCGACAGCAGGAATATGTCGGCGTAGCTCTCGTGGTTGGAAACGGCCACATAGGGGCGGCGCGGGTCATCGATCCTGACGCCCGTAGTACGAAAATTCCAGTACGGATTGAGCCACGTGCCCACCACTGCGAGGTGCCGGAATGCGCGCCCCGCGGCATAACGGCCGCGATCAAACGGCGCGGTCACGAGCCATACGAGCGAGACGTAGATGAAGCCGATCAGAACGGTGAGGACAGTTGCCGTCCATGCCCAGGCGTTGGTTAAGCGCTGCATGTTATACGTCGAGGGGAATGTGCCGGCCACGCGATGTGCCAACCGTAATTTAGAGGTACGTCAAATCAACCGGTTCCGGATGGTTGCCAAGAAGACTCGAGGTTCTCGGCATCAAGAGCGATCAGGCTGCGCGCTCCGACGCCGCGTCACCATCGCCAGACTCCAGCTCGGCCGCGGCGACTTCAGCGGCGAACTGCCGCTCCCGATGGACCAGAAGCTGTTGCCGCTTCATCTCGCGCTCGAGCGGAGCGAAAACTTCACGGCTGCCGCTGGTGTCAGGGTAATCCCAGAGCCCGCAGTGACAGTGGCGATCGTCGTCCCAGCCAGGGTGATTCACGATCGGGTACAGACACAACCCTTCCAGTGGAACACCCGCTCGCAGCGCAGCACGCGACTCCGATCCGATGTAGCGTAGCCACGGCGCCCGCGCGTCATCCTCTGTCCCCGTTTCTGCAACAAATACTGGCCGCTGATACCGTTCGCACACGTCGCGCAGGATCTCACGGAACGGTCGATATAATGGCTGGCCGGGTTTGAGGACCGGACCGTTATGAACCCACTGATTGCGATCGTAGAAGTTCACGCCCACGATGTCCAGGTACTTTGGCGCGCCGCCGAGCTCGGGATGCGTGCGGCCGGCAATCATGTCCCACGCGTCGTACTGCGTGCGCGTGTACCGACGCGCCGCAGCGCGGTCCTGGGGCCTCGTGGGATCTGCCACGATGTTGATGACAGGGTCGATGTGAGCAATCCGGGCACTCGAGTCCACGCTCCATACCGCCTCGGTCGCCTCGATCGCCGCGCGCACAAGCTGAGCCTTGAGCTCAGATCCCCGCCTCCGGCGAAACGGGTTAATGAACCCCGTGCTCCCGCCCGCCCACGCCACGAACGAGATCTCGTTGACGGGTGCATAGAACGGCACATCGTCAGTCTCGCTGGCGATCACCTCCGCGAAAGCACGGCTGAAACGAGCGAAACGATTTATGAATTCGGGTTGAAAAATGTCGACGTCGTCAGGCCAGCCGTAGTGGAACAGATCCCAGATCACCTGCACGCCCGCGTTGCGCGCGGCACGGATCCGGGACAATTCACACGAGAAGTCGTACAATCCGGGCCGGCTCTCTATCCGGTGCCACCGAATGCCTTCGCGGACGGTCATGACACCGGCCGCTACACACCGCGCGTAATCGGCTGTCGCGTGAACGTCGTGTCGGCTGCCAGCGACGACGTCGACGCGTGCACCGTCGCTCCTCCGTCGATGCGTGGCGCACTCGAAGCCGCCCAGAAAGAAACTCTGAAACAAGTCTGTCATACCGGTCAGATATGTCACTCGTCGCACAATCCGGTGGTGGCGTGCGCGATCGTCGCGATAGGAATCTTCGGCGTCCGGTCAGCGTACAACAGACCGTTGGCCTCCTGGTAAGTATCGGTAAACTGCGTGTAACAGAAGCCGGAGAATAGCGAGATGCAGTTCACCACGGTCAGCAGCTCTGTGTACCGTTTCTCCAGGTCGGCAACCGTTTGGCTTCTCCCATATCCCCACGTGTGCGCGGGATCGGCCGAGTAGGCGATGCCACCGAACTCGGTGAGCATCACAGGCTGTCCCGCGTGCCCTTCGATGCCGATCGTGAGCGCCCGCCCGCCAGGTCGCTGCCGCCGTAATACCTCCGGCGTGTCGTGGCTGGGATAGCGCGCAGCCAACCGCGCTGGGTCCGTCTCGTAGTCGTGGATTCCGATGATGTCCGTTGCTATGCTCTCCCATCCGTCGTTTCCGATCACCGGGCGGGTAGAGTCGAGGGTCCTGGTGAGATTATAGAGCGCCTTCACGTAATGCCTCTGCGCCTCTATGGACGGCAGATCGGGTACCCCCCACGATTCATTGAACGGGACCCAGGTGACGATGCAGGGATGGCTGTAGTCCCGGTCGATCACCTCGATCCACTCCCGCGTGAGGCGCTCCACTGATTTCTGGGTGAACCTGTACGCGCTTGGCATCTCCTCCCAAACCATCAGCCCCATGGTGTCGGCAAGGTAGAGAAAGCGCGGATCCTCCACCTTCTGGTGCTTGCGAACGCCGTTGAAACCCATTGCCTTCACCAGCTCGATATCTCGCCGGAACGTCTCATCCGAGGACGCAGAGAGCCCGGTCTCGGGCCAGTATCCCTGGTCCAGGATCATGCGGAGATAGTATGGCCGGCCGTTCAGAAAAAAGCGGTCGTCCTGCGCGCTGACCGTGCGGAGCGCCGTGTAGCTCCGCACCCGGTCAATCAGCTCACCGCGGCCGCCCCACAACTCCAGCTCGGCTCGTATGAGCATCGGCCGCTCCGGACTCCACAGGATCGCATTGCGGTAGTCGTCGATTCCCGGATCGGACAGCGCGATCCGGCGGTGGACTTCACCTGCTACAACGGCGTACGTGTCATCCGCAATCAGCGTGTCGCCCGCAGTGAGCTTGACCTTGAGCCGGAGCCCTTCCCGGCGCACGCCGTTCAGCCGAGCTTCGATGCCGATCTCCCAACGCTCGAGATTGGATGTCCAGCGCAGCGTCCCAATCGAGGTGGCGGCCACTGTCTCCATCCATACCGTCTGCCAGATGCCGGTGGTCCGCGGATACCAGATGCTATGTGGTTTGAGCTGCCAGTCCTGCTTGCCGCGAGGCTTCGCGAGATCCTGCGGATCATCCTCGGCGCGAACGACGAGAGTCTGCGTCGAGGTCAGTAGCAAGAAGTCTGTGATGTCGGCCACGAAAGGCGTATATCCGCCTTCATGTCGCGCCACTATAGCGCCATTGAGCCAGACTGTAGCCTCGTAATCCACCGCGCCGAAGTGCAGCAGCACGCGCGCGCCCGCGGCTGGCTTGGCCACCTCCAGTGCGCGCCGGTACCAGCAGGAGCGATAGAACCCCGTATTGCCGATCCCGCTCGCCGGTGTTTCTGGAGCGAACGGGACCACAATAGTCGAATTCCAAGCGACCTGGTCAGGTACGCCCCATCGGCAGTCGGAATCGAGCGCGAAATCCCACTGGCCGTTGAGCGACGTCCAGTCGCTCCGCTCCAGCTGCGGGCGGGGATAGCCAGCCGACATGCCAGCCGACATGCCAGCAGTGTCACCCGTGCTGACGTGGGAATTGGCCGCTATTGCGCCATGGGGGGCAATGGTGGGTGCCTTGTTCATTCGAGCACCCAACGCAATAAGTCGGCGCGATAGTGGCGGGGCAGCTACATACTCCTGTACTTACAACCCCAGATAGGCCCGAACTCTGGGCTCGATCCTGTCTGGTGTCCAGAATGGGGCCCAGACCAGGTTCACTTTGACGTCCTGGACACCCGGGAGGGTGCGGACTTGCGTTTCCAGATCACTCATGATCTCTGGGCCTGACGGGCAGGCTGGCGATGTGAGCGTCATGTCCACGTTCACGACGTCGCCATCCACGCGCACTCCGTACACCAGCCCAAGGTCGACGATGTTGAGCTGCAGGTCGGGATCCTTTACCCGGCGCAGCATGA
>JBPCQO010000281.1:0-6504 GCA_050998035.1 Gemmatimonadaceae bacterium | reverse complement strand
ATCTCCTCGTGCACGTCGACCGGTGTAGCGCCGGGGCGCGTTGACTCGCCCCCGATCTCGACCGAGTCGGCCCCAGCGCTCAGCATTTCCTCCGCGCGTTCGACGGCTGTCGTGTGAGATAAAAAATTACCCCCGTCGCTGAAGCTGTCGGGGGTAACATTCACAACGCCAGCAATGAGCGGCCTACGCAGGCGCGATCTCCGGACCACCGAACAGCGGCGGCCGTGCAGGTTTCACGACTGCGATCGGAGCGGCTGGAAGTGCGGCCGGCGGCGCTGGCGGAGGTGACGGCGCACGGGGAGGAAGTATCTCACCGCGAGCCAACGCCTGCACCTCGTCACCCGTGAGTGTCTCTCGCTCGAGCAGCGAGGCGGCCACGGTATGAAGTAGCTCCAGGTTCTCCGACAACACGTCCGTAGCCCGCTGGTAAGCTTCGCGAATCACCTTGGTGACCTCGGCGTCGACGAGCTGCGCCGTCTTCTCGGAAACTTCACGCCGGCTCTGGATGTCGCGGCCCAGGAAGACATCGTGCTCGTTATCGCCGACCAGCACGGGGCCGATCTCATCCGAAAGGCCCCACTGCGACACGTAGCGGCGCGAAATTCCCGTCGCCTGCTGAATGTCGCTCGCGGCACCTGTAGTCACGCGATCCTTGCCGAAGACGAGTTCCTCTGCCACTCGTCCGCCGTAAGCCTTTACCAGCGTGGCCTTGAGCTGCTCGCGGGTGATGGAAACGCGGTCGTCATCCGGAAGCGTGAAGGCCAGACCAAGTGCGCGGCCGCGCGGCACGATCGTCACCTTGTGCAGCCGATCGTTACCCTTGACCTTGATGGTGCAGATGGCGTGGCCGGCCTCGTGGTATGCGGTGAGGCGACGCTCATCGTCTTTCATCACCATCGACTTGCGCTCTGCGCCAAGCATGACCTTGTCCTTGGCATCTTCCAGGTCGGCCATGTACACCTTGTCGTGATTGCGGCGCGCAGCCAGCAGCGCACCCTCGTTGACCAGGTTGGCTAGATCGGCGCCGGACATTCCCGGAGTCCCGCGCGCGATGGTTCCCACCTGCACGTCGTCAGCGATTGGCTTGTTGCGCAGGTGCACACGGAGAATCCCCTCGCGGCCGCGGAGATCAGGCGCATCGACAACGATCTGGCGATCGAAGCGACCCGGGCGCAGCAGCGCGGGATCGAGCACATCGGGACGATTTGTCGCCGCGATGAGAATGACGCCTTCGTTGGACTCGAATCCGTCCATCTCCACGAGGAGCTGGTTGAGCGTCTGCTCGCGCTCGTCGTGACCGCCGCCGAGACCAGCACCGCGGTGACGGCCCACTGCGTCGATTTCATCGATGAAGATGATGCACGGCGCCTGTGCCTTGCCCTGCTCAAATAGATCGCGCACGCGGCTGGCACCGACTCCGACAAACATCTCGACGAAGTCGGAGCCAGACATGGAGAAGAAGGGGCGCCCTGCCTCGCCCGCAACGGCCCGAGCGAGGAGCGTCTTTCCCGTACCTGGAGGGCCGACCAGCAGCGCGCCCTTGGGGAGACGGCCGCCGAGCTTGGTAAACTTGGCCGGGTCCTTGAGGAACTCGATAATCTCCTGCAGCTCGACCTTGGCCTCGTCCGCGCCGGCGACGTCAGCGAACGTAACCTTGGGCGTATCGGCGGTGAGGAGCTTGGCCTTGGACTTACCGAACGAGAAGGCACGCGACCCGCCCTGCTGCATCTGCTTGAACAGGAAGATCCAGAAACCGATCAAGAGGAGATACGGCAGAAAGCTGATGAGAAAGCCAAAAGGCGACGTGTGAGCGCCCTCGGCCTCGATCTGCACGTTGTTTGCCTTGAGCTGCGCCAACTCCTCGTGCGACATCTCAGCCGGGAGAAGCACGTTGAATTTCTTGACATTGTGGCCGTTTACCGAAACCGGCTCCTTGAACTCACCCGTGACGGAGTTGCCGCCTTCAACAGTAATCTTGCTAATGTTGCCGCGATCGAGCTGTTGCGAGTATTGCGTCCAGATGATCTTGGCTGCGGCATCCGACCCGCCGCCCGAGTACGTGATGAACACGACCGGTATGAGCAGGAGAAGTACCCAGAGTGCAAGCGTCTTGGAGAATTTGCCCCAGCTGAAGGGCTTCTTTGGGCCATTGCCCGTAGGACGTGAGAGCGCCATTTATTCTAGGCTCGCTATGTAAGGCAGGTGACGAAAATTCTCTGCATGGTCCAGACCGTATCCGACCAGGAACTCGTGCGGGGCGTCGAAACCGACAAATCCCGCCTCGTAACGCAGATGAGTGGCAATGCGTTTGTGCAGCAGCGCGCAAATTCCTAGCGACTTGGGTTGCCGCACAGCCAATAAATCCATCAGGACGCCAAGCGTGCGTCCCGAGTCAACTATGTCTTCAACGAGGAGAATGTGCTTTCCCTCGAGCGTGGTTTCGGGATCATATAAAAGTCGAACGTTACCGCTGGACACTGTGGAGTCACCATAGCTCGAGGCTACAAGGAAATCCACCTGTAGTGGACGAACTATATGGCGGACGAGATCACTCAGAAAGATGAAGCTTCCTTTGAGCAAGCCCAGGACCAGCAGGTCGCCGTCCGGGTAGGCGGCTGTGATCTCGTCGCCGAGCTCCTTGACTCGGCCAGCGATCGTGGGCTCATCGAATGCGATGCGAGCGACCTTGCGTCCGTCGAGGCGGGGATCGGCGCTAATCACGGAGCGTACGCGTGTGGAGTTGAATCGCCTCGCGCGACATGAAGACCGTGACGCCGCCGGCCAACTGAATTGCCTGTCCCGTTTCACCCTCTATAGTAAACTTGGCGAGCCGCTCGGTTCCGCGTCGATCCATGATAACCCCTGCGCGAGCAGCGAGTGGCGGCCACAGCACCCTCAGGGCGCCGAGCGGATGGCCGCGTAGTGGGGCGCGGTCGAAGGAGTACATCCCGGGGTTGTCCGTCATCATGGGAAAAGTAAGTGCCACGGCCTCCGTTCGCGCCCGCAAGTCGGCGGCCTGACGCGCGATGTTCAGCAACTCGCACGCGAACCCCGGACGCGACGCCTCTATCGCCGGTAACAGGTCGAGCCTCACACGGTTGCGCAGATGCCGTCGATCAGAGTTGGACGGGTCGACCATAAATGTGATATTACACTCTGAAGCATACGCCAGAATGTCCGCTCGGGTGACGTCGAGAAGCGGGCGTGCGATCGGAGAAGAAGCGTACAGCCCCGCCAAGCCGCGGGCACCGGCACCCCGTAGGGCGCGCATGAAAACGGTCTCGACCTGATCGTCGAGCGTGTGCCCCGTCGCTATTCGCGCACCCACCCTACAGGCTGCTGCCGAGAGAAAGTGCCAGCGCGCCTTACGCCAGTGCGCCTCCGTGCCGACCGGCTGGCCGGTATCCTGCGCCCCGGAATCATGGGCCCACGAATCGACGGCGCTGCCGCTAATGCACCGCACTCCGGCCGTAGCAGCGGTACCCACCACGAACTTGACTGCCGCCGACGCGGCGGACCCCGTCCCGTGATCGAAGGTGGCGACGGTAACTTCGTCCCTGCGCAGAGTGGCGAGCGCGGCGTGAAGGACCACCATGGAGTCCGCGCCGCCAGACACTGCGAATAGCCATTGCCCCGGACCGAGAGCGGCGAGCCGAGCACGTATAGTTTCGACGCTGCCGCTCCCAGCATTCATGGTGTTAAGTTACCAGTTCGTCGGCACGCCGGCGCCAACCGCAACTTCAACAGTCGCTTCCATGCTGCAGGGACATCTGGGAGTCGAGGCACACGGCCCGCTTGGTACGCTTTGGGCGTCGATCGGACTGATCGCCTTCTACATCGGGCTGATCTGGATCAACAGCCTCTTGGGGCTGATGCTGACCCCGTTATTAACGCTGCCAGCCACCCGGCTGCTCGATGTCATTAAGCGAATGAAGGGGAAGCGCGCACAGCGCGCCGACCACTAGCGCCCCTCTGGAGTGGCCATCGCGACGCGGCCTTTGTTTCCCGCCGCGTCAGAACGTTTTGCGGTCCAGGCGCGTATGACGAACAATGCGCAACTGGGCCACTGTTCTCGCTATATCGCTAATCGCTGCGCCGGTTCCGGCGCAAACCGCCTCCAGCGACGCCGTCCGTCTGTCGCTCTCCGAAGCAGCTCGGAGGGCTGACCAGGTTGGTGAGGAGGTGCGGATCGCGCGTGCGAATCTCAACGCGACCGGAGCCCAGATCACGATCGCGCGTGCAGCCGGTCTGCCGCACCTCAATCTAAACGCCACCGAGAGCCGCACTGTCGCAAGCGCGCGTGGGCAGGCAGTCGGTTCTGTTTTCAACCAGCCATACACGTACAACACTTCGGTCAGCGGATCGCAATCGCTATTCCAGGGCGGCAGGGTGGTGAACGGAGTGCGCGCGGCGAACGCGCTCACAGCGGCGTCGCAGCAGGATCTCGCTGAGACGAGATCGATGACCGATCTGGACACGCAGTCTGCGTATCTCAACGTGCTCTTCACTAATCGTGTGGTACAGATTCAGCGGCAAGCGTACGATCAAGCCGCCGCGCGCGCACGACAGGCCGAACAATTCCAGCAGGCTGGCCGCTTCTCTCGCTACGACGTACTCCGTGCGCGGGTTGAGCTTGCCAACATCCAGCCGCTGCTACTGCAGGCTGAGGAAAACGCGCAGGTTGCGCTGCTGGAGTTGCGACGGCTCGCGAACATTCCAACCACGCAGCCGCTGGCACTCACGACGACGATCGATTCGGCAGCGATCACTGACGTCCTTGCAAGCGTGGACACGATCGCGGGCGCTGACACGCGGCCAGCATTGCAGTCGGCCGCCAAGCTCGCACGCGCCAGGCAGCTAGGTGTGGCGGTCGCGCGCGCGGCGTTGCTGCCTTCAGTCGCTTTCACGTTCAACACGGGATACGCAGCTTATCCGGTTAACGGAAGCGCCTTCCCGTCCGGCCTCGGCCAGCTACAGGTGGTGCCGTGCGCAGCGGGTGTCGATCCGTCGCGCATCTGCACCAGGCAGAACGGCGGCTTTTTCAGCGACCGCTCCTTCGGCTTCGTCGTGACGTGGCCATTTTTCGACGGCTTCCAGACCAAGGGGGCGATCGACCTTGCTGGTGCTCAGGCTCGTCTGGCTGAGGCGCAACTGGCTGAGACGCGTGAGCGCGTGTTCAACGACGTCGCGAAGGCGAAGACTGATCTGACCCGCGCTCGCACTCAGTACGAAGCCCGGCAGCAGAGTGTGTCGGAGGCGAACGAGGCATTTCAGCTGGCCACTCTGCGCTTCTCGCGGGGCCTCTCCACGCAACTGGAGGTCGCGGATGCGCAGATCGCGCTGACGACGGCCGAAACGAACGAGGCACGCTCTTTATATGACGTATACATCGCGGCCGCTACGCTCGCCCACACGCAGGGGCGGCCGCTCCCTCTTCCTTCGAACGACCATGCCGCAAACACGATCCCGCTTCCTTAACCGCGCTCTGGCGGCGGCCATGGGCGCCGCGGTCGTGCTCGGAGCGGCATGCGGTAAGACGCCCGAGGATGCCAAAGCAGCAAGTCCTGGCTCCGCTGCGGGCGGTGGCAAGGGCCCACGCACCGTGATTCTTGCGCCGTCCGACGTCGCGGTGGCACAGACGGCGCCCATCTCGGATGGGGTGGCGATCACCGGGACGTTGCTGCCGATCGAAACGGTGGACGTGAGGGCTCGCATCGACGGCGACGTCACGGGCGTGTACGTGCGTGAGGGACAACACGTATCGCAGGGACAGTTACTGGCACAATTCGAGGCAGTTGCGGAGCAGACCAGCGCGGTCAGTGCACAGGCAGGGAGTGCCGCCGCGCGAGCCGAACTGTCGCAGGCTCAGTGGAATTTCAAGCAGACGACTGATCTGTATCATGCCGGCGCGGTGTCCGAGGCAGACTACCGCACCGCACAGCAACAGGTGAACGCGGCATCGGCGCGCCTCGCCGCCGCTGCCGCGACGCAGAGTGCGGCGTCGATCACGGCGCGGGACACGCGTGTAACCGCGCCCATATCTGGCATCATCAGCACGAAGGTGGTGGACGTGGGTGAGCACCTCGCACGCGGCGGCCCGATGTTCACGCTCGTCCGGAATACCACGCTCGAGCTCGCTGCCACGGTCCCTGAGCGTCAGTCATCGTCGATGAAGGTGGGGCAGCGTGTGACCTTCTCGGTCGGAGGGCAGAATCTTACCGGCAAGGTTGCGCGGGTGAGTCCAATTATCGATCCGTCCAGCCGGTCGATCACCGTCTACATCGACGTCGACAACTCCAACGGGTCAATCAAAGGAAACAGTCTCGCTACTGGCACGGTGCTCGTGACAACGGTGAATGGCGCGCTCCTGATTCCCACGGGCGCGCTGCATCAGGGCGCGGACAGCGGAAAGACGTACGTATACCGCATCAACAGTGGAGCCGTGGAGCAGACAAACGTTACGGTTGGGATCGTGGATAACCGTGCCGGCAAGGCGCAGATCAC
>JBPCQO010000268.1:0-3798 GCA_050998035.1 Gemmatimonadaceae bacterium | reverse complement strand
GACTAGCACGAGCCCGGGCCAGCGGGCCCGGTGAATCTGCGGAATCGTTCGCAACGGACAGAGAGGGATTCGAACCCTCGATACGCTTTCACGTATACACGCTTTCCAGGCGTGCGCCTTCAACCGCTCGGCCACCTGTCCAAAATCAAACACCCAGTTAATCCGACAACGGCAACACCGTTGGCCATCGAAGCCCAAGAAAAAACCGCCGTCACTGCGTGACAGCGGCGCCAGCCAGCGGACAGGGAGAGATTCGAACTCTCGATACCCTTGCGGGTACGCCGGTTTTCGAGACCGGTGCTTTCAACCACTCAGCCACCTGTCCTGGATCGGCCCGACACGCGCCGACTCCACAGCCTTGAAACATAGACGCGCCGGCGCGGCCCGTCAACGCGACCGCGCCCGGACCTTTCAGCCGCCGCGCCTGGTCGCGAAAAAGGCACGCAACGCGGCGCTGCACTCTTGCGCTAGCACTCCCCCGACGAGTTCCGGCCTATGGTTGAGCCGCGGGTGCCGGAGAATGTCGCCTACTGAGCCGGCCATGCCGGCCTTGTCGTCCCACGCCCCAATAACCACGCGCGCCACGCGCGCGAGCACGATCGCGCCAGCGCACATGGCACAGGGCTCGAGCGTGACGTACAGTGTGCAGTCATCCAATCGCCAGCGTCCGAGCGCCGCGGAAGCTTCACGGATAGCGATCATCTCCGCATGAGCAGTCGCATCCTTGTTGCGAACGGTCATATTGGCCGCGGCTCCAACGACGCGCTCCCCCTCGCTCTGAACGATCACTGCGCCGACCGGAACATCTCCGACCGACGCGGCCTTGTTCGCCAATGCTAGCGCCTCACGCATGAACAGCGCGTCGCGGGTACTAGACTGCAGCCGGCACTTCCGTACTGAACGTCAGTCGGTTGTCGCTGCCGACGTCGACACGGATCGTGTCGCCATCGTTGAAGCGGCCTTCGAGAACAGCGAGTGCGAGTGGGTTCTGCAGCAAGCGCTGGATTGTCCGCTTGAGCGGACGGGCGCCAAAGGCCAGATCATAACCTTCGCGAGCGAGAAACTCCTTGGCCGCGCTAGTGATATCCACCGCCAGCTTACGATCCGCCAGCAACTGGTCCAGCTTCTTGAGTTGCAGATCGACGATGTGCGTGATCTGCTCCGTTCCAAGCGGACGAAACACTATTATATCGTCCACGCGGTTCAGAAACTCTGGGCGGAAATGCTGACGCAGCGTGTTCGTCACCTGTGCTTCTACGAGCGCCCAGACGCCGCCCGTATTGTCCAGGATGTAGTTGCTTCCGATGTTGGACGTCATGATGATCACGGTGTTCTTGAAATCAACAGTGCGTCCCTGCGAATCAGTCAGCCTTCCGTCGTCCAGTATCTGCAGCAGGATGTTGAAAACGTCAGGATGCGCTTTCTCGATCTCGTCAAAAAGAATGACCGCATACGGGCGCCGGCGCACTGCTTCTGTGAGCTGCCCACCCTCCTCGAACCCCACATAACCGGGAGGCGCGCCGATGAGCCTCGCGACTGCATGTTTCTCCATGTACTCCGACATGTCGATGCGCACGAGTGCCTGCTCGTCGTCGAACAGGAACTCAGCGAGCGCGCGCGCCGTCTCCGTCTTTCCGACACCGGTAGGGCCGAGGAAGATGAACGAGCCGATCGGTCTGTTGGGATCCTGCAGGCCGGCACGCGAGCGCCTGACCGCGTTGGCAACCGCCTCGACAGCTTCCTGCTGACCGATCACGCGGCTTGCGAGCACCGACTCCAGTTTGACGAGCCGCTCGCGCTCTCCTTCCATCATCCGCGCTACCGGAATCCCGGTCCAACGCGCCACAACGTCGGCAACGTCATCGGCGGTAACTTCCTCTTTCAGAAAACGCGCGCCGCCAGCCGTGTTGCTCGACAGCATCTGTTCGGCCTGTGCAAGACTGCGCTCAAGTTCGGGGATCTGCCCATACGAGATCTCCGCCGCGCGACCCAGATCACCGGTACGAGTGGCCTGCTCCGCCTCCGTGCGCGCCTGCTCGATCTGCTGCTTGACCCTGCCGACAGAGCCGAGTGTTTCCTTCTCCTGCTGCCACTGCGCCTTCATGCCAGCGGAGCGTTCGCGTAGCTCCGCCAGCTCGCGCTCGAGCGTGTGCAGCCGATCCACGGATGCCTGATCCTTCTCCTTCTGCAGCGCCCGGCGCTCGATCTCCAGTTGCGTCACCCGGCGCTCCACCTCGTCGATTTCCTGCGGCATCGAGTCGATCTCGATGCGCATGCGCGACGCGGCCTCGTCTATCAAGTCGATTGCCTTGTCGGGGAGGAATCTGTCCCCGATGTAACGATTGGAAAGCGTCGCCGCCGCGACCACCGCGCCGTCGGTGATGCGCACACCGTGATGCGATTCGTAGCGCTCTTTCAGTCCGCGCAGAATGGCTATGGTATCCTCGACTGACGGCTCGCCCACAAACACCGGCTGGAAGCGGCGCTCTAGCGCTGCATCCTTCTCGATGTTCTTGCGGTACTCATCCAGGGTGGTCGCGCCGACCACGCGAAGCTCGCCCCGCGCAAGCATTGGCTTGAGCATGTTGCCAGCGTCCATCGATCCTTCGGCTTTGCCGGCACCAACGATGGTGTGGATCTCATCAATGAATATGATGAAGAGGCCGTCGCTCTCGGTGATCTCCTTGAGCACCGCCTTAAGGCGCTCCTCGAATTCGCCGCGGAATTTGGCGCCCGCAATGAGCGAACCCATGTCGAGTGACAGGAGCCGCTTGTCGCGCAGTCCTTCGGGCACATCGCCGTTGATGATGCGCGTCGCCAACCCCTCGGCGATTGCGGTCTTGCCGACGCCGGGCTCACCGATGAGTACGGGGTTGTTCTTGGTTCGCCGCGACAACACCTGAATTACGCGCCGGATCTCCTCGTCTCGTCCAATGACAGGATCGAGCTTGCCCTTTCGCGCCGCTTCGGTGAGGTCACGAGTGTACTTCTGCAGCGCCTGGTACTGATTCTCAGGCGTCTGATCGGTGACGCGGTGTGAGCCACGGACGGCACGGAGCGCTTCCAACAGCGTTGCGTACGAAGCGCCGGCCGCGGTGAGCAGGCTCCGGCTGTCGCTCCCCTTGACGTCGGCCAGTGCCAGCAGCATGTGCTCTGTCGAGACGTACTCGTCACCCAGCTCCTTGGCGCTCGACTCGGCTCTGTCGAGCACCTGGTTTAGCTCACGGGACAGCGATGGTTGAGCATCGCTCTGCTTGGGATATCGGGCAATCTCACCGACGGCGCTGGCCCGGAGGGCCTGAACGCTAACGCCAACCTTCTGCAGTATTGGAACAACAATCCCCTCGTCCTGCTCAAGCAGCGCGAGAAGGAGGTGGAGATCGTAAACGAGCGGATTGCCGTTCTGCCGAGCCCGGCTGACGGCCTCGTTGAGCGCCTCGGCGGATTTCACGGTCAATTTATCTTGGCTGATCATGCTGCACTTATGTGCAATCAGGATGCCTCACATAGCTGCCACAACGGCAGAAAGGGGCTCGGATCACAACCCGAACCCCTATCTACCGTGGATCATCTTCTTCGTTACCGGTCGCCCATCAATTTCCAGCCGGTACAGATAAATTCCTGCTGCAGCGTCCTGCCCTGTCTTTGCGTTTTTTGCATCCCAGTACGCAGTGTACTGGCCACACGACAGTTCCACACTTTCTAACGGCGCCCCACCAGCGACGCTCCCCGTTCCACCTTGCAAGACGGGCACTGCCACCAGCTGCGACAAAATGTTGTAAATCCGCAAGGAGATAC
>JBPCQO010000244.1:0-30979 GCA_050998035.1 Gemmatimonadaceae bacterium | reverse complement strand
TACACGTCCTGGATCAGGTGTAGCAACTTCACCCCATCGGCCATCGGTCGCTGAAACGCCTTGCGGCCCGAAATGAGTCCCGTACCACCAGCGCGCTTGTTGATCACCGCGGTCCTGGCTGCGTCCTTGAAATCGTTCTGTCCGGATGCTCCGCCGGAGTTTATGAGACCGATCCTCCCCATGTAGCAGTTGGCTACCTGGTAACGCGTCAGATCGATCGGATGGTCAGAGCTGAGCCTGTCGTACATCTGCGGGGTGCTCACGCCGAAGCCACCGTTTCCGGCCGCCTTGCTCTCTCGTGCCACCGCTGCGTAGCCTCCATTATTCGTGGGGAGCTTCTGCTTGATTATGTCGGCCTCGATCGTGACGCCCAGGTAATTGGCCTGCCCCGTCAGATCCGCAGCCGTGTGGTAGTCGATGCCGTCAACGACGAATGACGAATTCCTCAGGTAGCACCACAATACCGTTGCCATTCCCAGCGAGTGAGCCTCTGCAAATGCTCGGCTGACTTCCTGAAGCTGTCGCGTGGCTTCGGGAGATCCGAAGTAAATGGTCGCGCCCACCGCGACGGCGCCCATCTCCCAGGCTTGCCGCACCGTGGCGAACATCACCTGGTCGAACTTGTTAGGATAGCTCAATAGCTCGTTGTGGTTGAGCTTGACGATGAACGGGATCTTGGTCGAATATTTTCGCGCCACAGCTCCGAGTGTACCCACGGTCGAAGCAACGGCGTTGCAGCCACCCTCGATGGCAAGCTCCACAATCTTGGCCGGATCGAAGTATTCCGGGTTGGCAGCGAAAGATGCCCCGGCGGAATGCTCCACACCCTGATCTACCGGGAGGATTGAGAGGTAGCCGGTTCCGTTGAGACGGCCGGCGCTGAAGAGCGCGTGCAAGCTACGCAGTACCTGATTCGAACGATCAGTCTCACGGTACACCCGGTTGATGAAGTCCGGCCCTGGGAGGTACAGCTGCTCTTTCGGGATTGTCCGCGACACGTGACTCAGTAAATCATCGGCGTCGGCACCGAGAATGGAGATAACGTTGGAATTAGCCATTGCTGCTCAGCCCAAGTTGATTGCTGGTCGATTGCTGATGAGCACGACAGGACTGGAACGTATCGAATGCCTGATCGGTCCAGTCCTGTCGCACGGTCCCATCGGCATTTTCATCTTGCTGTGATCCTTGGCCTCATGCTGCTTCCGCTGCTCGGGTGTGAGCACAGCCCGCACCTTGGCCGTCTCCTGGGCGTTGGAATGTGGCCGCCCGGGAGCGGCTCGCGGCCCGATCACTGAACCGCCTCGCGGATCTTCGGCTCCATGTCGGGGGTGACCACGGCCGGACGGGCCGGGAGCTGGATGTCGCCGCGGCGGCCGTTTCGGTCGATGTCTTCGATCAGCAGCTTCATCTCGCGGATCTCGCGTACCTGCGAGGCGATGATCTCGTCCGCCAGCTTTCGCACCCTCGGGTCGCGGATGTCCGCCTTGCGCGCGTTGTTGATGGCGATCGAGTGATGTGGAATCATCGCCTTCATGAAGCGCGTGTCGTCGATCAGGCTCTGGGCGCGGTTGACGAAGAGTAGAACAACGCCGAGCAGCGCCGCCCCGACGAGGATGCCGATCTTGACGCCCTTGCCCTCATACATGGACCACATGAAGCCGAGCATGACGACGGTCATCACCGAGCCCATGACGAGGGCGGCAATCAGGCGATTCACGCTGAACGTCAGGTGATCCGCTTCGTAGACGAGCTGGTACATCAGGAAGATCATGATGAACGTCGAGGTGGCGATCATCGCGGCGAATCGGGCGTACGAGCCGTGCATCATGTGCTTGCCGCCGTGTGGCTGGCGGCCGGAGGTATCGCGGTCGTCGCGCGACGCCGACGACTCGGCGTACGGGTTGGTCGAGGTCACGTCGTGGTATCGTATTAGAGGTGTAAGGTTGTCCCGCCGTGCGATCATCGTCAGTCCTCTTGGCCACCTTCCAGCGGCCGGTCGGACTGCCAACTTAACTGTGGACCCCATTGTGGGTAACGTCAGCTCGTACCCGTTGCTTTCGAACAACATGCTCGGGGCGGGGAAGTTTACGCGGCATAAAACGTGCCCGGTAGCCGTTCGGTCTAGCAAGGTGCTGGGGCGAGTGTAGCACTCGCTCCGACTCACGCTCGGCATTCACCTTCGGCGATGTGTTCGACGGAAATCGAGTGGGTCTATCCGCGGTTCGGGATGATCGGCCCGATGATTGCCAGAAGCGACAGGTCAGGGCCCCAGCCCGTATTCGCTAAAAGTCGGTCGGCTGGGTCGATTTGCCCAGTGAAACTCATTCAGGAGACTACGATGGCACAGGTGAAAGATCCCGTATGCGGGATGATGATCGAGGACAGGGACGCAGTCGCTACTTCGGATTACGAGGGGAAGAAGTATTACTTCTGCAGCAAGGACTGCAAGGTCGAGTTCGACGAGAATCCCGAGGACTACGCCGACGGCGCAAAGTAGCATGTGCCGTGCAAGCAGCTTGACCAGTTTCCGCGGCGAGTAGTCCGAGCGACTCGGGGCTGAGTTTATGTTCGCTCTGGGCGGTGCCTTGACTGTATTCGTAGCTGGAATACTCGCCTGGCTCGTTCTGCGCTGGGTAGGTGACGTTCTCTCGCCCGCCGCGCGCACCGACGCCGAGCGGGTGCCATTTACCGGAGGCTACGAGCCGGTGGTGCATGCGTGGAGCCGATATCACGTCCGTTACTACGCGATGGCGCTCCTTTTCCTTGCCTTCGACATGGAGATGGTGTTCATGTATCCATGGGCGATGGTGTTCGTGCGTGAAGGTGTCACGGCATTGGTCGAGATGCTCATGTTCATCGTGATCCTCGTGCTCGGCATCCTATACGCCTGGCGGGAGGGGGCCTTCAGATGGGCTTAGCGTCGTTTCGTTGGTAGCGCGGGCGCGTCGCGATATTGGTGGGAGTTTTAGCGGTGCTCTCAGCAAACTTGCGATCGGCGCACGTGTTCGTGTATTCACCATTCTCGGCGTGAATCCCCCGGCTGATCCAATGCTGCTCAGTCTCCATGACGGAGTGATAGTTCTGGATTCTCCGCGCTCAGCGACGATCCTGCTCATCGCCGGCTCAGTGCCAGCCGCATTGCACGATGCGGTGCAGCATGTCCATGATGAAATGACGCAGCCGCGGACCACCGTGTGGTGGACAAGGGATACTATCAGTGATCCTGCCGACGAGAACGTCTCTCACGGAGCCCAATACAACGATCGGTACAACGTCAGCTCGCCCGACGTAGTGTCGCTCGTAGACGCGCTCAAGCGCGTACAGAACGATCTGATAAGCGGCGTGCGTCAGTCGGAGCCCGATGAGCTTTCTAGTACCAGTCTCTTCCCGTGGCGTGGAGTAGGTCCCTACGGCCATGGTGGAACTGGTATGACTGGCGGTACACCCTATGGCCGCCCGATGGCAGAGCGGGCGGTGGACCGTGATGGGCTCCAACTGGACCAGCTCCCACTCCGCATCGGGCCGTACTTCAATGCGTTTCCGGCCGGTCTCGTCCTCGACATCGAACTCCAGGGTGACGTCGTGCAGGACGTGGTAGTGAGTGGCGAACCAGTTTCCCCGCTTCTGCCGGTTTTTGCGGGCGCGATCAATGATCCGATATCCGTCGCCGTGCTCGAGTGCGCGCGCGCCGAGGATCACTTACGCTGGTTGGCACACGCACTACGCGTGCACGGGCTTGCGGCCCTGAGCAGCCGCGCACTGCAACTATCGATGCAGATCGGCGCAGGTGATAGCGCTATCAAGGGCAGCAGGGCTGAGCTGAAAGCGATAACGCGTGACGTGGAGCGAAGCGGCGCATTGTGGTGGAGCACGCGCGGTGTTGGCTTGCTGAGCCGAGATGCAGTGGCGGATCAGGGGCTCGGGCCCATTGCCCGCGCATCGGGCGTGATCGATGATGCGCGTATTGACGAACCAGCGTACCAGGCACTTGGATTCGAGCTGATCGTGAACACCGCGGTGAACACTGCTTCTTCGGACAAGGATGGAGGTGACGCGAGTGCACGTTGGCGGCAGCTGCTTGCTGAAGCTGCCCAGAGTCTGGACCTCGCAGCGAAAGCCAATGGTGCACGGGCATGGGGTCATGGCGTTGTCGAAGGTCCGCGTGGGCGTGTAACCGCAGGCGAAGCGCCCGAGCCGCAGCTGTATGCGATGCTTCCCGACCTGCTGCGGGGCATGGAGTGGGGAGACGCAGTAACCACGATCGTGAGCCTGAATCTTGGCGCGGGTGGTGACGTGCGTTCGGTGCAGCCTTGGACTGCGGCGGAGAAAGCAGTGCAGTCGGCCGAAGAGGCGATGGAGAAGGGGAAGAATGGGAGCGCATCCGACATGTCCGGAATGGCAGGTATGGCTCACATGGGGCACTAAGCGACCATGACGGTGTTGCCAGACATTGCGATCCACGTGCTGATCCGTATCCTGTGGAGTGTCATCTTTCTATGTGCGGCGATCTACGCAACCGCTGTACTTGACACGATGCTCGGCCGCGCTGTAGCTCGTGGAGCGTTCCGCATGCAAACATCTCACATGCACACATCTCACATGCACACATCTCGCATGCGAGACGTACTGGAGCAGCCGCTACGCACGGGCGCGCTGTTGCTGCTCCAGCAACGCACATCGACTGAGCGCCCGGACGTTGGTGCGTGGGCGTTGGCGCCAGCACTGTTGGGTGCGAGTGCAGCAACAGCGATCGCGCTTGTGCCATTCAGCGCTCGCGCAGCGACGTTGGACGTGTCGGCCGGTATCGTGTACTTCGGTGCCGCGATGGCGCTCGTCATGGTAGCGGTATACCTGGAAGGATGGTCACCCAACTCTGCTTTTCCGCTCATTGCTGGCTACCGGTTCGTGGCACAGGCGCTCTCCTATGAGATGCCACTTGCGCTAGTGCTCATCGCGGCGGCGCTTCCAGCGGAATCACTAGCGATTGGCGCGATCGTCCGCTCGCAGGCAGGCGTGTGGAACGTCGTGCGGCAGCCGCTGGGCTTGCCCATCTACCTCATCGCGTCGATCGGGCTCGCCTTCTGGGGACCGCTCGCACTACCTGATGGCGAGGATCTGGCCGGCGGTGTACGCACGGAGCTGTCAGGCGTGACGCTGCTGCTCTGGCGCGCCGCTCACCTTGGCGTGGTGGTCGCCGTGTCGGCGATGGGTGCTGCGGTATTCCTAGGTGGATGGCTGGGTCCCTGGCTTCCTGGGCCAGTATGGATGGCGCTCAAGACGATCGGGCTGATCATCGTCATTCTGGCCAGCGGACACACGCTTGCTCGCGTCAGGCTTGAATGGTTCGTACTCGTGGCATGGACGATATTGATTCCCGCGGCACTCGTGGATGTGTTCGCTTCCGGCGTACTCGTGCTGTTGGGCAGGAGTCACTGATGTTGAGCACGATCGTCGTTGACGCCCTGTTCTGGATCATGGCGGCAATCGCAGTTGCTACCGCGTGGCGTGTGTTCCGGACTGATTCGATGGTGCGTGCAGCGTACTGGCTCATGGCGTCATTCGTTGCAGTAGCTGTCATCCTGGTACTGATCGGTGCCGAATTCTTGGGGTTAGTTCTGGTGTTGATGATGGCGGGTGAGATGACGATCATGGCGGTGTTCATGGTGATGTTCATGATGAATCCGGCCGGTCTCAATCCGATGACCATGGTGCACCAGCACCGCACGTCGATCGTTGCAGGGGTGGTTGCGTTCATTGCGCTCGCAGCAGTAGGGATATTTGGGCTGTTTCCATCGGTGCCAGTGCCGCCTGAGGCGTCACCTGGGATCCGTACTGCACAGCTCGGCACGGAACTGCTTGGGCCCTCGATGCTCGTTTTCGAGACGGCGGGTGTGACACTGCTCGCCACGATGATCGGCGCCATTGCGATTGCCAGCAACACCGGACGATACGGCTCGGCTGATGAGGGATCGGTCGAGCCAACGCGGGATACGGCTACGGATAGTAACGCTACGGCTACCAACGCTATGACGCACGGCACTGCTGACGCGAGTAGTGCATCGTGACGCAGCAGGGGTTACTTGTGCTCGCCGCCGCGTTGTTCGGTATCGGCGTCTACGGTGCGCTCAGTCAGCAATCGTTCGTAATGATCATGATGGGACTGGAGCTCATGCTCAACGCCAGCATACTGGCGGCCGGCGTGTTCTGGGCGCGGAGTGCGGGTGGCACACCCAAGGGTCAGCTCCTGGCTGTGGTGGTGATGACCGTTATGGCCGTCGAAGCCGCGGTAGGATTTGCGCTGGTGATCAACATCTACCGCGTTCGCAAAGCCGACATTACCGAGAAGCTCAAGGCGCTGAAGGGATGACGGATGCAGCCGTGGTACCGCCGAGCTACAAAGCGCGCGATGGGATGAGCTACAGGTGAACTCGCCGCGGATCTCGTTGTGCTGACGCTATGGCTGTTGCCACTTGTGCCCATTATCGGTGCATGTGTGGTCCTTGGCGCAGAACGAATCACCACGCGATTCACTACGGTTGATCGCGCGCTGGTGCTTGGTTTGCTGGGTGCAGCGGTGCTCGTCGTAACTCTGGCCATAGCTATCTGGGCGGCCACGCTCGTGCCCAGCGCGGAGTGGCCGTGGTGGGGACCGGTACTCCGTCCGCATCTCGCGGTGGTAGGCATCGCACGAATCATGGTCGTGCTCGTTCCAATGATCGCACTTCCTGTCGTTTCGTACGCGGTGTCGTCGATGCGCGACGACACTGGACTGGCGCGGCTGGTCGCGTTACTCGTTGCGTTCACTGGGGCGATGGAGCTGCTGGTGATTGCGTCCGACCTGCTGACGTTGCTCGTGGGTTGGGAGCTGGTCGGAGCAGCCTCGTGGGCGCTCATCGGCTTCGAGTGGCGAGATGCATCGCGCCCCAGGGCAGCGCTCGATGCGTTCATCGTAGTACGTGTCGGCGACCTCGGGCTTTATCTAGCGGCCGGAGCTCTCTTTGCCGCCACCGGATCACTCGACCTTGCTGCGCTCGGCGTGCTGCACGGAGCCGCGCTCACCATAGTTGCTGGTGGTATTCTCGTGGCCGCCGCGGCCAAGTCGGCGCAGCTTCCGTTCTCACCGTGGCTATTCTCGGCCATGGCAGGGCCAACGCCGGCATCGGCACTCCTGCATTCCACGACCATGGTTGCGGCAGGAGCGTATCTGCTGGCGCGGGTTGCGCCCGCTCTCACAGGGGCGGCATGGTTCGGACCGGCCGTCGCATGGCTCGGTCTCGCCACGGCACTCGCCGCCGGCGTGGTGGCTACTCTCCAGTCAGATCTCAAGCGGGCGCTCGCGGCTTCGACCTCGGCTCAATACGGGCTCATGCTCGTCGCGATCGGGGCAGGTGTTCCGGCTGCGGCCGCCGTACATCTTGTGGCACACGCTGCATTCAAGGCGCTTCTCTTCTTAGGTGCAGGGGTGGTTCTTCACGCAGCCGGTACGCTCGACTTGAGCAAGCTCCGGCTCGGTGCCGCGTTGCCACGCGTAGCACGTCTTTTTGGCATCGGTACGCTCGCTCTTGCCGCGGTTCCGCCGCTTGGGGGTGCATTCTCCAAGGAGCAGGTGCTCGCGGCTGCTGCGGGCGGACCAATGGGGACACCGTTGCTAGCCGCTGGCGTGTTGATAGCGGGTTTCCTTAGCGCGCTCTATGCCGGCCGCCTCCAACTGTTGGCCTTCGGACCACGCAGGGGATTGGACGACTCGGGTGGCGATGGAGGTGGCTACGCGGGCGACAGTTCGCCGGCGTCGTACCCAGCGTCGTACCCAGCGTCGCACCCAACATCGTCCCCATCTCGTACGGTGTTCGCGAGCCTGGGCTTTTTGGCTCTGATATCGCTCGCTCTCGGAATTCTCTGGTTCCCCGACGGATCGCGTGTGGTGCAGCGGGCAGCCGGAAGTGCACTCGCCGCTGCCTCCGCGTGGACGTTGATCGTATCACTGGGCACGATCGTAGTCGCAGCACTTACGGACTGGCTGCTATGGCGAAGCGATGCACTGGTGTCTCTATACATCCCCGACCGTACACGTAACCAAATCGCGCACTGGCTTGGAATCCCGACGCTTGCGAGCGTGATCATCGTGCGTCCAATTCTCTTCCTGGCGCACTCGCTCGCGATATTTGACGATCGGGTGATCGCCGCCGGCACCCGTGTCGCTGCGGGGATCGCGACAGCGATTTCGCAACTGGCGGCCTGGGGCAGCGAGCGGAGCCTTGATACGCTAGTCACGCTCGTCGTCCGAGGAACAGAAGGCGTAGCGCGCGTTTCGAGTGTCGCTGACGATAGCGGCGTCGATGCCGCAGTGGAGCAGGTGGCGCGCGGCGTCGGAATTGTCGGCGAAGACAGTCGTCGACTCCAGACGGGACTCGCTCACCAGTATTATGTAATCCTTGCTGTCGGTCTCATCGCCATCGTCGCTGTCGCCGCGCTCGGTCGATCTACATATGGCTTTACCTTCGGCACCATTCTCGGGAGATAACGCAATGGACCATAGCGTAACGGATTACAGCACGTGCTGAGCGTCGCCATATTTGCGCCGCTCGTGGGCGCCATCGTTATCCTGTTGCTTCCGCCGCAACGTGAGCGGCTACTCCGCGGTGCTGCTGCGCTGAGCGCACTGGTTCCACTCGTGATCGCGGTGTTCGCTTGGATCCGCTTTGACTGGCACGTGCAGAACGTACCGACGTTGGTTGGCCACGCGTTTCAGCAAGTCGAGGCGGTGGCGTGGATCCCCACGCTCGGCGCAAGGTACGTTGTCGGCCTGGACGGTATCTCGCTCCCTCTATTCGCAATGACGGCGCTGCTGTTCCTGGCCGCGATCGTCTATCCGGTAGATTACAAAGGCCGCATCAAGGCGTATTTCGCTCTCTTCCTCTTCCTCGAATGCGTGTCGTTGGGCGTATTCCTCGCGCTCGACCTGCTGCTCTTCTACGTGTTCTGGGACCTGAGCCTGGTAGGGATGTATTTCCTGATCGGCATATGGGGCCACGGCGAGGAGGCTCGTCGCGCGGCGCTCAAATTCTTTCTGTACACCCTCGCTGGATCGCTCGCCATGTTGCTCGCGATTCTGGTGCTGTATCTTCACAGCGCACCGGATAGCGCGAACCGTACGTTCGACATGGCTCAGCTCATCACCCGGCATCCACTCGATGGAGCAGGGCTCGCGGCCACACTCACGTTCATCGGTTTTGCACTGGGCTTCGGGATCAAGACGCCACTGGTGCCGTTCCACACGTGGTTGCCACCGGCGCACGTCGATGCTCCGGCGCCGGCTTCCACCATTCTGGCCGGTGTGCTGCTCAAGATGGGTACGTATGGCTTCGTGCGCATCCTGCTCTCGATGATGCCCGTCACCTTCCAGCGGTTTGCCTTTCCATTGGGCGTGATCGCGCTCGTGAGCATCATCTATGGCGCACTGGTGGCTATGGCGCAGCCCAATCTTAAGCGGCGGATCGCCTACACCAGCGTCAACCACATGGGTTACGCGGTACTCGGGATCGCTGCCGCGGGTGCGCTGTTACACGGTGCTGACGGAGCGCGCAGACTTGCGCTCACCGGTGCAACGGTTGAAATGGTCGCACACGGCCTTATCACAGGCGCCCTATTCCTCATCACCGGTTCTATCTGGCAGCGCGCCGGGACGTATGAGATAGCCGACTTTGGTGGGCTCGCGCGTCGAGCGCCAGTGCTCACCGGGCTCACGGCCGTTGCAGCTTTCGCGAGTCTTGGCCTGCCTGGTCTGGCTGGCTTTGTGGCCGAGTTCCAGATATTCGTCGGCACGTACGCCGTGTTCCCGTGGCTAGCGGGGTTGGCGCTCTTTGGCATCATCATCACGGCGGCGCTCTTTCTTCATCTGTTGCAACGCGTCTTTCTGGGTGACATGCCCGAGCGTTGGGCTGCATGGCCCGAACTCGCCCCGGTCGAGCTGCTGACGCTCGCAACGCTACTCGTGATCGTGCTCATAATCGGAGTGGCACCCGCACCCCTGTTGGCGGTGATCGATGCTGGTGTTCGCCCGATCCTGGGAAGTCGGTAAGATGCCGGTTGGCGATGTTGCGCCCGAGCTCGTGCTGTTGGTGGGTGCGGTCATCATCCTCATATTCGCTCTCTTCGCGCCGCGGCGGATGCAGCGTTGGGCAGCTGTACTTGCACTCGTTACCCTTATCATTTCCGCTGTTGCCACGGTACATCTGGCGCAGAGCGCCGGTGATGTTGGACGGTTCACGTTCTCCGGTACTTACGCCGTCGATGGCGCGGCGCTATGGGGCAAGTTCATCATCCTTGGCGCAACAGCGATTGTGATTGCGCTCTCGGTCGACTGGTTCGCGACCGATCCGCGTCATGGTGAGTATTACGCGATCCTGCTCATGGCGGCGCTTGGCGCGGTGCTCATGGCCGGAGCGTCGGACATCATGGAGCTCACGCTTGCCGTGTTGCTCTCATCCGTCACCGGGTATGTCCTGGTCGCGTATCACCGCCGATCCAAGCGCGCCGGAGAGGCCGCCCTCAAGTACTATCTTCTCGGCGCTCTGGCCAACGGTGCGATGGTTTACGGGATCGTGCTGCTGTTTGGTCTTGCTGCAACTACGACTTACTCCGGGCTTCTTGTGCACCTGGCGCGAGCGGATTCGCTGGCGCTGGTTGCGGCCGTAGGTCTGGTGATTGTTGGACTTGCGTTCAAGATAGGAGCGGTGCCGGTACATGCATGGATGCCCGATGTCGCTGATGGCGCGCCGGTCCCGATCGCGGCATTCGTTACGGCCGTTCCCAAAATCGGTGCGCTCATCGCACTCGCGCGATTCGTCATTCTGCTCCCGGAATCGGGTGTTGGTTGGCGGCCGGTGGTCGCACTGCTCGCTGCGGTCACGATGACACTCGGAAACGCAGCGGCACTGTGGCAGGACGACGTTCGTCGTCTGCTTGGCTGGTCAGCGGTGTCGCAGACTGGTTATGGATTGATGGCTGTCGTGGCGCTCGGCCGTAGCACGCTGGCCATGCCGTCGTTGCTTTTCTTTCTCGTCGCGTACACACTCGCCAACCTGGCCGCGTTCGGCGTAGTCGCGGAGCTCAGGGGCGAAGCGAAAAGGATGCGTTACGCAGATCTTGCCCGTACGCATCCGCTGCTCGCCGCTGTGCTTGTTGTCAGCTTTCTTTCGTTTGTCGGCATTCCCCCGCTCGCAGGGTTCGGGGCGAAGCTCGCACTCTTCGGTGCAGTGGTTGACGCCGGCTATGGCTGGCTCGCGATTGTTGCCATCATCAACACTGTGGTGTCGCTCGCGTATTACGCGCGGGTGCTCGGCCCAGTCTGCTTTGGACCGACGGAGGCGGAAATCAGTACGAACATGAGGGCGGAGGTAGCGGGAGCAGTGACACCACCGCTACCCACGCTGGGTCGTTGGGCGGCTGTCAGTGCCATTGCCAGTGCCGCAGCCCTGGTCGTCCTAGGCATCTGCGCGGAGCCACTACTGGCGATCTTCCGGAGTGTCCATGTCCTACCGCGCTAGTGGAGCGGCACGGTAGTTGTGCAGAGTTCCGGAAACGTGGAGCTCTATAACCGCCCCGAAAGCGCAGGCTGCCGAATGTCCTTCGGCAGCCTGCGGCCTGCACATCACGCATCGTGCGACTGGCGCGCACTAACGAGCTGCTGTGCCAGTTCCGCGAGGTTGAGAGCCGAGTAGGTTGGTTTGGGCCCGTGGGGGTCGAGTACCGTGCCCGGTCGCGCAACGAAGCCGGTGCCGTAGCCAGCGTGGTGAGCGCCGGCAATATCCCACGCGTGCGCCGCAACGAGCACGACCGCCGAGGCGTCGACATTGAGTTCCTTTGCTGCCATATCGTACGGCTCGTGCGCTGGCTTGTAGCGCCTTACAGAGTCGACGGAGAGTGTCTTCTCGAAGAAGTCGGCGAGGCCCGCGTGCTCCAGTTGGCTCCTGCTCACCTCACGCGTGGAGTTTGTGAGTGTGGCCAGGCGGAACCCGGCACTGCGTAATTGCTCGAGCGCCGGTTGTACGTCCGGATGGGGTGGCAGCGCCCTGATCGTGTTCTGGACGTCCTGCCTGTCGCCGGGCGAGAGCTGCACTGCGTAGCGTTCGGCAGTCATCGCCAGCGCCGATGAGCCAAGCTCACTGAAATCGCGATACGAATCCACAATGTTGGAAACGAGCGCCAGTTGCAGCATCTGGTTGAACCAGTCCTCACGTGCTCGCTCCGTTCCAAAGATTCTTTGGAAGTGCGGATCGAGCGCGCGAAGGTCGAGCAGTGTCTCGATTACATCGAAGACAATTACGTGTGGCATGATAAACTCTACGGACTGATGGGCGTGGCAGTCCTTGCAGGGTGAGCGCTATTGATCGACATGCCTCGCGCAAACGATGTACCACTCGCGCTGAGACGTGCGAAGTCAGTGACGTATGGCACCATAGTAACGGTTGCGGATCCCGGTGGCGTTGACCTCGCACATGGATACAAGCTGGCCTCCGATGGGAACGTGAAAGACGCAGTGCGCCAGGCGCTCCCGCCCAAGGGGAGTCTCAAGCTCCGCCTGGCTCATGAAGTGATGACTTACAATTGCAAGCGCCTGAACGCGGGTCGCACCGGATATGATGTTACGTGCCGTGCGAAGTGGCCGATCAGGATCGAGACGGCGCAGCCAGTGCAGCGCATACGGCAGCGCATTTGCCGCCATAAACATCGGCTCGTGCACTACCAGACCCAGGAGGCGCGCCCATGCTTCAGCGCGAGAGTCCTGGCGAAACGAGGCACCGCCAAAACGCGTGAGAAAATCGGCGAATATTCGTTCATCGACCGGATCGCCCTCCTCGCGTAGCTGATGAAATGATGGGTTGTCATCGGCCGGTGTGGCGACTAATCCGTGAACAAATCTGTTGCACGCCTCGTGGCCCAGCCATTTGACGCCACGCTCCAGCCGGTCGCGATCTTCGTCAAGGCCTTCCGCAATCTTGTGCCAGAGATCCGCGACACTCACGCCCTCGAGATCATCCTGGGTGCGTCCCACGTGCGCAAGCGGCTGAAAGCTGATCATGTGGAATGCATCGGCGTTCCGAACGATCCAGCGCACCACATCAGGGACGCCGCCAAGGTTGTCACGTGTAATCGTCATCATCATCGCGCAACGCAGCGGGAGCGCGGTTGTCTTCCTTGCACTGCGAATCATCCGCGCGAATTCGTCGCGTAGCGAATTCAGCTCACTCTCACTAGTGGCGTACCTGTAGGCTGCGCCGGTGCGACCCCGCTGCGTGGTGTCAATGTGGATTCCGGTCTCGATAAGGCCGCCGTCCATCATGAGCCGCTCGAGAAGACCAGGGCGGCGGCGGTACGAGTCGCCGTGCGTCATGAGCATGGGTATGAGCCCCAGCGAGCGGGCGTAGCGGATCAGCTCGATCAACTCAGGCTCGGGGCGGAGCGTGACCTCACCATCGGTGAGCTGCAAGTTGCCAGCGTTGCCGAGCAGTGGTCGAAGCAGCCGCATCTGCGCCTTGATCTCATCCATCGACTGCGTGGGAGCGCTATTGGCTTCACCACCCAGGTAACAGCCACGGCAGGCGAAGTCACATCGCGGCATCACCCCGATCGTCGCACCGCAGCCGTTTCCCTGGCGGCCGTACATCTGACGTCCGGTCCGGAGCGTCTCCGGAAGAGTTGCCCAGTTCTGCTTCAGCTGTGCCCGCGTCTCGGCGATCACGGGCGTGCGGACAATGCCGGCGAGTTTCCCGAGCGATCGGAACGTCGCCTGAAGCGTCTTCACCTTGCTGCACTACCGGTGGCGTGCGGCATTGGCCTGGCTATTGAGAGTCCAATCGTAAGGAGTCTCGGTAAGCTTGAAATCTCCGCTGTCGAGCAGTTCCCTGGCTGGGCCAGACGGATAGAACCGTGCGATAAAACGTCCAACCGCCGCGTCTGTGCCGCCGAAATCGTCCTTGTACAGGTTGAAGATCATGCTCACGTATACCTTACGGCCGGGTACGTCGACCCGGTTCTTCGCGGGCGACTCAAGCAGGAAAATTCTCGCCTGGTCGTCTAGCTGGGCACTTAGCGTGGCTCCTGTATAGGCTTCGCTCCGTAGCGGCGGACAACCCATCGCTGCACATACGAGAGCGAAGTGGACACGCGGCTCGTGGAACATTGGGCGAATGATCCGCTGCTCGATATCGTCCAGAGTGTAGTGGTGTCCGCCAACGGTGGCCAGCGGCTCGCTCCACGGCCCGTGCAGTTTCAGAAAGCCGAACGTCTTGTTGATGTCGCGGACCGAAGCGCGCTCGTCATGCTCGTTGATCAGCTCGATCGTGTATGCATTGTATGCATTGATCCAGAACGCCAGGCGCTCGGTTTCCGGAAGGGTGCTTGGATCGAAGCGAGCCAGCCGATGCAAGTACGCCGAGAACTGGGGCGTATGTTTGAAGCGGTCGTAATCCACCATGCCATTCGCGACGTAGCGATGTAGCAGCGAATCGAAAAGCGAGTGGTCGAACGACGGTTGGCTAATCATCGTTGCCTGCGCGGACAGGGATGATGACCCAACCGTCAACGTGACGAGTACGATGCATGCCGCAGTCCCGCATCTCTTCGAGAACCAGTCCGACTTGCTGATGATGGAGTTGGTAAACCACGCTTTCATGATCTGTATCCGTTGCTGGCGGTCCGTTCGCGATGCGGTCTGGCATCCTGTGGGCATAGCCTGCAGGTAGGAGGAGGAGGAGTTCCCACTGCCGTTGGCACTCTTCCCGCCTCCGCTCTATGATATTACGCTCTCAACCGGCGCGCCGGATGCTCCGCAAATTCAGATTGCCCTTCGTTCGCAAGAACACTTCCGTAGGGAGCGAGACCCCGGCGCGTAGTATGCAAGAGAGAGCGGACAGTAAGAAGCAGAGTAGCATGTACATGCTGCTCTGAAACCCTCAATGCCGGGCATTTGTGAGCGATTCCAGTGCAACCTTTCAATGCCATGCATGTGGTACACCGATGCGCCGTACTGCATGGCGGTGCACCACGTGCAGCCGGCAGAACCGGCTTTACACTCGCGGGCAGATATTCCTCGGGCTTGTGCTCGCGGTGCTGATTCTGTTCTGGCTGCGCGCGGCGTAGTTACGGTAGTTACGGACGGCAGACAGCCCTGTAACTGCCATCAGACAGCGATCAGGCTGCCATTGAGCGGCGGCCAGTCTACCCTCAGGTCGCCATCTGGCGGCAGAGCTTCGCAGCACGCCGGCATGCCTCGGCGCAACTGCGCATCGTGTCGTTGGTCGCACATCCCTTCGGACAGCCCTTCTCGCACTCTGCGGCGCACGCGTCACACACGTCAGCGCAGATCCCGCACATGTTGCCCGCGTACTGCGAGTTGCGACTCATGAGGTTAACGCATGTGGCGCACATGTCTGCGCAATCAAGGCAGAGCTTGCTGCACCGCGTCGAGTCATCGGTTGTCAAATCGATGCACTCGCTCGCGCATTGCTGGCAGAGCGTGATACACTCAAGACAAGCGCGTATACACTCGTCCATCGACTGCCTGTTGCTCGTGCCCTGCGGTGTTGTTGTTGCCATGACCAACTCCCTTTCAATGTGACCCGAAAATACGGCACCGGCCCACCCTGCCACGCGACGCCATGTGACGGCTGGTGATGCTCGCGAACCGCTGACGATGTGAAGGCTAATCCTTCCAGCTACTGGAAGGTCAAGGGGGCAAACGTGTTCGACCGGTACGCGGAAAGTCAGTCTGTGATGACTGAAACTGCTGACAACTGCGCTGGAGAAAGCTTGGCTCCCGCTTTCTTCTCAAGAGGCGATTGCAGCGGGTGCGCAGGTAGCGCGACGCCGCCCGGATCGTTCTCGTCGTCCTAACCTTGATGCTCGATGATGCCGCACACACAGACATTCTCGTGTGCCCGGACCGCCGTCGCCGCGGTTCGCACCTGAATCAACCGCTCCCGATAGTCCTGCAACGCAAGGAGCTGCACATCCGTCGCGCGGACCTTCTCATCGAGGAGTTCCACTACGTGCCCACAGGGCTGTTTACCGTGACCGCGCAGGTCAAAGACGCCGCCAATCTCTTCAAGTGTGAAGCCGATCTGCTTGGCCTTGATTATGAAATGCAGTCGTTCCCGGTCGGAGTCACCGTACAGGCGATAACCTGTGGCACTCCGGGCGGGCTCCGGGAGAAGACCGATTTGTTCATAGAAGCGAATGGTCTTGGGGTTGAGCCCGAGCTCTGCCGCGAGCGCGCCGATACGCAAGACGGGTCCGTCCGTGGTGTTGTCCATCACGTCATCCATTGGATCACCCGAAAGGGGATCATCCGAAAAGCGATTCACGCTTCTCCACGCGCCGGGTAGTCGTTCGCCGTGACAACATCGATCGCCCCCAGCATGTCGGCGAGTGCGGGACGGCCGAACGGCATGCTGTTGATGGCCGCGTAATACAGCGTCGTATCCGGCCGCACCAGAAAGAGACCCGGTTCGCCGAACTCGCCTGGCTCGGTGTCCTTGATCCCGCGCGATATGAAGAGCCCCCAGGCGCGCATGGACTCGACTGACTGGGCGTATCCGATGGTTGTATTCGGCAGGTTCCACTCGCGTTTCGACTGCTCGGCACGGTGAGCGTCATCGCCACTCACAGCGATCACCTCCACACCACGACGAGAGAAGTCGGTAAGCTTTCCCTCCAGATCGCGGAGGTAGTTTCTGCACACCGGACAATGAAGCCCGCGGTAGAAGACGATCATGGTGAATTGCTCAGGGCGGCGATCGGCAAGAACGAAAGAACCTCCGCCGACGATCGGCACCGACAAGGAGGGTGCCGGCGTACCGGGCCTTAGTGCAGCACGGGTTGATGATGTGTGAGTTGACATGTGAGAAGCGGATGGCGTGAGGAGGACCGGCTAGAGCTGCGTGGCGCAGATAGTGCGCCACGCCGTCGCACATGTGATGGATCAGATGTCCGCTCCCGTGCTAACTGCATCATCAACTGATCCATCGATGTAATGTGTTGATGAGTTTGTGGCATGAATGCGAAACAACTTCGAGTTGATCTGATGGACGGCTCACCGATGTCGCCTCGCGTCCTTCACGGATGGATTGCGTGGATCGTTTATCCGACCCGGCGCGGTGTTCGGTGCGGCCGCCATCTGTGCGGCCATTGCTGTTACATTGGCGTGCAGGATGAAGCCGAGGAGCTCACGCGCCGATTCAGGTGAGAAGACGCGGTCCATGGAGTGCAGATGCGCGAGGTTGGGAAGCGCGCTGAGCACATCGTCAGGCGCATCTCGGACGCGCTTCATGACGTAGGTGGGTGCGTTCGATGGGATTACGCCGAGATCATCCTGGCCCACGATCACGACACGTAGGTTTTCAGCGTGTGGCACCGGCTCGAACATCATCCGCATCTTACCGCGCAAGCGATCATCGGTACCGACGATATACACGGGACCCTCATTCATGAGCCGACTCATCTCGCCAATAAATTCTGAGCCGATCGTTATGGCGAACCAGAGCTTCCCCACACGCTCGGCGACGCGCTTAACGTCGGCCGCGTGGAAGGAGGTGGTTACGAGGATATCTGTACGCTTAAGTAGCGTGCGTGCTTCTTCTCCGTTCGCGTTGAGCGCATCGAGCTCCAGCGCGGTGGTGTCGAAACCATAATCGCGGTGCAGTTCCTGGCAGAGCGAATGCGACTGATCGCGGTTGCACTCGACGCAGGTCGCATGCAACCGGAGCGTTTCGAGACAACGCCGAAGGCGGTCGGGAAGCTCTGGCGCTGGCACGCCGCGGCTGAGCCCTTCCACGAAGATCTCGAGCGCCCACGCGGCCAGGCGCGGCAGTGAAGATCGCCCGCTGAGCGCGGACTCTGCCACGTACACACCGGAGCGAGGCCGGAATTCGACCAATCCATCGTCCTCCAGCTCGCGATAGGCGGCAAGCACGACCCGGGGATCGGCATGGAGCTCTCGCGCCAGATCACGTGTGCTCGGCAAACGGTCGCCCGGGCGCCTGAGCCCAAGATGCAGCTCAGTCACGAGCCGCCGTCTGAGCTGTGCCGCGATAATGCTCCGCCGCTGGACCATGGTTCCCACTCTCAAAGCTGCTGTTCAGGTGAGCATCTGACGCGCACCTGAACGCGCCTCCGATCGTTATGATTGGCGAGCGAGCCGGTCCTCTAGCTCGCCACTAATTCGCGGCGAGCACCGCGTCCGTGCAATCCTTAGCTGCGAGTGACGTGCCACAGCGCCGTATGCAGCAGTTCGTTCAGAGAGGATAGTCTGCTGCATGTACGTGTGCGACACATTCACGCCGATTGCGTGGTGGTGGCGCGGGTTCTGCATCGGCTGTCGCTCAGCGGGTCAGGAAGAATCCAAAATTCTGGCCGAGATCGGGACGTGATCTATCATCCACGTGAACGGAGGCGAGATGAAGACAGGAAAGGCGTTTGGGGCGGGCGTAGTTGGCGGCATCGTGATGGTGATCCTCATGTGGATGGCTCGCACATTCATGGGGATGCACATGGACCTCTCCATGATGGAGGGAACGCTGTTCCTGCCAATGGGGCCGACTGCGTGGATCGTGGGTTTCATCATGCACCTGATTATCTCCGGCTTAATCGGGCTCCTCTATGCATGGGGCTTCGAAAACGTGACCCACAGATCGGGGGCCGTGGTGGGTATGGGGTTCGGGGTTATTCACGCGGTCCTTGCAGGGCTCTTCATGGGGATGGTGCCGGCAATGCATCCGAGGATCCCTGAAATGATGCCGGCACCAGGATTCTTCCTGTCTAACATGGGGATGATGGGGATCATCGCTCTGTTCGTGCTGCACCTTGTGTACGGTGCTATCGTCGGCGGCATGTACGGGCCGGTGGAGCATCCCGCGGATCGCACCGTCGACCGTCCTGCTTATACCTGATCGTCATCTCCGCATAGCGTCGACGCACAACGTCGACGTACAACGATCGATGCGGCGTTCACGGGACAATCCGCGGTAAGCACGCCTGTGACGGCGTACACTTCACGTGGGCGACCGATGTAAGTCGGCTTCCCGCGTGTCCCCGAAACGAAGCCGTATCGAGTACCTTCCGAAATGTGCACCACGACACGATGCACCAACACGCGATGCACCGCGAGATCGCCGCACCCACGGGCGCCTGTACGCCTCCTCGGCCACGCTTTGAATCGTCGGGGATGAACTCCCCGGCGCAGTGCCGCTCGTGAAGGTGAATATCGCTCCACGGCTGGACTCGATCCTGACGCGCTGGCCCGGGCGGGTTAACGGGTTGATCGAAGACCTCCGCCGCAAGGAAGACCGACTCGCCCTTGTGCTGAGCCTGATGATCGGCGCCCTGGTCGGTCTCATAGTCGTCGCGTTCATTCTCCTTACCGGCCGGCTGGCGGCGCACATGTATCCGCCTGGCGGATCGGGTTGGCGCCGCCTGCTGGTTCCCGTCATGGGCTCCCTCATAACGGGCTACCTCCTCTTCAGGTACTTCCCGAACGCGCGCGGAAGTGGTGTGCCACAGACGCGCGCAGCCGTCTTCATCCACGATGGGCGCATTTCACTCCGCACCGTACTTGGAAAATTCGGTCTCTGTTCAGCATCGCTAGCCAGCGGAATCGCTCTCGGCCGAGAGGGCCCCGCGGTGCAGATCGGGGCCGGGGTGGCATCGCTGATTGGTCGCCGCCTTGGCCTCAGTAAAGATCAGGTAAAGTGGCTCATTCCCGTCGGCGGAGCTGCGGCGCTCGCAGCGGCATTCAACACTCCCATCGCCGCGATAATCTTCGCGCTCGAGGAAATCATGGGCGACTTGCACGCGCCCATCCTTGGCTCCATAGTGCTGAGCTCGACGACGTCATGGATGGTGCTGCATCTGGTTCTCGGTGACGAGCCACTTTTCCACGTTGCCGGCTACCGGCTCGTTAACCCGATAGAGCTCGTTTTCTATGCGGTGCTCGGAATCGTCGGCGGGTTTGTCTCTGTCGCATTCGTCAAGCTGCTCCTCGGCCTCCGCATCAGATTCAAGCGCCTGCCGAATGCTTCCGTATGGCTCCAGCCGGTTGCTGGTGGGCTGCTGGTCGGGTTGATGGGGTTCTTCGTTCCAGAAGTACTCGGCGTGGGGTATGACCAGGTCGAGAAGGTGCTCAACGGCGATCTGATCTTCAGGGTTGTCGTAATGCTAGCGGTGCTGAAGGCAGTAGCGACCGCAGTCTGCTACGCATCCGGCAACGCCGGCGGAATCTTCGGCCCAACCATGTTCATAGGAGCAATGCTGGGCGCCGCTGTGGGCCAGATTGCGCACGCCCTTTTCCCAACGCTGACAGCGGGACCTGGGGCATACGCGCTCGTCGGGATGGGCGCGGCATTCGCCGGGATCATCAGAACGCCGCTCACATCGGTCATCATGATCTTCGAGGTAACGCGTGATTACTCCATCATCGTTCCACTGATGATCGCGAACATGCTTGCGTACTTCATCTCGCAGAAATTCCAGACCGCTTCCATTTACGAGGCGCTGTCTCGCCAGGATGGCCTGCATCTACCGGGGGGAGCCACACGAGCCGCACCCGGGTCCGTACGTGTAGTCAGCGCCATTCGCGAGCCACCCGAGTCGCTTCCGCCTGACCTTCCCGCCAAGGGCGCGCTCGCCCGTGTTCACGATACGCAGCTAGATGCATGGCCGGTCGCAGACGAGAAAGGGTTCCTTGGAATGGTTGGGACTGAACATCTTGCGGAAGCAGTAAAAAGGGGCGACGGCGAGCTTTCTGTGCGACAGGTAATGGATCGTGGCCGAGTGTCGAGCGGCGCGACCGATGCGGCGTTCGAACATCTCCACACGGATCATACCCTTGGTCAGGCACTGACCCGAATGGGAGAGAGTCAGCACAACACGTTACCGGTCGTGAGTCGCGCTGACGTAAGCATCTTGCTTGGCCTTGTGACTTTACCGGACATTCTCCACGCGTTTGGAGTGGACGATAACATGGTTCGAACAGCCGCATGGAAGTAGCAGGATCAGCGGGGATTCCCTCCGGGGTTTCCGTACCGACAGCATCATCGTCGGCATTCATTGGGACTTTTGGCGTCGTACTGGCGCTCATAGCATTCTTCCTCGTGTTCGACACTTTCGTCGCTCGCATCGACACGGAAGAAGCGCGATCCCGGGCGTTGAGCGACTATCAGGAAGGGGCCCGGCTCTTCGCCGCAGGCCAGCTTGATGACGCCGCGGACCAATTCCGCACCGCGGCATCAATGGATCGCGGAAATCTCATGTACCAGATCGCCCTCGCGCGGGTCACGCTTCGCCAGGGCGATACCGAGACCGCCGACGGGCTGCTGCGCTCAATCCTGCAGCAGGATCCGACCGACGGCGCGGCGAACGTCCTCCTGGCGCGCGTCCTGGTGAAGCAGCGGCGCATGGAGGACGCCATCGCGTACTACCACCGCGCCGTGTACGGCAGATGGCGGACTGGTGAGGGTGGAAGCAGCCTGCAGGCGCGCTTCGAGCTCATCGATCTCCTCGCGGCCACCAGTGCAAGTAAGGCGCTGCTGGCTGAGCTGCTCCCGATCCAGGACCAGTCACTCGGCGATTTGCCGCTGAGAGACCACATCGGCTACCTCTTTCTCTCGGCTGAGTCACCCGCGCGGGCTGCCGAAATATTTCATCAGGTAATCCGGAAGGATCCACAGGACGCGAAGGCGTACGCCGGACTGGGCGAGGCGTCGCTCGCGCTCGGTGACTACAGTGCCGCCGAAAGTCAATTCGCCAGAGCCGCGCGACTTTCGCCACACAATGCGGCAGTCACGGGTCGACTCGAGCTCGCGCGTGCCCTGGTCGGGATGGACCCGTCGCGCCGCGGCCTGCGGCTGAGCGATCGATACCAGCGCACGATTAGCCTGCTTCGGCTCACTCTGATAACAGTGGCCCGCTGCCCGCTGGACAGTGCGGCGAGCGCGGCCGCCGCAGTCGCTGACTCGGCATTGGGCAGGCCGCGTGGGAAGAACGGTGATGCGCTGGACGACGTAGTACAGGCGGATCTCGCACTCGCGCAACGGCTCTGGGGGCTGCGACCTGCCGCTTGCGTCACCGAGTCTTCTCCCGAGGAGAAGGCACTTGCGCTGTTGCAGGATGGACTCGCACGATAGTGCCGGCAACACGCGGCACGACGAATACCGTTCCGAGATATTGAGGCTTCTCTATCCAAGGGTGGGCAATGGACTCGCTACATATTGGATTCTACAGTGCACGTCCGGAGCGAGGCGGGAGCGAGGCCGGCACGGGATCCGTGGTGGCGCCGGCCCAGAAGTAGTGATCGTCCGCCGTACGGTACCAGTGCGCGTTCCCGTGGACCGACTCGCCGTTGCTCGTCCAACCAATAAATGCGAGCGACATCCCGCGCGGTGCAATCGCCGCGCTCTCCGCCCGTGACGTGGGCGACCCGATGCGTAGATGCAACTCCGACTGCGTGACGGTGCTCCCAACCACGGCGACGAAGTTAGCCTGAGTTCCGGACAACAACATCGAGTGGGCCAGGCTGATGAGTGTGCCGAGGTCGACGCCTGTACCCGGACAGAACGCCTTCACGTCGTAGATGTCCGCGTGACGGATGACGTTGGCCGGACTTATCTCGATGGACCAGCGGTTCGCGATCTGCGCGATGAGCCAGGCGCTGGACTCGTACATCGCGGGCGTCCAGCGCTGCCCTGATTTCCCCTCGTGCTCTATCCCTATTGTGTACAGGTTGGGATTTACGCCGTGGATGATCCCGGTCCAGGCGGGATTGCTTACCCGTCCCGCGTGCCACGCCGTATCACACTCCGCCACATACTGATGGATCTCTCCCCGTCTGCCGACGCCGTAGTGGGCCGAGACAGAGGCATCCGGCGCGGGGTCTGCATTGTTGAAGAAATCGTCAACGGAGCGGAGCGAGTCCTCCATTATGTGGATGACGATTGCGCGTGGCCTGTAACCGCGTCGCCCTGGAGTACCGTTGGTACTTCCGATCCAGGCGATTTCTTGATCGAGCATGAAATTGTCCGTCTTCTGATCCCGAGGGCTAGGTCCAGCTGAGGAGTCTTGGCTGCAGTGGAACGGATCGTAACTCATCGACTGGCCGCGCGCGGTGACTGGCGTGTGGTCAAAGGGTGATTTATGTTCGATCCGCTCCGAATTCCGGAGTAACGGCGGGAGATACTGTTGTTCCATATCCACACCCAGTGATGCTCCGGCCACTCACCATCCGTGGAGGACAGTTTCATGAAGGATCCAGCAGCGGGAGAGGGATCGAAACAGAACGGTGGAGGAAAGAACGGCGGTAAGAATGACACCGGCAAGAGTACATCGCCGGCAAAGCGCGACGAAAGCGCAGTTAGTCCGAGCCCCAGGTTCGACGCGATTTTCTTTACAAAGGCGGCGATCGACCACTTCGTGGTTCCGTTCTACAACAAGCGGCACGAGGGAGAGGGCGATCGCATCAGCAAGGAATATGCTGCCCGCTCGAATGAGATCTACGCCATTGGCCACATGCCTGGGTGTGGCCTCGTGGCCCTTGAGATGGAGGCCATGACGATTGTGCCACCTTTCCCACTGAAGTGAACGTGATCGAACGTGATCACTCCCGCGGAGGTGGGGCGATCGCCTTGAACCGTGCATCGCTCCTGAGGGCCGTGAACAGCGGATCGCGCGCGATGTAGGACCTGAGCGTGGGTCTTGCCTCGAGGTACTCGGAGAGCAGCCGGAGTGCGACTTCGGGCTCGCCGAGTGCCATGCGAGTGGCCGCTTCGTCGTATTCCAGGTCGATGCTAGCGCTGCTGTCGCTTGCGACTGCGCGCCGAGCCCACGCGATTACGGCGCGAGCGCTATCGCGTACTCCGGCTCGCGCCATGATCGTCGCGGCGACCATCCTGCGGAAGATTTGCTCGTAGGCGTGGCCGCTGTATGTGCCCTGTGGTTGCGGATCCATGTTCTCGAGCTGCACGACGAGGCGCGACGCGAGCTTCGGATCGGGGGCGTTGGCGGTATTGTTCAGCATCAGCGTGAGCCGGCATTCCACGAAGCGCCAGTCCGCGGGAAAGCGTTGGCGGCCTCGCTCGCACGACTGTGCGGCCGACGTATAGTCGCCCAGCCTGGCCTGGCTCCTGTATAGCTGTTCCAGCACGTCTGGTGCATCCTCGAGATACGCATCCTCTGCGAGCGCGCGCTGGGCCGCGGCATTTGCCTCCGCCAGAGATCCCTTGAAGCGCAGCAACTTGCTTAGCATGCTCCACGCGCTGGCAAGCCCGGGGCGGATCGCGACTGCGCTCCGCAGGTTCTGCTCGGCCAACCGTAGCTGCTGATCATTCTGCGTGGAGTTGGGCGCATCGGCGGCAAGCCGCCACAGTGCGGTTCCGTGCAGATCCAGTGCATACGCGTTCCGCGGCGCGATGCGGAGGGCATCATCCGCACGAGCAAGCGCGTTGCGCAGCGCACGCTCCTGCGCCGAACCGGTAGAAAGATCGGCGACGTCCAACATCACCCACCCGCGCGCGATGACTGGCTGGATCCACCGAGGGTCGGCCGACTCGGCTTGCACCAGCAGTGAATCAGATTGCGCCAGGAAAGCAAGCGCATCCGCGGCATCGCCCGAGTGGGCTCGCGTCGTTATGGTCGCGGCCTGATCGCGTGCATTGTCGGCACGCAGCAGCAACACGCGCGCGGCTGCGCTGGTCGTACCTTCCTGCACCTCGCGTAACCGTATTGCCTCGCCAAGTCGCTTGCGCAACAGCTCGGCAACCTGTTGCACCACGTCATCCTCGAGTGCGAACAGATCACCCGCTGGCTGCTCGATCGTGCGACTATCCAGGTGGCCTCCGGTCGCCGCATCGAGCAGATCTACGGTGACCCGCACCTTGTCGCCAGAGCGCTGAACGCTCCCCTCTACGACGCTTCCAACGTGCAGCGCCGTCGCCAGACTATCCAGCCCTACAGGGTGATCGCGATACGGCCGCACTCCATTGCGTGAGATCACGTGAATCGCGGGTACGGCGCTCAGCTCCCGGATGAGGCTCTCCGTCAGTCCGTTCGCGAGATAACCCATGTCCCGATTGGGGCTGTTGTCATCGAAGTACATCACGGCTA
The DNA here is from genome assembly GCA_050998035.1 of Gemmatimonadaceae bacterium. GTDB lineage: Bacteria > Gemmatimonadota > Gemmatimonadetes > Gemmatimonadales > Gemmatimonadaceae > Fen-1247. The sequence continues at coordinate 5,830 of JBPCQO010000244.1, read as the reverse complement.
TCTGCGACTGATCGGGTCGTACTACAGCAGTGGACCGGGCGCCGAGCCGCGTGATGTGCGACGTGAGGAGCAACAGCCCGCCGATCACGACCACGGCGGCTGTAACGATCATAGCGATGCGTGTGTAGCGCCGCCGCGGGTGCTCGGGGACTGTTGTGAGCGCGGTCCCTGCGGCACGGATCGCATCCCTGAACTGCGCAGCATCCACAAAGCGATCCGCGGGCGCCTTGGCCATCGCTTTGTGAATCACCTTCTCCAGCGCCACGCTCACCGTCGGACGTACGGGGCGCAGCAACGGGACAGTATCGATCATGTGACGCGCCATCACTGCCTGTGCGTTGATGCCGCTGAACGGCTGCTGACCGCTCAACATCTCGTACAACACGCAACCAAGGCTATAGATGTCGCTGCGTCCGTCAACGGTACCGCCCGCAGACTGCTCAGGGCTCATGTAGGCGGCTGTGCCGAGCGCGACACCGCGCTGGGTCAGTTTTTCGGCTCCTTCCGCGGCTCCTTGCGCGCTTCCTTTCGGCACCGTGAGCTGCGCAATACCGAAGTCGGCAACAATCGCATGGCCATGCGCCAGCAGAATGTTGCCTGGCTTGATGTCGCGATGCACCAGCCCCTCGGCGTGCGCGAGCGCGAGTGCGTCGGCGACTTCGATGGCGATGGACACGGCGTCATCGATGGGGAGCTGCAGGTCGCGCTCCATGCGATGCGCGAGCGACTCCCCGTCGACATAAGGAGTCACGTAATACGAGAGTCCGTCCACGCGTCCCGAGTCCAAGACCGGGAGTATGTTGGGATGCTGCAACCGTGCAGTAACCTGAATCTCGCGGTTGAAGCGCGCCTCTCCAATCAGTGGCGCGATGTCAGGGTGCAGCACTTTAACGGCGACCCGCGACCCGTGACGTAAATCGCGGGCCAGGTAAACCGTGGCCATACCACCGCGGGCGATCTCGCATTCGATCGCATAGCGATCCGCGAGAACACCGGTCAGGCCCACCGTTACATCTGGCAGTGCCTTCTCCAGGAGAAGTAAGGTATTCGTATAACATACGAGGGACAGTTGCGGTGAGCCACCCTATCAGGAGGAGTAGGCCGCTCTGGCGTGCCATCGTACGTCGCCGGTATGTTGACCCATGCACGCTTGGAGGGCATTGGCGATTCTTCTGTTTGTCTTTCTCGCCGTGGGAGTGATCTACGCGATTGCCCACGTCGCCCCAGCGCCTCGCCTCTCCAGAGACCATGAATATGCCGCAGAGCTGGCACCACTACCCAAGCGCACCACCGATGCGCAGGGCCACGCTGGCGATCCCATAAACGTCGCGATCGTTGGCAGTGGAGACGAACTGCGCACCGCAATGGGCATGGCTGGCTGGGTCGTCGCCGACTCGCTCACGCGTGCATCCAGGATCGCCATCGCCCGGAGCGTGCTGTTCAATCGCCCCGATTCGACGGCACCCGTAAGCCCGCTATATCTCCTGGGACGGCAGCAGGACATCGCCTTCGAGCGCGAGGTGGGGAACAGCGCCCGCCGACGTCATCATGCGCGCTTCTGGCTGGCTAACGGAATTCTGCACGACGGCCGCGCCGTGTGGATAGGTGACGCCACCTTTGACCAGCGCGCCGGGTTGAGTCACCGGACGTTGCGCCCAACTCATCACATTGCACCCAACGTGGATCAGGAACGAGATACACTCATGGCCGATCTCATTCACGCTGGTCAGATCGCCCAGAGCTTCCAGGTGGCGGGAATGGGGCCGCGAGTGGACGCGCACAACGCCGAGGGCGATCGCTTTGACACCGACGGTAAGATGGATGTGGCGATTGTTGCTGCCCGCAACAGGCCCATAGCGCCGCGACATTAGCGCTAGCTCAATTGCCGAGGCGGGCGCAAATGGACGGATGGAAGTATCGTATCCAGCGCGGGGTGCCGTCCGAAGACAACACCCCGCGCGATTGCTGCACGATAGTCGATCGTGCTGTTCCGCTTCTAGTAGGTAGCTGTGAGCTTGTAGCTCACGAGATCTAGCGTGTAGGTCTTGCCGCTCATCGGGAACTTGTTGCTCGAAGCCGGGAGCTTACGTACAACGTTGGTGAGCGTGCCAGCGACGGCCCAGTTGTATGAATACGTCGCCTTCGCGTTTACAACTGTTCCGCTGTCGAGCGAGTTGCCGGTCCCATTCCAGGTGCGCTGGACTTCGTGTCCCAGGAGCCCGCTCACGATCAGGTTGTGGGTCCGGTCGATGCCGCGATGGCGCATGCCCGCCGCGCTTGAGTCGAACACAATGCCATAGCGATGGTGCACGAAGTTGATGGACGCCGTGGTGGCGTCACTGAAGTTCTGTGTTGCCGCTCCCGTCGAGTCGCGGAACTGGAACGTCCGGCCGTTGAGAGGCCCATGCCGTCGGTAGAAGTCGCACACACGTGGAAGGATGTCGCCGCATCGAACGGACAATTTCCGTGCGGAACCACCACCGATGCTGACGCACCGGGAACCGGTGCCATGAACGACGCGCTAACGAGGCGGGGTCCGACCGCGGTCGAGGCCATTAAGTCGAAGCTAGTGCCGCCACCATCAGCGGATAATTCGGCGTCATTGATGACATCGACTGACTCGGAGGCGTTCTCTACCGAGACCTCGGCAACTGTCTGGGTTTCGACCTGATCGGCGACGCTTGCGGCGACGGTCGGTGGAGCTGTCAAGGAACTGTTGTCGCCGCTGCTGCACGCGGCTACTCCAAAGGTGCAGAGTGCGATCGCGATGGTACGCTTTGAAAGGATCGGCATAAGCGCGACCAGTCCTGATCTCAGCCGTTCCGACCGATCTCACTGGGCTCATGGGCGCCTGCCACCGATACTGTTATTGTGCAACTCGGATCCGGGTTGTACTTTCGCTGGCACCCCAACCTCTGCTTGCCGCATGGAAACAAACAAGCCACTGGCCCGAGCGGGCTACTTGCTGGCCGCCGCTCTGATCCTAATTCCGCTCTTTGACGCGACGACCTCTGTCTGGCCGCTGCACCTCGGCGATGAGCGCTGGCGCTTCGGAGCGGTCGGTACTCTCAGCAACGTGACGCTGGTTCCCCTGCTGGGATTGCTCCTGGCACTGGCAGCTGCCACGCTCGCGGACAACCGCCGCACTCGGCGATTCATTGGCTGGATCTGCGCGATCTTTGCCGCCGCCATAGCGGCGCTCGCCGTCCTGTTCATCCTTGACTACTTCCAGGTCAGGACGACGGTTGTGCCAAAGTTCCAGCACGCGACGTCCGTTGCATCGACCACCGCGGTAGTCAAAGATCTTGTGACCATCGCGATTCTACTGCTGCTCAGTCGCGCTGGATTCGCGGGGCCCAAGGTTGTGGTGAGCAAGAAGCAGGTAAGAGCTACTGAGAGTAGTTCGTCTCCGCTGATTCCGCTTGGCGGAACGCGGGCCGCAGCAACCGAGTAGCGAGTTCGCGTAGTCAGTTGGTTCGGGGCGTCCTTGGGCGCCCCGAATAGTTTCAGCTCCCCACGAAAAGTGCGGCAATGATGCTCTCCGCCTGCGTGAGTACCTCCTTCAAGTGCGCTTCGCCCTTGAAGCTCTCGGCGTACAGCTTGTACACGTCTTCCGTACCGGACGGACGCACGGCGAACCAGCTGTCGGCGGTGCTGACCTTGAGGCCACCGATTGGGGCGTGATTGCCCGGCGCCTCGGTAATCGTGCTGGTGATCGGTTCGCCCGCAAGCTCGGTGGCCTTTACCTGCGCCGGTGACAGTTTGGCGAGCACCGCCTTCTGCTCCGGCGTTGCCGGCGAGTCGATGCGCTGATATGCCGGATCGCCAAGCTCTCGGGTGAGCTGCGCGTACAGCTCGCCCGGATCCCGCCCCATCACAACGGTCATCTCCGCCGCCAGCAGCCCGAGTATGATGCCGTCCTTGTCGGTGGTCCATACCGCGCCATCGCGGCGCAGAAAGGTCGCGCCGGCACTCTCCTCTCCGCCGAAGCCGAGTGAGCCATCCATGAGTCCATCGACAAACCACTTGAACCCGACAGGGACCTCCACGAGCGTGCGTCCAATCTGCGCGGTAACGCGGTCGATCATGCTGCTGCTCACGACCGTTTTTCCCACACCGGCGCTCCCGGGCCACTGCGGGCGGTGGGTGAACAGGTACGAAATGGCGACGGCGAGGTAATGGTTGGGGTTGAGCAGTCCGGCGCTCCGCGTCACGATGCCGTGCCGGTCATGGTCCGTGTCGCACGCCCACGCAACGTCAAAGCGGTCTTTAAGATCGATCAGCCGCTGCATGGCGTACGGCGACGAGGGGTCCATGCGGATCTTGCCGTCCCAATCGACGGTCATGAACCGGAACGTGGGATCCACGACTTCGCTCACCACCGTCAGCGGTAGCCCGTACCGTTCCGCGATCGGCTCCCAGTAGCACACTCCGGCGCCGCCAAGCGGGTCGACACCCAGTTTGATCTGGGCTCCGCGGAGGACATCCATGTCGATGACGTTGGCAAGGTCCGCGATGTACGGATTCATGTAATCGTGTCTGTGCGTCGTCGGCGCGCGTTGCGCCCGCTCGAACGGAATGCGTTTGACGCCTTTGAGCCCGTCGGCGAGCAGCGCGTTCGCTTTGTCCTGGATCCAGCCGGTGATCTGCGTGTCTGCCGGACCGCCGTTGGTGGGGTTGTACTTGAAGCCGCCATCGGCGGGCGGGTTGTGCGAGGGCGTGACGACTATTCCGTCGGACAGCCCGGCCGTCCTGCCCCGGTTATAGACGAGTATCGCGTGCGAGATGACTGGCGTGGGTGTGTAGCCGCCCTTGTCATCTATCATCACCTCGACTTCGTTGGCGGCCAGCACCTCGAGCGCACTGGCAAGGGCCGGCTCCGAAAGCGCGTGGGTGTCGATCCCCAGGAACAGCGGGCCGTCGATCCCGTTCTGCTTTCTGTACAGGCAGATGGCCTGCGTGATGGCGAGGATGTGCCACTCGTTGAACGACGTGTCGAAGGCAGATCCTCGATGCCCGGATGTGCCGAAGCTCACGCGTTGCTCGCGTATAGCGGGATCGGGGATGAGCGTGTAGTACGCCGTGATCAGCCGCGGGACGTTCACGAGTATCGACTCTGGGGCGGGCTTCCCTGCTAGCGGGCTGATGCTCACGGTTGGCTCTCTCTGTCTGGAAAATGAGGATCGCCGTGACTGTGACGGCAATCCTCATTCTAATTAATGCAGCTGCCGCAGTCATGGCGGGCCGTGCTAAGGACGTACCCAAAGCACTGGATTCGTGGGGACGATCGCAGCTAGGAACAGAGTCTGCGTGTGTCTTGGCGTGATGTTCCGTTTGCAATATTCCGGCAAGCGTACCAGGGTGCTCCCGAGTGTACGCAGGAGATAATTCATGACTGACACGAGTGATACGACCGTTAAGAAGGTTGATTCGCGGCACTCCCCGACCGGTCCCGAAGGGCAGAAGTATCTCGCCTCAGGTAAGCGCATTGCGATGCGTATGTGGGAAAACGAACCACCCAACGAGAAGAAGCCCACGTCGCAGCACAAGTACGAGACCGTGGGTTATGTGCTTAGCGGGCGCGCCGAGCTACATCTCGGAGGGCAGATGGTAATCCTGAACGCGGGCGATTCATGGGCTGTTCCCGCGGACACGTCGCACACGTACAAGATCCTGGAGACCTTTACCGCGGTCGAAGCCACATCGCCGCCCGCGCACGCACACGGCCGTGACGATTAACATTTCCGACGGCGACTGACGGGCGGCGTGTAGCTATCCTGGCGTCATCGAGATGCGCATATTGTGGGTGGCAGAACGTAACACGAGACGG
>JBPCQO010000219.1:0-14545 GCA_050998035.1 Gemmatimonadaceae bacterium | reverse complement strand
GATCACCTTATGGGCTTGGGGCGGGCTCGGCGCATTGGCGGTTTCGGCCGCCGACACGTGGGCCACAGAGATCGGGGTGCTAGCCGGTTGGGCGCCCCGAATGCTGCTACGTCGAACGTACGTTACGGCCGGCATGTCCGGCGGGGTGACTCTGCCCGGCATCCTGGGCGCGTTCGCCGGCGCCGCTTCCGTGGCGGCGCTCGGATCGGCAGCTGGTTTTCCGCGCGGCGCGACCCTTGCCGCTGTGGTTGCCGGTTGGGCTGGCGCAATGATCGATTCGCTGCTCGGCGCCACCATCCAGCAGCGCCGCCGGTGTGACCGTTGCGCCGAGGATACCGAGCTACTGGTCCATCCGTGCGGCGCTCCCACAAGGCACATAGCGGGGCTGCACTGGGTAAACAACGATGTGATTAATGTTCTGGCCACTCTCGCGGGGTTCTTCCTGAGCGCAGCACTTTACCTTGTTGTCGTCGGACCATTCTCGCGGAGCGCCGGTGTCCAGTAGCCCCGACGCACAGGTCATAGTTGTGGGCGCCGGGCCGGCTGGCTCGTCAACCGCTTGGCACCTGGCCCATCTTGGTATCGACGTGCTGATGCTGGACCGGGCGCGCTTTCCACGCGACAAGGTCTGCGCCGAGTATCTGAGTCCGCAGGCATCACGGATCCTGACTAGCATGGGCGCGATGGGCGCGCTCGAGGCGGCCGGCGCGGCCCACCTGAGCGGCATGCGAGTGCGCGCGCCCAACGGGAGCGAGATGCAAGGCGATTTCGCCGCGCGGCACGGGTTCCAGGGGTTCCGCGACAACGGACTCGCTGTTCGCCGCACCGTGCTCGACGCCGAACTGGTGCGGCAGGCCCAGAGCGCGGGCGCGCGGCTCATGGAGCGCGTGCGTGTAACCGACGTGGAGCGCGATGGGGATGGTCGCGTTACCGGAGTGATCACTCTGGACGATGATGGCATCACTCGGACGCTCCGTGCTCCGCTCGTGGTCGGTGCCGACGGATTGCGATCGGTGATCGGGCGCAGGCTGGGCCTCACGCGCGTGGGCCGGTTCCCGCGCCGGGTCGCACTGGTGGCGCATTACCGGAACGTCGCAGGCATATCCGCCACGGGCGAGATGCACGTGGAGCGCGATGGCTACGTTGGAATCGCCGACGTGGGCAACGGCGTCACCAACGTCGCGCTGGTGGTACCGTCGCACCGGGTGAAGGACGCATCCAATGACCGCGCAGCCTTCTTCGAGGAATGGCTGGCGTCCAAGCCGCACCTGGCGCCGCGATTCGCAGATGCCGAACGCATCGACATGGTGCGGGCAACCGGGCCATTCGCTTCATCCACGCGGCAGGCGTGGGTTTCTGGTGCAGCGCTGGTCGGCGACGCCGCGGATTTCTTCGATCCGTTCACGGGAGAGGGCGTCTACTCGGCACTCCGCGGTGGCGAGTTACTGGCACCGTTCGCTGCGGCTGCGATCATCGCTCCTACACGGCCGGCGCACGACGCAGCGTTACGTGGCTACGATTCTGCGCGGCGCGCGGAGTTCGGCGGCAAGTGGTGGGTGGAGCGCATCATCGGCGTAACCGTCGGTGTGCCGGCATTCATCAACCATGCGGCGCGCGCGCTTTCGCGGCGCAAGGAGATGGCCGACATCCTCATCGGGGTGGTGGGTGATTTTGTGCCGCCCGGTCAGGTGCTGCGCTTCGGATACATCGCCCGGCTGCTATTGTTCGGCGTATGAGCCTGGACCCGGACGCGTTTCGCGCGGTGTTGGGTAGATTCGCCACCGGCGTGACGATAGTCACCGCGACTGATGCACAGGGTGTCGATCACGGCATGACGGTGAGCGCTTTCTCATCGCTGTCGCTCAATCCACCGCGTGTGCTCATCTGCATCGAGCACTCGGCATCGATGCACGCATTGCTGATGGAGACGTCGCACTTCGCCATCAACATTCTTTCAGATGCGCAGGAAGAAACTGCGCGGCGCTTTGCAGAGACCGGTGCCCAGCGCTTTACCGGGGTCGGCTTCACGCGCGGCGACCGGAATCTTCCGATCCTGAGCGACGTTCTGGCGTATGTGGAATGTCGGCGCGTAGCGGTGCACGAGGGTGGCGATCATACCATCATCGTGGGTGAGACTGAGACCGCCACCGTGCGCGATGGTAAGCCGCTGCTGTACTACCGCGGCGGCTTTGCCCAGCTGGAGCGCTGACTGGCAGCTATCTTGGGCGGATGCAGCTCTCGCTAACTCCGCGTCGCCAGTACGGTAGCGAACTCCTTGATGCCCCCGGTGTGAACGCCGAGCTCGTGCTGCGAACGGTCAGGGACATCGCGCGGTCCAATAAAATCTTCCAGGGCGGCCGCGCGGCAGTAGCAGAGCTCGCGCTCAGCTTTCCCCGGCTCCCGCGCGTCGCCACGCTGCTCGACGTGGGGACGGGCGCAGGCGACGTACCCCGTCTGGCACAGCTCGCGGCTCTCAAAAGCGGCATCTCGCTCCGTACTATCGGGCTGGACTCGGAGCCGGTGCTGGCGCGGAAGGCGAGCGCACAGGTATCGCACGGGCTGTGCGGCAGCGGGCTCACGCTCCCGCTGGCGGACCGAAGTGTTGACGTGGCCATGTGCTCGCAGACGCTGCACCATTTCCGAAATGACGCGGCGAGCGCGCTCCTTCGTGAGATGAATCGCGTGGCACGCGTGGCCGTCGTCGTGAGTGATCTGCGGCGCAGTTGGATCGCGGTCGGTGGCTTCTGGCTCGGCTCCTTTCCACTGGGCTTTCACGCGGTAACGCGTCACGACGGCGTACTGTCGGTGATGCGCGGATTCACTCAGGAAGAAATGGCCGATACCGTAGCCCACGCTGTAGGTGTTCGTCCTGTTGTACATCGGCGATTGGGATTCCGCCTCACAACCAGTTGGGAGCCAGTTTGAGCAACAAGCGCGTACGAAAAGGTGGCGGCAGTGGAAGGCGAGCACCAGCGAACAAGTTCGAACTGGGCCCGATGCCTGTGGATCGCAGAATGCGCACCCTGGACGACGGTATCGTGCGCGCTCCGGTGGAGCGGATATTCGCGCTGGCGCGCGATGTGGCCGACTGGCCCCGCTATCTACCGCACTATCGTTTTGTTCGGTACAACGAGCGAGCGCCGGACGGGAGCGGCATTGTGGAGATGTCCGCGAACCGCCCTTTCGGCGCGGTGGACTGGCCTACCTGGTGGCGTTCCACGATGCAGGTAGACGAGAAGGCCCCAACGATCCGATTCAGGCACATCGGGGGTATCACCACCGGGATGGACGTGGAATGGAGCTTCGAGCCTGTTCCCAGTGGAACCCACGTGCGCATTCTGCACGTATGGAACGGCCCTCGGTGGCCGTTGATTGGTGATCTGGCGGCAAGGTCGGTAATCGGCCCCGTATTCGTGCACGGCATCGCGTCGCGCACTCTGGCGGGACTAGCGCGTATAGCGGAGAATGGATGACTGAACGCAGGCGGGTTGTTATTACGGGGATCGGTGCGGTGACCCCCATCGGTCTCACCAAGGACGGCCTCTGGGATGGCATACTTCGGGAGCGCTCGTCCGTGCGCTCCATCACGCGATTCGATCCGAGCATCTTCCGGAGCCACAACGCGGCACAGGTGAATGACTTCGATCCCGCCGACTTCATCGAGAGCAAGCGCGCGCGGCGGCTGGACCGCTTTGGCCAGTTCTCCATCGCCGCCGCCAAGCAGGCGCTGGAAGATTCGGGCCTCGATCTTGGTAAGGAAGACAGGGATCGGGTCGGCGCGATGATGGGGACGGCGCTCGCAGGAATTGGATACGCCGAGGAGCAGCTTGGAATGTTTCTGCAGGAAGGGCTGCGCGGAGTGGACGCAACGCTGGCGCTGGCCGTGTTCGGCGGCGCGTCGAGCTGCAATATCGCCATCGAGCTCGGTGTCACCGGTCCCAACTCCACCAACGCCATGAGCTGCGCATCGGGCGCGATCGCCATTGGCGACGCGTTCCGGCAGATCCGGGACGGCTACGCCGACGTGATGGTCGCTGGTGGCGCAGAGGCGCCGCTGGCTCCCCTATGCTTCGGGGCATTTGCACTGATTCGCGCCATGTCCACGCGGAACGATGATCCGGAGCACGCATCCAGGCCGTTCGACAAGGATCGCGACGGCTTCGTAATGGGTGAGGGTGCGTCGGTCCTGATCCTGGAGGAATATAGCCGAGCGAAGGCGCGCGGTGCCAGGATCTACGCCGAGGTGGCCGGGTTCGGGACTACCAACGACGCGCACCACATGACGGCTCCAAGGCCGGACGGCTTGCAGGCTGCGCGTGCGATGCGTATGGCGCTCGCCGACGCCGATGTCACCCCCGCCGAGATCGGCTATATCAACGCGCACGCCAGCGCGACGCCGCTCAACGATCCCACGGAGACCTTCGCCATCAGGCAGGTGTTTGGCGATGCGGCTGACACCGTGCCCATCAGCGGAACCAAGGGTTATTACGGTCACGCGCTGGGCGCATCCGGCGCGATCGAGGCCGCGATATGCGCGCTTGCCATGGACAACGAGTGGCTTCCTCCCACCGTTAACCTTACCCAAGCCGATCCGGAGTGCGATCTTGGCTACATCGTCGGATCGGGGCGCGCTGAGCGTGTGGAACACATACTCAGCAACTCCTTCGGCTTCGGTGGGATCAACGCAGCGCTCGTCTTCCGCAGGGTGGTGTAACCGGCCTTAGCGGTCGTTAGCGCCGGTACCGAGCGCGTAGCATCGGCGTGTTGAGTCCCTTCACATCGACTCAAACGGGGAGAGGGAATGCGGGACTCGCTACGCCACTTTATTTCCGAGTTCATCGGGACGTTCGCTCTGACGTTTGTCGGGAGCGCCGCGATCATGATGGCGGCACAATCAAACTCTCCCAACGCGTTGCTCCAGGTAGCGTTGGCGCACGGGTTGGTGTTCGCAATCTTTGTGTCCGCGCTGATGCGCATTTCGGGTCATTTCAACCCCGCCATTACCATAGGATTCATCTTCACGCGGCGAATTGACCCGATGATGGCCGGCGTGTACATCGTGGCACAGCTGCTCGGTGCAGCCGCCGCGGCCTACGCGCTCAAGGGGACCTTCCCGGCGGATATCTTCGCGGCCACTCGCGGCGGCGGCCAGGCCATCTCGCTCGACGTGACTGCTTCCCAGGCGTGGATCCTGGAGGCGATCGCAACCTTCTTCCTCACCTTCGTGGTCTTCGCGACCGCTGTGGATCCCAAGGCGATCAAGGTTGGTGGCTTTGCCATCGGCCTCACCCTAACGGTGGACATCCTGGCGATCGGCCCGCTCACTGGAGCGTCCATGAACCCGGCGCGCTCGTTCGGGCCGGCGCTGGCGAGCGGCATCTTCGAAGGTCAGTTCGTGTACTGGACCGCGCCGATTATCGGTTCAGTGATTGCGGCAGTACTGTACGACACGATGTTTATCCGGCGTGAGCGCGAGCCGGTGGAGCACGGCGCAATCGAACCATAGGAGTTTCGACAAGCATACGACAAGTATACGAAACAGGGGGTGATCCGCTGACCGGATCACCCCCTGTTTGCATTCTCATGCAGCGCTCGATTTACGAAGCCCTCAGCGCCTGCAGAACTGCCGGTATCATCCCGATCACCCACACTGTCACCGCGGCGATCGCGGCGCGGGACCTGGGAATTCGCGCTACCACGCTCAGGCCGATCGCGAGCAACACCGTCACCCAGATCGTGAACAGATCGATCCGGCCGACCACGGCAAGTAATACTGGCGAGACCGTATCCGGGTCGAAGAACCGCCCGACACCGAGTGAAAGGCGGGTATGCCCGTTGAGCGAGGCCGGATCGAGCAGGAAGCCCTGCGCTATGTTGACTAGGAATTCGATGATCCTCGGAAAGAAGACATAGGTTGCGATCATGCACGCCGCCTTGATGTCTTCCTTTGCGTCAACGAACTTCCCCACGATCCACAGCACTACTCCTACGATCAGCGGCGCAATCAACGCGGAGAAGAAAACGAACACCGCCTGGAATTTCTCGGCGATCGCGCGGCCCTTCGCCATCTGCTCGGCCGTTGCGCCGGGGTTGTGCTTCATCGTCGCTGCCATCTGGCGCGAGAACTCTGCATCGAATACCGCCTGTAGTGCCGGCATGCCGATGATCGCGAGCACTGTCATAAGCACTGCGAAAACGAGCAGTGGAACGAAAAACCCGGAATTGCGCCGTCGCTCGAATACCTCGCTCGGGGAGATAAAGATGTCTATGAAATCTTCCCACAGACTCGCGGACTTCGTGACGGGCGCTGGGGTCGTGTCGCTGGCAGTAGCTGAGTCTGGCGCAGTCATGGCTCAAGATCGGTTGAAGGTCGCCAACAATGTTGCCCATACAGTGCACCCGACGGACGGTTCGCGCCAGAGTGTGACCATCTTCCCATTTCACGGGTTAACGTAGCATGGTGACTTCTGATGCCGCCGTCATCGGTCGGGTTCGGGGCGGCGACCCGAACGCTTTCAGCCTACTGGTGGACCGCTACCACGAGCGGTGCGCCCGGCTGGCAATGCGCCTGCTGGGCGACTCGGACGACGCCGCCGACGCGGTGCAGGACGCGTTCATCCGCGCATACAACTCACTGGACCGGTACCAGGAGCGGGACCGCTTCAGCTCCTGGTTGATGTGCATCGTGGCCAACCGCTGCCGCTCGGCCACGGAGACCAGCCGCCGCCGCGCTGACGTGGCGGGCGAGTGGTGGCAGGCCCACGCTGAGCCGGAGCGCTCGTGTGGCGAGACTTTCAGTGGCGCAATGACCCTGGAGCGGGACCACGCGCTGACCGAGCGGCTGAGCGTTGCGCTGTCGCAGCTGCGACCAGAGACGCGCACCGCCGTGGTCTGGAAGTACGCTGAGGATATGAGCTACGAGGAGATGGCCGCCGCCACCGGCGTCGGAATTTCCGCGCTCAAGATGCGCGTGGCACGTGGCTCGGCACAGTTACGGCGGGTGCTGGCTGGAGCGGGCGTGGCGGTGATTACCGTGGCGATCATCTTCGCGGCACACAGACCGCGTGATGTGGAGACAAGCCCCGTGACAACCGTTAGCACCGTCGCGTGCGACACGCTGCGATCGCTCATGCGTGACACTCTGAGTCAGGGCGTGCGCGACACGCTACTGCCCGCGGCGCGCTGCACGCCAGACTCGAGCGCGCTGGAGCCGCGGCGAACACGCACACGTCCGGCTCGCATACTCGAAATATTCCAGAAGCGAGGACTGTAGTGCAGGCAAATGACGTTACGGAGGCGCCCATCGCGCCTCCGTACAGGTGGGGTGCGCTCGCCGCGCTCGCGGTGCTGGTGCTGTATCTCATCACACTGGCGCCTACCACCGCGATGTGGGACGCAAGCGAGTACATCGCGGCCGCCAAGGTGCTCGGCTTGCCGCACCCGCCTGGAAATCCGCTGTTCGACATGCTGGCGCACGCCTTCGCGCTGCTGCCGATCCCCGTGTCGTATGCGGCGCGGATCAACATACTCGCCGCGCTGTGCACCGCGATTGCCACCGGCGTCTGGTTTCTCCTCATCGACCACGTGCTCGCCAGAGGCGGGGTGACTGTACGCAACCGCCGCATCGTCGCCGCGGCTGGCGTTCTGCTCGGAGCCAGCGCGTTCACCGTGTGGAACCAGTCCGTCGTGAACGAAAAGGTGTACACGGTTTCGCTCGCGCTCTTCGGTGTGATCACGTGGTTGATGGTACTCTGGCTGCAGAACCGGGGACAGAGACGCAACGACGCAAGACTGGTCGCGATCGCTTTTCTCCTGGGCGCTGGCTACGCAGTACATCCGGCAGGGCTGCTGCCGGGACTGGCCGTGGTGGTCACCGTCGCGGCGGCAGATTGGCGCAAATATCTTAAGGGAAAGCTTGTACTCGCCGTGTTAGGTGCCTTCGTGCTGGGGCTCACGCCTTTTATCTATGAGCCCATCCGCGCCGCGCAGTTCCCGGCGATCAACGAAGGCGCGCCTACTGGCTGCGACACGCATTTAGCGCTTGCCTGCACCTTCAGCAGCACCACGTACAAGCGGCTCGCGGCGAACATCAATCGGGATCAGTACGGCAAGCCGGCGGTAACTGACCGGCAGATATCCTTTCCCGCACAGGTCGGGATGTGGTGGCTGTACTTCAAGTGGCAGTGGCTGCGCGATCCACACGGCGCGGTTCCGGGGCTGCAGCTGCTCCTCGCACTTGGCGTATTCGCACTTGGCGCGTATGGTGGCGTGGTGCACTGGCGATGGGACCGCCCGTCGTTCTGGTACTGGGCGACGTTCATGTTCACGCTTACGCTGCTGCTCATCTACTACATGAACTTCAAGTACGGCTACTCGCAGGCGCCCGAACTTGGAGACAGCGTACCACGCGAGGTGCGCGACCGGGATTATTTCTATCTCTGGAGCTTCAGCGCGTGGAGCGTGTGGGTGGCGATCGGCATCGCCGGCCTGTGGATGAGATCGCGCTATGCCGCGGGCCTTGTCGCGCTCGCGCTCATCCCACTGGTGGGTAACTGGCAGGCAGCATCACGCGCAAATGATACGACGGCGCGTGACTGGGCCATCGACCTGCTCAATTCGGTGGAACCGTATTCAGTGGTGCTGACCAACGGGGACAACGACACGTTCCCGCTCTGGTACGCGCAGGAAGTGGAGGGCGTGCGGCGTGATGTCACTGTGATCATCGGGACGTATCTTGGTACCGACTGGTTCGTGCGCCAGATCATTCGCCAGCCAGTGGTGCCGTACGACGCGCAGCGCGGTCCGGCACTGTACCGTGGCGGTAATTGGCCAGTGCCCACTCGCCCGGTGTTCCGGATGACGGCGGCGCAAGCGGATGCGATCCCCGACTATATGGAACTGGCCACGGCACAGCAGTTCCGTGCAGGCAACATCGAGGGGCGCGTCGCGCCTGGCTATATCACCCGGGATGAGATATTCGTGCTCAGGCTGCTCACCGATGCGCTACCGGAGCGCCCCATCTACTTCTCGCCCGGGAGCCCCTACGTGCAGCGGTTTGGGCTCGGCCGCTACGTAATACGCCAGGGCCTCATGGAAAACCTGTCCAAAACAGTAGTCGGTGATTCCACCGCCACGGCACTCGACGTGCCACGCAGCCTGGCGTTGTGGGACATTTACCGCGGTCCGGCTGCGATCGTACGACGCGGGGACTGGATCGATCGAGCCTCGCTCGTCACTCCGCTGGACTACAGCCTGCTCGGGCTGAACCTTAGCGGCGTTCTCGCCCAACGTGGGAACGCGGAGCGGGCGCGCCAGGTGCAGGCGACAACGACCGACGTGATCAAGGCAGCGCGAATGGACGAGCTATTCGGGCTCCCGGTACCGGCCCACTAAACGCCGGTCCCGGAACTAATTCAGAGATTCACGGCCCGACGCGCATGTACTTCGCGTCGTACTGCGCGATGGAGCGCTGGATGATCTCCTTGGCGGAATCGCTGCCTTCCCAGCCGATGACCTCGACTCGCTTGCCTTCCAGATCCTGGTAAATCTGGAAGAAATGTTCGATCCCCTTGAGGTAATGCCGGGGGAATGCTGAGATGTCGAAGTATTCTTCGTACCGCGGATCGTGCCACGGCACAGCGAAGATCTTATCGTCAGGATCGCCCTTGTCCAGCATCTTCAGCACGCCGATGGGGCGCACCTCTATTTGGCATCCGGTGAACGTTGCTTCCTCCACGCGGACGAGCACGTCCAGCGGATCTCCGTCATCGTGCAGCGTGCGTGGGATGAGCCCGTACTCGCCCGGATACGACACGGCCGAATAGAGGACACGGTCCAGACGGAACAGCCCGGTATCCTTGTCCAGCTCGTACTTGTTGCGGCTCCCGGTCGGGATCTCCACAACGGCGGTAATGTGCTCCGGCGGCTGAGGGCCGGGTAAGAGATCGTGCCAGGGGTGAATCATGCGGGAAAGATAACGAGCGGCTAAAACCCCTTCCCGCGGGTCCAGCCAATCGTTACGTCAACATGACTTTATAGCTACTTCGTCCTTGCCAATCTCAACCGTACCGCGGCCACCACGGGGTCGACGCCCGTCTCTCGCGCCTCAGTCACAACCTCAGCGCCTCCGTCGGTCAACACCGACGCTGTCGCCGCATCATATGCCGCCGCCGGAGCTCTGCTCACCAGATCTTCGCCGGCTATGGCTACATACTGCGCCGCGGCAGCGGGGCTCAGCGCAACCACGAGATCGACGCGTCCAGCATCCAGAGCGCGGCGAAGCGCATCGCCCCGTTTCCCGGCCCCAACCTCGCGGTACACCGCGATCGCGGTGACCGATGCGCCCGCCTGCTCCAGATCGCGACCGAACGATTCAGCGTCCTCGTCTCCGGCCACATACAGCAGCTGTGCGCCCGGTACGTCGGATCGCTCCGCCATGACGTCGATCAGTGCCGGGCCCTCGAACCGGTCCTGGACCACGTCCACCGTCACGCCGTGGTCCAGCAGGACGCCCGCGGTCGCGGATCCAATCGCCGCAATTTTCGCGTTCGCCAGCGCTCTCGTGTCGCGACCCGAGGAGACGAGCAGCTCCCAGAAGGTGGCTACGGCGTCCGGGCTCGCGAAGACAATCCACTCGTAGTCGCGGATGCGCTCGATCTCCTCACGCAACGTCGTGAGATCGAGCCGCGCAACACCGCCGTGCGGCATGTCCATCACCGTCGCCCCCAGCTCACGCAGCCGGTCGGCCACCGCGGTCGCACCGTGCCGCGACTGCGCAATCACCACGCGCCGGCCAAACAGCGGACGCACATCGAACCACGCGAGCTCGTCGCGCAGCAGAACCGTCCACCCGATGACGAGCGTGACCGCACCACTCAACGAAGCGCGGATAATCGCGGCATCGATGCTCCCGAGCGTGCTCACGATCACACGCTGCGACGCACGCCCCATGTTGCCGATTGCAGCCGCGGGGATCTCGCCTGGCACACCCGCCGCGACATAGCCGGCGACAATAGCCGGGAGAGCGCGTTGCGCGTTGCGCACAACTACAGTACCGCCAACTCGCGCGATTGCGCTCCAGTCATTCACGGCCGCGGCTCTGGACGGTTTGCGCGCATCCGCGAAGATCGCGGACGCCGCCAGCGTTCGCGACATGAGCGGAATGCCTGCGTATGTAGATGCGGCGCTACCAGCCGTTATCCCCGGCACGATCTCGAAATCAACATCCGCATCGTGCAACGCCTGCGCGGTATCGCCCCCGCCGCCGAATACGAATGGATCTCCGTCAGCGAGATACACCACGCGCTTGCCCTCGCGCGCGAGCCCGACCATCAGCTGCTGCACTTCGGATTGGCGCGGGGCCGCCATCTCGCCACGCGCACCCGCGTAGTATCGCACCGGGCCACCGATGCCCCTGGGCGGGAGCAGCTTCCGATGTGCACGACGGGTGTAGATCACCACGTCAGCGTTGGTGATAAGATCGCGGCCTCGCACCGTCATCAGCCCCGGTTCGCCCGGGCCGGCTCCCACCAGATACACGACCCCCTGTGGTGTGCTCATTCGCGGTGCGCTCTGCGGGGTGGTCATCGCCTTCTCCACCACAGGCTCACGATGTAACCGCCGTACACTACAGCCGCGACCGTGTAAGCCAGATGATACCAGTATGCGTTGCTGGGAACGGTCATCGGAACGCCTCCTCATCCAAGTCGCGCGTCACGGCGAGTTGGTATCGTTCGCGCAGGAGCCACACGTACAACAATGTGAACGCCACGAAAGCAGCCACGAGCGTCGTCACCATCTCGGATGGCATCGACGGAGCGCCTGGCTTTAGCAACACCGGCCTCGGGTGTAGCGTCCTGAAGATGTACACGCTTAAGTGGATGAACGGCACCAGCATAGCGCCCAGGATTCCGAGCACCGCCGCATATCGTGCGCGCATCTCGCGATCATCTATCGCGCCGCGCAGAATTATGTAGCCAGCAAAGATGAACCAGAGAAAAAGCGTCAGAGTGAGACGGGCGTCCCACGTCCAGTACGTCCCCCAGATCGGCTTTCCCCACAGCGGACCGGTGAGGAGGACGACCGTCGTGAACACGAGCCCCACTTCGGCCGAGCTTTCCGATACGCGATCGAGCTTGGGATCTCTCAACCAGAGATACAGCACACCAGTCACGGCGACCAGACCGAAAGCCAGAAAGGCGACCCATGCGGAGGCAGCGTGAACGTACAGGATCTTCTGCGCCGGCCCCTGGAGTGCCTCCACCGGGGTGAAGTAGATGGCGCGGATGTACACCGCTACCACGGCGAGCACGGCGACGACGCCCAGCTTGGATGGTTTCATCAATCTTCCAACGTGTATGGATATGCCAGCGTGCACACCACCAAAAAGACAACATCGAACGCGATGAGCAGCTTGATGTACGCTGAAGCTTCTGAAATCGCGCGCCCACTCATTAGCCGTGCGGTAGCCTGCGCGGCTGGAAGTATTACAGGAACGAAAAACGGTAGCGCAAGCAGCGGCAAGAGCAGCTCGGCCAGTCGGGTATTGACGGCCATCGCCGAGAACAGCGTGCCGACCGCAACCAGCCCCACCGACGCGAGCAAAATTATCCCGGCGAGCGACCCCAGATAATCTCCGATCGGCACGTTGTACAGCAGCGCGACTGCGGGGACGGCGACCGCCTGGACCAACAGAACGAACAGCAGGTTGGCCAGCAGCTTTCCGAGGTAGATCCCTTCCCGATCGACCGGGGCGGCGAGCAGCGCATCTATCGCGCGGGTCTGCTGCTCCACGCCAAACGACCGGTGCAGCCCCAACAACCCTGAGAAAGTGAAGATCACCCACAGCACGCCCGGCGCCAGGTCCACCGAAGCGACCGCCGTGGGATCCCATGCAAAGAAGAATATGGTGACCGCCAGCACGGTGAACGCGAGCGCCGAAAGAATTACGCTGCGCGACCTGATCTCGATGACGATGTCCTTGCGCGCGACCGTCAGCGCGGTGGCGAACAACCCCGGTGCGCTACGGTGCGTCCCACTCTCCAACTTACGCTCCAACTTACGCTGCATCCACAGACAGCTCGCGGTACAGCGCCGTGTACTCGCTCCTCGACGGCACTGGCGCCCTGTCATATCGCACCAGCCGTCCGGCACGCATGATCGCCGCCTGTGTGCACAGCGCCAGCGCCTCATCCAGGTTGTGCGTCACAATCACGATCGTAGCGCCACCGTCGCGGAGTTCGGCCAGCATCGACGACAATGCGCCAGCGCCGGCCGCGTCCAGCCCTGTGAACGGCTCATCGGCCAGCAGCACCGACGGTCCGTGCACCACCGCGCGCGCTACCGACACTCGCTGCTGCATTCCCCGGCTGAGCGATCTCACCGGCCGGTCGGCGTAGCCGAGTGCGCCGAGCCGCTCCAGTGCGCGTTCCGCATCGCCACGGACGTCGCGCACGCCATACATGCGCGCGGCGAACTCCACGTTCTCCCGCGGCGTGAGCGCATCGTACAACATGGTCTGGTGCGATATGAGCCCCACCCGGCCGCGCACTTCGGCCTCCCCGGGGAGCTTCACGCCGTCGATGCTTGCCGAGCCCGAGGTGGCCCTGATCAAGCCGCCGAGCAGCCGGAGGAGGGTGGTCTTGCCGGCGCCGTTGGGACCGAAGAGGGCGAGGCAGTCACCGGCCCCGAGCGTCAGCGACACGCCGTCAACCGCGCGACGGGCGCCAAACGCCCTCACAACATTGCTCGCCTCGAGCACGGCGCCTACGGCGCCGCCGCCGCCGTTGGTTCGCCCGCGTACATGTGATTTGTAATCTGGACGATGCCAAACACCAGCGCGAACAATACGCATCCGCCCACCACCAAACCGGTGATCGCCGCGGTGAAGTCGGATGACTTGCGTCTGGTCGTGTGAGCTGTGTGGACCGCGTGCGAGTCAGCCACGCGTTATGCCCCGACCGACTGGCTTACGTCCTTATTGCCTTCGGTCTCGCCGTCGTCGGTGCCGTCGGTCACACGTACCTTGGTCATCCCATCGTTTGGCTTGATCTGACGCATCACGTCCAGCCCGTCGACGACCTTGCCGAACACGGTGTGCACGCCGTTCAGGTGGCGTGTGTTCCCTTCGTTCAGGACAATGAAGAACTGGCTGCCACCGGTGTCCTTGCCCGCATGCGCCATGGACAGCGTGCCCACCTCGTGCGTGCGGGGATTGCCCTTGGTCTCGCACTTGATGGTGTACCCCGGGCCGCCAGTCCCCACGCGCGGGTTGCCCGCCGGAAGATCACGCGACAGTGGATCGCCACCCTGAACGACAAAATCAGGGATCACGCGATGGAACTTCACACCGTCGTAGTAACCGTCGTTGGCCAGCTTCTCGAAGTTCTCTACAGTCTTCGGCGCATCGCCTTCGTACAGCTCGGCGACCATGGTTCCTTTATTGGTCTCGATCGTGGCTCGCTTCACACTTCACTCGATGGGCAAATGTCATTGAGCACGCATTCCGCGCACCTGGGACGCCGCGCCAAACACACGCGCCGTCCGT
>JBPCQO010000230.1:0-2684 GCA_050998035.1 Gemmatimonadaceae bacterium | reverse complement strand
GCGGGATGTCGTCGATGTCGGAGCCGAGTGAGATCACGGGCTTGCCGGAACCCCAACGCGCGACGAAGGCGGTGGGAATGCCGGCGACGCCGCGCGTCACGGTGAAGCCGCTGTCCTCGAGGATCTTACTCAGATACTTCGACGTCTCAAACTCCTGGAACCCGAGCTCTCCGTACGAGTAAACCTGATCTACCATCTGCTGGATCATCTTCGCCTTCGCCTCGACCCCGCGCGCGGCCTCGGTCTTCAATGCGTCGAGCTGGGGTGAGCTGGCGTACTTGTACTTGATTGAGTCGGCGGCGTGACTGTCGTCATCGCGCTGCGCCGTCGCCACTGTAGGGAGGCCGATGGTCAGCGCGCACGTTGTGGCGAGGATGAGATGACGGACGATGTTACTCTGCATCGATGTGTCCTGATCTGAAGATGAGGAGAGCTGAACCGGTACCACGTTTCTAGCGTCGATCACTGCCTCGAAATATGCGTCGAACACTGTGGCCGCAGGCTACTGTCCCTGTCCAGTCGCCGCCTTTGGCACCACGATCTCATACTCCTTCGGCGGCTCCGCATTCAACAGATACCGTACGAAGTAATCCCACCGCCTCCGCATCATGTAGTTACTCGCGGCACCATACCCGTGTCTCACGTTGGGAATGATGAGCTCGTCAAAATCCTTGTTCGCCTTGATCAGCGCGGCGGCAAGTAGCGCGGTGTTAGACGGCGGAACATTGTCGTCCATCGACCCGTGCGCGAGCAGCAGATGCCCCTTCAAGTTCTTCGCGACATTCTGATTCGCTTCGATGTCGTAGTTATCCGGAGCACTGTCTTTCTTCACCAACAGCCCCTGATACCGCTCGCCCCAATCATCTTCGTAATTGCGCTGGTCGTGATTGCCCGACTCAGCGATACCAGCCTTGAAGAAATCAGGATACCGGAACATCGCATCCGCGGTAATGAAACCGCCACCGGAGTGTCCGTAGATACCAGCGCGGCTGATGTCGATCCACGGATACCGGGCGCCAAGCTCCTTCATCGCTGCGACCTGATCCGGGATCGTGTTGTCGCGTCCCATCGCCCCGTAGTACGCGTCGTGAAAGCTCTTCGATCTCCCGGGCGTACCCATGCCATCGACCGTGATCACCACGAAGCCCAGCTCGGCCAATGCCTGATGGTCGCCGCGCGCCGCGCTGAAGCTGCGCGAGCCAACACTTCCTGACTGCGGTCCCGGATATGGGTTGTTGATGATCGGATACTTCTTCGTGGAGTCGAAGTTGGTGGGACGGAACATCAACCCGTACAGCTTGGTCTTGCCGTCGTGCGCCGTTGTCACGAACGGAATTGGCGGCTTCCAACCTGCGGCCACGAGTCGCGAGATATCCGCGTGCCCGAGCTGCATCACCACACGTCCGGTCGCATCGCGCAGCACAACTGTCGGCGGAACGTCCGGCTTGGAGTAGCTGTCGACCATGTACCGCCCACTCGGCGATACCTGAACCGAGTGATCGCCGCTCTCCGGCGTGAGCGCGGTCCACCCGCGGCCGTCCAGCCCGACAGAGTAGAAATGGCGGAAGTATGGATCTTCGTTTGGTGTGCGGCCGAGCGCCTCGACCAGCATGGTGCGGGTACCGGGATATACGTGTGCGATCGACTCTACCGGCCCCTCACCCGTAGTAATCTTGCGCAGCAGCTTGCCCGTGTTCAGATCATACGCGTACAGCTGCGCCCAGTTGTCTCGCTCGGACGACCAGATGATTTCGTTCGCCGGCCAGATCACGCGCCACCCTGCCACGGATTCAAACTGCGTGGGCGAGCTTTCCTCGAACACCGTCCGCACCGTGCCCGTCGTCGCATCCGCCAGCTTCACCGTCGCGTTCTTGTGGTCACGCGAGGTGCTCACGTAGGCGAGCCGCGCGCCGTCCGGGCTCCAGATCAGGTCCTTCATGTTGATATCATCGCCGAGCATTGCGCGATGATAATCTGGCGGCGTCCGAAGGCGGACAATGTGGTTACCATCAACGTCGATGATCACCCGCTGGATCATCGATACCACGCTATCACCCGGTAGCGGATACTTCCACGTTGAGAGATGCGGGTGACCGACGCGCGTGTCCACGAGGTACATGTCGCCAACCTTGCGGTCATCCTGTTGCTGCGTCGCGATCTTTTTCGAGTCAGGCGACCAGAGCAGTACCGGACGATCGCTGTGTACCCATCCCGCATTGTCAGTGGCGTACCCGAAATCCTTCAACCCATCTGTGGTGAGCTGACGCTCATGCCCCGTAGCCACGTCGCGAACCCACAGGTTCCAATCACGAATGAATGCAGCGCGCTTGCCGTCGGGAGACAGTACCACCGGCGGCCCCGCGGACGAGCTCGTGTCCGCGGTGCAGCTTCCACCAGCAACGTCGCAGCGCCACTTCCGGTCGCCAATATCGAGCGTAACATTGCGGCCATCGCTAGAGAGCGCAGCCCGTTGCGCCGGAATGTTGCGCGGATCGATCGTGCCTGCACGAGCGCGGATCAGCGCCTGTGCCACCGCGGGAGCGTTGAAGAGTGCGACCCGTGTCCCCTTCGCCGGATCAACTAGCACCCACTCCGAACCGGCAGTGGTGGAATTCTTGTAGTAGAACCTGTCATCTGGCAGCCATGTCGCCGCCGCTATCCCACCCGTGACCAGCGGATTGACA
>JBPCQO010000173.1:0-5705 GCA_050998035.1 Gemmatimonadaceae bacterium | reverse complement strand
GGATGGGAGGGGTTATCCGCTGCGGCAAGGAGGGCGCGGGAAATCGCGATCATGGAAAAGGCGAACCCGGCGCACGTGAACCAGAGGGTGTTGACCGCGCCGATCGTGGCGACGAGTAGGCGGCCCAGAACGGGCCCGATGAGGTAGGCGCCGTTGAATATCGCCTCGTGGATGCTGTTGACGCGGTCCAGACGGAGACCGGAGGTCCGTGCCGCTTCCGGGAGCATTGTTTCGCGGGCGGTGATCCCGGCGGGATCGAAGACCGCACCGAGCGCGGCCAGGATCGCGAGGCTGGCAACCGTCAGGCCGAAGGTGGCATCGATCACCGGAATCGCCATCACAGAGGGGGCGGGGAGGGCGTGGGAGGCGAGGGCGAGACGGCGGCGACCGGCGAGGTCGACGATCGTGCCAGAGGGGAGGCTGGCGGAGAGGAGCGGAATTGCGGCGGCCGCCGCCACGAGAGCGGCACTGGTCGCGCTGCCGGTGCGTTCCAGGACCAGCCAGGGCAGGGCGACGATCGCGATGCCATTGCCGATGCCAGCCAGCAACGTGCCTGCCGAGAGCAGCAGGAAAGGTGTCAGGTTGGCGGTTCTGGTTGGTGGAGGGACGATGGATGCAGCCAATGGTCGCTCAGTTCTCGATGGGCCGCGGAACGGGAGAGCTCCGGTGACTATAGCTGATGGTCGGCTGGGTCTGGGGTGGATATCGAGAAGTTGACGTCCCAAGTGCTCTGCCACGGGTCGATTGCTGGTGTGACCGAGACGTTTCGCCCTGTGGCCGAAGCATCGCATCGCGATGCGCGGCCATGAAGGCCGCATCTACGGGGTTCAGACGGGTGTTGCCGAACCAGCGAATCATCGTTGACTGACCGCTAGATTCCAGAGCACTGAGAACGAAGCGGCTCGTATCCACCTTCCACAAATTGCTATCCAGCACCATGCCTTCAGACGCTTTTTCGGGATGCATGACCAACCCAATGCTTGGGGATATCACATGAGGTCGCCAATCTAACCGGGAGAGAATCCGGTCATTGCCATAATAGCTTCCCTATGTACCATATTGAACTGGGTCTTCAGTTTGGTTATAGCGATGGTCGCGATAACCATGTCAGATGTACGATGTCGTGCAGTTCGAAGGGAGCTTTGATGTCCAGTTCTACGCAGGTCAGAGAATCCCGTCTCCGGATTTCTCGTCGTAGATTCATGAAGGCGGCCGGTCGATTCGCCGATCACGGCGTTCCCATTGAGCAGGTATGCTCAATAGATTGACAATCATCTATCTCTGCACTAGGATGTCGTCATGAGCACGAAGACACGACCCGATGGCTGCTGCGACGTTCCGAACGAGCCGATTTCGCTTCCGGTGACGGAGCACGGACGGTTAGTCGGGATATTCAAGGCGCTGTCCGACCCGACGCGGCTTGACATCTACCGGCTGGTCGCCGCGCAAGACGCGCCGATCTGCGCCTGTGATGTCGTTGACCGCTTTCAGGTCAGCCAACCGACGATCTCGCACCACATGAAGGTGCTGCGCGATGCCGGTCTCATCACCGTGTCCCGACGCGGCGTGTGGGCGTACTACGCCGCCGATGCTCGCAGTTTGGCGCTGTTGCGAGACTCGCTCGACTCGTTCGCGCCGTCGCTGCTTGCGGCGACGGGCTAGCGCGGTTTTTTTCTTGCGCCGAGAGATAGACGAGCGTCGATGAAAGGCAGGCCGTTGCAATGAGTGTCAACGTCAAGCAGATCGCATCTGATCAGATTCGCGAGACCGTTCGTGAGAAGTACGCCGAAAGAGCCCGCCACGTCGCCGAGTCGGGCGGATGCGGTTCTGGCTGCTGCCGTACGGAGAACGCCGATCCGGTGACGTCCAATTTGTACGCCGCCGATGAAGTCGCCGACTTATCCGAAGCCGCCGTCGCAGTCTCGCTCGGTTGCGGCAATCCGACCGCGCTCGCGCAGCTTCATCCCGGCGAAACCGTGCTCGATCTCGGTTCGGGCGGTGGCATCGATGTCTTGCTCTCGGCGAAGCGCGTCGGTCCGACCGGCTTCGCGTACGGTTTGGACATGACCGACGAGATGCTCGCACTTGCCGAGCGCAATCAAGCCGAAGCTGGTGTCGAGAACGTGAAGTTCCTGAAGGGGCATATCGAAGCGATCCCCTTGCCAGAGAATGCCGTCGATGTCGTGATCTCGAACTGCGTGATCAATCTCGCCAGCGACAAAGGGAAGGTGCTGCGCGAAGCGTTCCGCGTCTTGAAGCCGGGCGGGCGCTTCGCGGTGTCCGACGTCGTGTCGCAGGGCGAATTGCCCGCCGACCTGCGAGCGGATATGGAAGCCTGGGTCGGCTGCGTCGCGGGCGCATTGGAAGAGAACGAATACCTCCGATTACTCGCCGACGCGGGCTTCGACGACGTCGAGATGCAGGTCACGCGGGTCTACGATCCCCGCGAGCTTGCCGAGAGCCTGCGCGGTGGTGCGTCATGCTGCGGCGGCTCTGAACCTACATGGGACGAATCGGTGTATGCCCGGTTCGACGCGAGCGGCGGCAAGGTCATCAGTGCCTTCGTACGTGCCCGCAAGCCCTAAGCGGCACCTTCGCGCTCGTCTTCGCGGGCACAGGCGCGGTCGTGATCGACGCCGAGACAGGCGGCGGCGTTGGACATATCGGCATCGGCCTGACCTTCGGCCTCGTCATCATGGTGATGATCTACGCCGCCGGGCACATCTCCGGCGCGCACTTCAATCCCGCCGTGACGCTCGGCTTCGCCGTCGGGCGTCACTTCCCGTGGGCCGACGTGCCGTGCTACTGGGCGGCGCAACTGCTCGGCGGCATCACCGCGAGCCTGCTACTGCGAGGGATGTTCGGCACGACGGCGCATCTCGGCGCGACGCTGCCGGTTGGCTCGGCACAGCGGTCGTTCCTGCTCGAGGCCGTCTTGACCTTCCTGCTCATGTTCGTGATCACGTCGGTCTCGACCGACGTTCGTGCCGCCGGGCAGGCGGCGGCTATCGCCATCGGCGGCACCATCGGCTTAGAAGCGCTCTTCGCCGGTCCGATCTCTGGCGCGAGCATGAATCCGGCGCGTTCGCTCGCGCCCGCGCTGGTGACGTGGATGTGGGCCGATCAATGGCTCTACGTCGCCGGTCCCGCGCTCGGCGCGGTCTGTGGCGTCATTGCCTACCGGTTTGTCCGTGGCGACGAAAACGGAAAGGACGTGTCCGCGTGATCGACGGTCCCATCGCGAGCATCCCGAACGACGTCGAACGTGTCGTCGCACTCGTCAGGCGCGGAGCCGCCGAAGAGTGCGCGCCCGACGCCTGCCTGATTCATCCAGTGCTCGACGCCTGCGCACGCGATGCCGTGTCGAGCCTGTGGGACAGCCGGATCAAGATCTTCGTGCCGCTGCTGGCGCTGCGCCGCGTCCGTTGCTGCATCCGCGCCGGTCGCTGCGACTGCGGCGACTGCTAGTCACCGAAGCGAGAAGATATGACCGCGTTCACCGCCAACGGCAAGCCGAAGCGCAGCATCGAATCGCTGCACATCGAACGCCGCTACCGCAACGTCATGACGCTCTTCCTATCCGGGCAGATGCCGAACTTCACGCATCAGCGACATGTCCACGTCGCCAACATTCTGAAGCACCTGCCCTACGGACGCGAGCTGATGCACCTGGGCTTGCAGACGATGGCGTATCGGCATTTCGTGCCCGACAAGTACAGCGCCGAGATCACCGACCGCTATTGGGACATGCTCGACGGCACGTTGCCCGATCCATCGGCGTTCGATGACCTGCCGGGCGGTGCCGACGGACTGCGGATCGAACGAAAGGAAGCAACGCTATGACGGAGCGACCCGCCCGCGTGCTCTTTCTCTGCACGCACAACAGCGCCCGGTCGCAGATGGCTGAAGGCTTGCTGCGCTCGGTCGGCGGCGAGCACGTCGCAGTCTTCAGCGCGGGAACGGTCGCGACGTCGGTCCGACCGGAAGCCGTCGCCGCGATGCGCGAGAGTGGCATCGACATCTCGGCGCAGGAATCCAAGACGCTCGACCGCTATCTCGGCGAGCGGTTCGATGCCGTCGTTACCGTCTGCGATGGCGCGAACGACGCCTGCCTGGTCTTTCCCAGTGCGCGCCATCGGCGGCATTGGTCAATAGATGATCCGTCGCAGGTCGAAGGGTCGGCCGTCAAGCGACTGGCGGCGTTCCGCACGGCGCGAGACGAGCTTCGGCGACGCATCGAGACTGAGCTACTGCCGGACCTACAGCGCCTGTACTGAACTGCCGTGTCGTGCAGGTCTCAGCTTATCCGCGATGCTGTCTCACCGCGCGCTGTCGACTTCTTGCCGACGGGATGAATGCTTTTCTCGACAGCCTGAAGGCGTGATCCTCGATCACTCCCGCTTTCCGAAGTTGAGGGCGACGGCGCGGTAAAAGTTCGTGGCTGACTCGAGTTGGGCAATCTCGACATATTCATCGGCGCCATGGGCCTGGGCGATCGAGCCCGGTCCATAGACGATCGCCGGGATGCCAAGTGAGCTGTGACTCGGGTCGCTCAGGCGGCTGGCGTCGGATCCATACGGGACGGTGGCGGGATCGGGATTGAGACCGAGCGCGCGATTGGCGGCGGACGCGGCGACCAGAACGGCACTGTCGAGTGGGGTTGATAGCGCAGGACTGACAAGCCACGGAGTTGCACGATCGATGGTGAGATCAGGACGACTGGCGCGGACCGTATCAATCGCCGCATCGATTTCGGCGATGACCGCGTCTGGCAGCTGACCGGGCACGATCCGGCGGTCGTAGCTGATCGTGCATTCGGCGGGCACGATGTTGATGCCGGTGCCGCCGTGAATCAGGCTGACGGTCAGCGAGCCGTTCGCCGCAATCCCGCCTGGAGCATCGACCAATTCGGCATGCACATCGCGCAGGGCGATAATGACCTCCGCCATCCCGGTAATCGCGTTGATCCCATCCGCGGCGACGGATGTATGCGCGGCACGCCCAATGACGGTGATGTCGCCACGAACGCAGCCATTGTGGGCGTGGATGACGCGCAGTTCGGTGGGCTCGCCGACGACTGCGCCATCTGCACATGCGCCGGCCTCGAAGTAGGCATTGACTCCGGCGCCGCCGGTTTCCTCATCGACCGCGGCAAGGAACTCGATCGTGCATGCGAGGGCATTACGGTCATCGACAAGCGATTCGATCGCGGCCATCATCGCGGCCATCGTGCTCTTGGTGTCGCAGGCGCCTCTTCCATATAAGCGTCCCTCGCGGATGGTGGGGGTGAAGGCAGCGGGCATCGCGTCGGCGCTGACGGTATCCATGTGCGATTCGAAGAGGAGCACCGGTGCGTTGGCGGTGGATGGTCCCTCGAGGCGGACGAGAATGTTGTCGCGCCCGGGAAAGACGGTCTGACGCGCAGTCACGAGCCCGAGGGAACGCGCCCAGGCGGCGATGAAGGTGGCGACCTGGGCCTCACCGGTGCTTTCTGGATCGTAGGCGGGATTGACGCTGGGGATCGCGATCAGGGTTGCGAGCAGTTCGAGCGCGCGGGAAGAGAGCATGAGGTGATTCCTTGGTAACGGTGGCGGTTGGTCCGGCAGGTCGATGGTCGTGACATGTGACTGATCTTCGATGCTGGGGCTGATGTTGCCAAGGGGTTCGCTGTTTGATGGGTCAGGGGCGAACATGGAGTTCGCCCG
>JBPCQO010000172.1:0-2580 GCA_050998035.1 Gemmatimonadaceae bacterium | reverse complement strand
CACTACATGGTCGTTTCCGGGC
The DNA here is from genome assembly GCA_050998035.1 of Gemmatimonadaceae bacterium. Classification (GTDB taxonomy): domain Bacteria; phylum Gemmatimonadota; class Gemmatimonadetes; order Gemmatimonadales; family Gemmatimonadaceae; genus Fen-1247. The sequence goes on along the minus strand of JBPCQO010000172.1, from coordinate 2,558 downwards.
TGATCTTCATTCGGCACGAAGTTCCTGCCCAACGCTGGCGCGACCCCGAGTACCGGAAACAACGTTGCCGTACCCGACGCTCCATCGATTCGCTCGGGCTCACCTGGACCCGTGAGTGTGAGACCGGCGCCCTCATGGTATGCGGCGATCTGTTGGTACGACTGGCTTCTGTCGCGAATCGTGGCGAATACTCCGCGGCTAGGCGCGCCATTGGCCCAAACGCTGACCAGGCTATTTGGCTGCTTGAACGGAAGCGGACGAAGCAGCACCGAGTTCACGACGCTGAAGATGGCGACGTTGGCACCGATCCCGAGCGCGAACGTGATGACAGCAGCGAGAGTAAACCCGGTGCTTCGGGCCAGCGAACGGAACGCATATCTCACGTCCTGCGGAAGCGCCGTCATCAAGCCACCCCGTACCCGCTCTCGCGCAGCTCTCGTTCGTCCGTGCGTGCGCGTTCACCGCGCTCTTCTTCCACGATGCGTCCGTCGAACAGATGTACCGAACGTTCAGCGTGACGCGCGAAGCGTGGGTCGTGCGTCACCATGCAGATTGTCGCTCCGTTACGATGCAGGTCGCCGAGTAGCTCCATGATCGCGTCGCCATTCGCCGAATCGAGGTTACCCGTCGGCTCGTCGGCGAGCAGAATGAGCGGATCGCCCGACACTGCCCGTGCAACCGCGACGCGCTGCTGTTGTCCGCCCGATAGTTGAGCGGGATAGTGACTGGTTCGATGCGACATGCCGACACGCTCAAGTGCCGCGTGTACGCGCTTGCGGCGTTCGTCCGCGGCCATGCCGCGATATGTGAGTGGCAGCTCGACATTCTCGTATACGGTGAGATCACCGATCAGGTTGAACGCCTGGAAGATGAAGCCTATGCGTTGATTGCGTACATCGGCACGTTGAGAGCGGCTGAGCGACTCGACCGGCTGTCCGCCGAGCAGGTACACGCCACTGGTGGGTGAGTCGAGCAAGCCCAGGATGGATAGCAATGTAGTTTTACCACCTCCAGACGGCCCGGCAATCGCGATGTACTCGCCTTCCTTAATGTCGAGCTGAATGTCGGACAGTGCGTGCGTTTCCAGCTCGTCCGTGTAATAGACCTTCGTAACACCGTCGATGTGAATAAGCGACGGTGCCGGTGAGGATCTCGTCACCGATGTAGCTGAAACAGTCGAAGATTGATTGGATACGTTGGCAGACTGGTCGGTCATGGCGTTCTCGGTGGTCGTTAGTTGTCGTGACTGTGTATCCACTTCCCCACTGGTTCACTCACAGCGCAGCGCCAACACCGGATCCAAACGCGTGGCGCGGTTAGCTGGAATGAGGCTCGCGACTATCGCGACCACAATAAAGAGCGCCAATACAATCACGAGAGTTCCCGGGTCCGCTCCGTGGACATCGAACAGGAACGATTGCAGTGCGCGCGTGAGCAATGGTGTCGCGAGTACACCGACGGCAAGCCCCAATGCAACGACTCGCATAGAGTTACGCACGATGAGACTCCGCACCTGCCCCGGTTGGGCGCCGAGTGCCATGCGGATACCCATTTCCCGGGTCCGCTGCACGACCTGATACGATACCACGCCGTAAATACCGATCGCCGCGAGCACGAGCGCCACACCAGCGAAGAATCCGAGCACGCTGGCGCTGAATCTGCGCCCCGCGATGGACTCGGACATTCGGGCATCCATCGTCTCGAACTCGATCGGAACGCCGCGCCGCTTCAGAAGCGGACGGATGGCATTCACGAGCGTCGCCGGGGGGACGGTGGTCTTGACTGTCAGGAATGCGGACTGCGCGCGGTACGGCCGTTGGAACGGATTCACGTAAATGGTTGGTGCAGTAGGCGCGGTGAGACTCGCATCCCGCACGTTACCCACAACTCCGACGATCGTGATCCAACGATCCGCGCCATAATTGGGAACCCAATGACCCGCGCTGTTGCTGTACCGTGCCATGTCGTTGGTGAGATTGCGAACACGCTTGCCGATTGGGTCCACACCGGGGAAGAACTGGTCCGCGAAAGCTCGGTTCACGAGCGCTACGTCCGGTACTCCCGCGCGGTCCCGCTCATCGAACAGACGGCCACGCTCGACGGGGATGCTCAACGCACGGAAATATCCACCCGTAGCAAGTCCGTAATCGGTATAGCTGCTGCTCGGACCAATACCTTCTATTTCGAAGCCACCGTTGAAGCCGCTTCCGCTGACCGGCACGTGGTTGGTGATACCGACCTGCTGCACACCGGGAAGCTTCGCTAGCTCCGGCAACAACTGCTGATAGAATGCGGCGACAGCATTGTCGTCTGGATAATTCGACTCCGGCAGCACTACACTCGCGGTGAGCACACCATCGCTCCTAAAGCCAGGATCGATGCTGACGACTTTAGCGAAACTTCGCACTAGCAAACCGCATCCCACGAGTAGCAGGAGCGCCATCGCCACTTCAGTCGCGACGAGCACGCTCCAGATCGGGCTGCGGCCGCCGACGTCGCCACGCGTCACTAATTCGTGACTGATGCTAGCTCGCGAGGTTCGCAGCGCGGGGTACAGA
>JBPCQO010000164.1:0-4490 GCA_050998035.1 Gemmatimonadaceae bacterium | reverse complement strand
ACCTGCCCAACGCCATCGCACTGAACTCGTCGATGGTGAACGGGAGCAGAATCATCGGTCCGTCCATCGGCGGTCTGCTCATCGCAACGGTCGGTGAAGGGTGGTGCTTCATGGCCGACGCCATCTCTTACGTCGCGGTGATCGCCTCGCTGATCGCCATGCACGTCACGCGTGCCGAGCGCGTGCCGAGCAAGAAATCCATGGGTAAGGAGCTGCGCACAGGGTTTGACTACGTACGCCGCTCGCGTCCCATTCGCACCGCCCTCACGCTCCTCGCGCTGGTAAGCATGATGGGGATGCCGTACACGGTGCTCATGCCCGCCATCGCAACGAGGGTGCTGCACGGTGATGCGCACACGCTCGGCTACCTCATGACGGCCACTGGAGCGGGCGCGCTCGCCGGTGCGCTCTATCTCGCGTCGCGACCTTCCGTGCTCGGCCTGGGGCGCGTGATAGTTTTTGCGACCCTCGCCTTTGGGGCTGGACTCGTCGCCTTCTCACTGTCGCGCGCACAGTGGTTGTCGATCGCGATCCTGCCGATCGTGGGCGCGGGCTTCATGATCCAGATGGCGTCGACCAACACCGTCATCCAGACCATCGTGGAAGAGCAGCTGCGCGGCCGCGTGATGGCGTTTTATACCATGGCCTTTCTGGGAACGGCGCCGATCGGCAGTCTGCTCGCCGGAGCAATCGCCGAGAAAATCGGGGCGCCGCGCACGGTCATGCTGGGTGGCGCGGCGTGCATCGCCGGCGGCCTGTGGTTCGCGTCCAGACTACCGATGCTGCGCAAGGAAATCCGACCAATCTACGAGTCACAAGGGATCCTTACCGTTGCGGCAGTGTCAGACGTGGATTCCGGCGCCAAAGTGATGACTGCGTAACAGAAAGACGTAGCACGAACATGTAACACAATCATCCGACGTGGCGCGGTGATGGACCCACTCACATATTGAGCCAATGAATAGCTCCTTGCGATGGTCTGCGCGATGGTCTGCGCTGGCCGCCTTGACCGGTACACTGCTATGCTCGGCAGCCGTTTCAATTCAGGCGCAATCGGCTCAGGCGCAGTCACCCGGGGCTGCTCGGTTTGCGGTTGGTAAGGCCGCGTTCGACAAGGGTGATTTCGAAGCTGCGTCGGACGCGTTCGGTGACGCCGTGAAGGCGGACGACAGGAACGCGGAGTATCACATCTGGCTCGGCAACGCATACGCTCAACATGCGCTCCGTTCCGGGATGATCACCAAGGCACGGCTCGCGCCCAGGATGCGCGATGAGTGGATGCGGGGCGCCGCCCTCGACCCGACCAACTACGACGCGCACGAGCACCTGTACCAGTTCTACACCATGGCGCCCGGATTCCTCGGCGGGAGCGCTGCAAAGGCGGCCGGTGAGGTGACGACGATGCTGCGGCTCAATCCATACAGAGCCCACCTCAGCCTCGCAGACCTGGACTTTCAAGCCAAGCGTTACGCAGCAGCCGAGTCACGCATTCGGGCGCTGGCCGCGGCGTACCCTGACAGCAGCGCAATTCCCGCGGCGCTGGCCGTGGCGCAGCAGAACGCCCAGCGCTACGACGATGCATGGGCCACACTCGACACTGCACGCGTACGTTTTCCCAACGACGCCAACATCGAGTATGCCATCGGGCGTGGTGCCGCGCTCTCTGGCACCCGGCTGGACGCCGGTGAGGCAGCACTGGAGCACCTCATCGCAGCCCCGCCATCCAAGTTTGATGCCGGACATCAGGCCAGCGCGCACTACAGGCTCGGCATGATCATGAGCCGCAAGGGCGATAAGTCCGGCGCACGTACTCAGTACGTGGAAGCGGAGAGGCTCGACCCCAGGAACACTGACGCAAAGAAGGCTCTGGACAAGCTCGGCTAGTAGGCACCGAGCAGGCACCGAGCAGGCATCGGGAACGGCCGAGAAGGCGATACCGAAGGCGGTGCCGGGGCGTGGTTGAGTGGATGAGTTCCAGCATAGACGAGCTGGTTTGGCGGGACGGCGTCCGTGTTACTGGCGCACATTCTCGTGCGAGTGAGAACGCTCGACCCTCGTGATCGGTGGTCTCACAGACCGTCAGCGAGAGATGATCCAGGGAGGCATTCCGGTACTCTCATCCATCCCGTGGGTGGGAGGACTGTTCGGCCACATTAGTCACCGGACCACCGAGACCGAGCTCTTCCTGTTCATCACTCCGCGTGTGATCCGCACGGACGATGATGCCGACTCGATTACCGCGCCGTTGCAGGACCGTGCAAAGAAGACCACTCACTAACGGGCCTATCACTCATGACCGCTGACCATTGCACGGGAAGTACCCACCTCTCTGCGCCGCAATTCGTCGCGGAGAGTGCCGCATTTCGCCGAACGCTGGATGAAGCCAGACGATTCGCGCGGTCCGGTAGTGCGCCGATCCTGATCGAGGGCGAGTCAGGAACCGGGAAGACTTATCTGGCGCGGCACATTCATCTGCTGTCACCGCGAGCAGCCAGCGCATTCCGTAGCGTAGTGCTCTCCACGCTTGATGACGCACTGTCGAGTTCGGATCTGTTTGGTCATGTGGCCGGTGCATTTACCGATGCGAGACGTGCGCGGGTCGGTCATTTTGTAGCCAGCCGTGGCGGAACGCTTTTTCTGGATGAAATCGGGAAAGCATCGAGATGCTTACAAGGAAAGCTGCTACATGCGGTGGAGTACAATGAGGTCACCCCTGTCGGTTCGGATGTCGCGGCACGCGTCGACGTTCGAGTGCTCGCCGCCACGAACATCCCATTGTCGGTACTGACCGGTCGTGGTGAGTTTCTACCCGATCTAACGGCGCGGTTTGGGTTTTTCCGGCTCCGAGTGCCGCCCCTGCGTGAACGGCGGCAGGATATTCCTGGCCTGATTCACCAGTCGCTCACTCGTTGGTCGCAGCAGTTTGGCTATTCTGTCCCACCAACGATTAACCCCGAACTGGTCGAGGTTCTGGCTGCGGCAGAGTGGTTGACCAACCTGCGTGGCCTGGATTCAGCGGTTCAGTACATCCTCGCGAACGCCGATGGGTCATCCGAGCTCACTCTGGACCACTGCGGTAACGGCCTGGATGACGTGCTCGGCCCGGCAATTCGCAAACGCCAGCGCCGAGAGCCGCAAGAAATGGCGTCTCTCGTCCGGGCTACCGGTAGCATCTCGGCCGCCGCACGCGAACTCGGCGTTCCCCGTTCTACCGTGCAGCGCAGAATACGGAAAGCATCCACGAAGCCACTAGGCTCCGCAACTGACGTGGAGATGTTGGAATGACTGAGGCGACGGTGTAGCACTCGGAAACCACGGCTCATTTCCAGCTACGCGCGACCGTTGCCTTAACCTCGCGTGAACGCTCGCGTCGGGGCTGTCCACTCGCCGGAGGGAAAAGTGTCAGTCTTTCAATCCGCAAAAGTCTGATTTCGGATGAACCTCTGCAGCTCCTCCGGGCTCATCAATCACTTTTGAGGGTGACTGTGACATCTCGCCACGTGCGTCTCTCGTAGTCGATGTGACCATAGGAGCATCGATGGCATACGATATCCAACCGCCTGGGTCCTTCCCACCGCAAACTGATCTGAGCACCATTGTCGCTGATTTGAAATAACAAATCACGTTCAAATCGCCAAGGTGTCCCACGTGCGCCGATCTCCACTAAGTGGATATCTGAATCCATGGCGGACATCGATCTGGACTCTCTTAATTCTGCTACATACTTGCCGTTAGGGCTAATGCTCCTGGCTTGAGGTGGAGAGAAATATCTAAGCCAAATAATTATCACGCCTAGGCAAATACACAGGCCCGCTGCGATGCGCAAGAAGACAGTCGTTGAGGTTCTCATTTCTGACATGCCTGATGCCAGGCCGTGCAGTTGTAGCCTGCTATCACCGAAGGATTTTCAGATGCACGGCTCTGATCTCCGTAGTCTGGCTGCCCATTCACATTTGCAGGCGAGAAGGGGTTTCCTGGCCCTCCCGTCCACCCACCCCTACGGTTAGTGAGAACGTTCCACGCTGCTGTCGCGTACGCTGCTGCCCCCGCGCCACGCTGACATCCGGACTGGTTAAAGAATGTAGCGCAAGTCGCACCATAGTTAAAATTCCCAAACGCTGCATATTGCTGGCCGTTTAGATGTGCGTAATCCCATCCGCCTCCAGGACGTACCTGATTCAACCAAGAAGCTTGAGACATGTGCTGGGCCTGCGCGACATTAGCATCTAGATTTGTACCTGTTGGAGCCGTAGGAGCACTCGCTGGCGTCTTCGAACAATCGATTGGCTTGGGTTTCGGCTGCGTCGGCTTTGGCTGGGCCGTTGTTCCACCGTCCTCACCACCGCCACCGTCACCGCTCCCATCACCACCCGAGCATGTCGTTTCGAGGTAGTCTCTGGAAACCTCCACACCGTCGATACGTGTAACCAGGTCCCACTCTGTACACGTTTGCCCATCCATCCCGCTTGGGTCGCTCCCGTTCACCGGAT